>JAKQOD010000985.1 GCA_029565465.1 Deltaproteobacteria bacterium
ACGGCGTATACCAACAACAAAATAGAACCCAAAGCGAGCGGGATTAGCTGCCTGCGGATAGGTTTGACAGTGGACATTTGGACTCCTAGCGCTGGAATTAGCAATGACTATGGTGATGGCGATCTATGGTCGGGATCGCTCTTCTACGGCGTACAGTTGAAAGTGCCGTTCGGGTGGCGCAGCAAACGCGGTGCCTGAACCGGGCAGCAATGAATCTCTTGTTGACCGGAAGCGCCCGTTAGTCGATGCTCAACGGGTACGTGCGGCGCGCAAACGCTTGATGCTTGATAGGGTTGCGGTGCTGGTCGTGCCTGCGGCGCTCCGCCGCTATTCGGAGCCCCTCCGACACAGGCGACCGGAACGATTTGTCCAAATCTACGCTCCCACCAGAAGGCGGTATCCGTTGGCCCACACGGCGGCGCGTTCGGCGGTGCCCCGTAGCTGGGGACGCACTGCGCAGAGCCCCATCCGGGCCCGTTCATTTCATACCACTGATCCCACTGCGCCATAGTGCCAAACGGACAGGCCATGCCTTTGCCGCGCGGCGCAGGCCCAGATGCAGACGGCGAAACGACAGCCCGCTCCTGTGCCGCCGCTGGTCGCAAATCAGCGCCTAAAAACGCGCTTGCATAACCAGAACTAGAAAACTGTCGATACTGCATCGGTTCGATAATGCAACCTTGGCATTCAACGAATGTGATCTCGCCTCTCGCGTTTTGCCGGGCAAAACGGGCAATCTCTACCGGGTAGTCGCAGTAATTGGCAACGTAGTTTGATGAACCGTCGAACTCAACGGCCAAACATTGATCTTGCTGTATTTCCCCGGCCGCTGAATGGCCATTGGCGGACAGGGCGGTGTGGATAGCGGACTTCGCCACCTCCCGTCCCACCCAATTGAAACTGCGAGTCGCAACCCCGGCCCGACTCACCGTCCCGACACGTGCCATCGTGCCCGCTGCTGACGCCGTCCGTCCCACCACAGCTGCACGCCCGAGCAATGCAAACAGGTACGCGTGTGACGCGCCACAATACACCGCAAACAAAATCAGAATACCAGCCCTGACACATTTCCCTCGACTTCCGTTCATGCGCTAACCCTTACCCGATAACCATACTCGGCGCGCGAGCAACGCCGCAGCCAATAGTAGAACATTTACCATGTTGTTTACGATCGTTCACGTTGCAATTTCAGGCCGCCGAGGTGTGCTGCGCCGTAGTCTAAGAGACTGCAGCGCCCTCGGCCAGTGCAAACTATTCAAACAAAGTCTTCGGCACCTGGACGACTTCTTCTGAAAACCGGATTGTTCCGATGCGCCGACAGATCAAAAATGCCAACGAATCAGTGACCATCGACCTGAAACAAGTAACGCCACATGAGACACAAGTCCGCGTCCGTCGCAATTGGTACAGGAGCGATTATTCGCGCTTGCGTAAATCAATAGCAGCGATTCGCAGCATCTCGTTCGACAGCCGCGCGCAGGCACGATGGGCAGAGACAGCCGGCAGAGCGCTCGGCGGAACTGCGCGTTGAAAGATCTAGCGGTGGAAAGCTTTGGCACCAACAATTCGATGCGTTCGCGCCGCAAACAAATGTGCTGCCGCAAGAGCCGCACGCCGTGGTGTTTGCGTTTTCGTTAGCAATAACAGGGCTTGGCGCGGCAGCAAGCGCACACATGCTGTCGCCTACTTCAGCCCCAGCACGTCGTGCATGTCGAACAATCCGTTCGTTTTGCCTTGCAAAAATTTCGCCGCACGAATCGCGCCCGTGGCGTATGCGGTTCGATTCGAGGACTTGTGCGTGATTTCGATGCGCTCGCCCATTCCGGCAAAGACGACCGTGTGATCGCCGACAACGTCTCCGCCTCGCAACGCGACGAAACCAATGGCACCCGTCTCGCGTGCGCCGGTGTGCCCCTCACGCGCGTACACGGCGCGATCAGCTAGCTTCGTGCCTTGCGCCTCGGCAATCACTTC
>JAKQOD010000986.1 GCA_029565465.1 Deltaproteobacteria bacterium
GGTTGACGAATTGTGGATGGTGGCACACCCCGCAGTGCGGCACTTGCCGCGCGTCGCTGCGGTTTGGCAATTTCTCGACGAAATGTTTGCCAGCTACGAAACCGGACAGTTGCCATCGCCCGCTCGGCGACGAAGCTGATAGCGTTGGGCATGGCGAAACGACGATTCAACGACAAGACGGTAGTGATCACGGGCGCATCAGCTGGCATCGGGCTTGAGTGCGCGCGCCGATTTGCCAAAGAAGGCGCCAATGTTGTTATCGTCGCTCGCGGCGCTGCAGCGTTAGAAACGGTGCGCAAAGAGCTGGCGCGGCTTGGTCCCGTGTTGGCCATTGCGTGCGACGTTGGCGCTGCCGATGCACCAGCGCAGATCGTAGCCAAGACCAAGGCCGAGTTCGGTGGGCTACATGTGTTGGTGAACAACGCGGGTTACCACACCCGTGGTCCGTTCATTGAGCAAGATGCTGACGCGTTGGGCAAAATGGTCGATGTAAATCTACGTGCACCGATTGTGCTGACGCGGCACGCGCTGCCGACGATGATCGCCAGCGGCGGCGGTGCCGTTGTGCACGTTGCCAGCCTCGCGGGCATGGTGCCTACCCCAGGCGGCGCGACGTACTCAGCCACCAAGTTCGGCTTGCGCGCGTTTTCGCATGCGCTCAATGAAGAACTACATGGGCGCAAATGCAACGTGACCAGTTCGGTGGTGTCGCCGGGGCCGGTTGAAACGCAGTTCATTCTTGCCGAACTCGATACGGTGTCTGATCTCACCATGTCGCAACCGATGTGCAGCGCCGATGACGTTGCTGAACTGGTGGTGGAGTGCGCCTTCGATGGTAAAGCCGAACGCACGACGCCAAAGATGTCGGCTGCGTTAGCCACCATGGCCTACGTTGCACCGGCGGTCAGTCGCGCTTTGCGCCCGATGCTAGAGCGCCGCGGTCGCGCCAATAAGGCCAAGCTGCGCGCCAAAGGCTAGCCAGCGGCAGCCGGCCTAGGCGAAATCGCTTTCGCACGGCGACTTTCTTTGATACCTGGTTGAGATGACTTCTCGGCGTGGTTATTTGTACGGATTAATTGCGTTGGCCGCTGGGCTGGCTACGTTGGCGCTGATGATCTGGCGCTTGAATGGCCAAATTGATCGCCTCACGCGCATCCCTGTGCCGGGCACCAGCGAAGTTTCGCTGCCCGCTGGCGAGACCATTGGTTATGGCGAACCGCCTGCCGATGCGGTTGGCGAAATCAGCATTGCCGCACGGTGCAACGCCGTAGCTGCCGACGGCAGCAAGATCGAACTCGGGACTCCTTCCGCGACTGTTTCCTACGATTTTGGCAGCCATCGAGGCGTCAGCATCTTGAAGCTCAACCTGCCACAAGCCAGCAAAGTCACACTTACCTGTACTGCCGAAGATCCATTCATTTTGGCGCTTGGCGCCGGTATCGGTTCATCAATTCTGGTGGGCGTGCTGGCCGTCTTTGGCGGTTTCATCGTGGCACTGGTCCTGATAATTCGTACGTGGATCGCTCGTCGGCGCGACAAAAAGCGTGCGGCCGCGTTTCCTGCTGAAATGCCGTGATGTGGTCCCGCATCGGCTGCGACCGTCGCAGACTCGCCAAGCTTGCGGCGTACGTCCGATGCTCGCTCAATGGGGCTTTTGAAGACAGCCCCTAGTCACGCTACGCAAATCCAGTTAGCGTGTCGCGATGGTGTTTGTCTTCGACAATCAACGGGTTGCCAATGTTGAGGTTGGCGAGTCGTTAAAGGGCAAGAAGCTGGCCGATTTGGTCGCTGCGGTGCCTACGCTGGAGCGAGTCCAAATTGAACAATCCGACGAAGCGCGCCTGCCGCCGGGGCTGATCGCCGGGCTCGCCGAACATGTGTTTCGCAAGCGGCCAGAGATTAAACTGCGGATCTTCATGGGAACGGAACTCGACTTATCTTTCCTCGTCGATCTCCCAATGCTGCAAAACTTGGGTATCGAAGTATCCCAGCGCATCGACAACGTTCCGGCGTTGGCAAGTTGCAAAAGTCTCAAGACGTTGTCGTTGACGTTGCCCAAGTCGGCGGATGTCAACCTCGTTGAGCATGTGGCAACCACCGTCGAAGAATTGAGCATTGGTAGTGAATCGTTTGGCAAACTTGATCTTACACCGCTGGCGCGCCTACAACGCTTGCGTCGCCTGTCGTTGATTCGCTGTGAGCACCAACTCGCCGAGGTCCTGCCGCGGTTGCCTCGGTTGCAGGTGTTGAAATTGTATGCGATCAACCGGCTCGGTAACCTTGAAGCACTGACGAACCTGCGAGCGTTACACAGCCTTAGGATGCAGCGCTGCGGTTTTGCAAATCTTGAGGCGTTAACGCAGCTGCCCAAATTGCGTTACTTGCAACTTTGGTGGATGCAGAACCTGCGCAATATCGATTTTGTTGGGAGCTTGCTTGCGCTTGAAGGGTTGCTTTTTGAAACGTTGAACAACGTGAAGAAGTTTCCAAGCCTAACTGCGTTGCGCAAATTGCAAGTTGTGCAATTGGCGACAATGGCTGCAATGCGGGACTTTACAGCATTCGAAACCGCACCACGCTTGCAGGAATTTGTATTTCAACGAGCCGACCGCCAGCGCCCGACCGATTTTGAACCAGTGCTGCGCAACAAATCGCTCAAACGCGGCGGCTTTGGCTTTCACAAAAAAATTGATGTGCAGACCATGACTGCGTTGTTGGCCAAGTACCGTATCGACGGCGAAGTGTATATGTATCCCCAGCTGCGTGGCACCTACAAACGTTTGCAGTAGCGTGCGCGTAGCAACCGCGCGTGGCTGCAGGTATGGTTGCCGCATGGTTCGCAGAGCTACACCTAGCAAGCGCGCACCGCGCTCAAGCACCGCTCGCAATTCGCGTCCAACACGTCGCTTGTCGACAACCGATAGCTACGAATACATTCTCGGCGATTCACCCAAAGAATCGGAACGGCTGCGCAATCAAGCGCGCTTATGGGATCCGGTTTCGCATGCGTTGTTTGATCGCATTGCGGTTGGGCCCGGCAAACGGGTCTTAGAAGTCGGGCCCGGCCAAGGCTCGCTGCATCTTGAGTTGCGCCGCCGCGTCGGTGGCCCGGTCGACGCAGTGGAACGTTCGCCAGTATTTGCGCCGCACATAACGGCGCTGGCCGCACGCGACGGTTTCGGCGCTGGTCGCACGTGGCAGTGCGATTTACTTGATGCACCGCTCCCGCGCGCGCACTACGACATCATCTTTGCACGTTGGGTATTTCTATTTCTGCCCGACCCAGCCGCTCATCTTGCCAAGCTGGTTGCGGCGTTGCGCCCCGGCGGTGTCATTGCGTTGCAGGAATATCATCGAGCCACCCTCGATATGGTGCCGGCGCAGCCAGACTGGGCCGCGTTTTGCGCGGCTGATCGGGCGTTCTTTGCATCGCAAGGCGGCGACGTCAGCATTGGCAGCCAGCTGCCGGCATTGTTGCGTGATGCTGGCCTCCAACTCGATGAAACGCACCCAACGCTGCGGGTTGGCCATCCTGGTTCCGCAACGTGGAATTGGTTGAGCGAATACTTTTTGGGCGTGATGGATCGCATGGCGGAGTTCCCTCCATTCGATGCCGCTGCTGCAGCGCGCTTGCGGCGGGGCTGGCTGGCGGCTGCCAACGATCCGAGCGCAATGGCCGTCGGGCCAACCGTGCTGGACGTCGTTGGCCGCAAAGTGCGCAAGCGTCGTTAGTCGGACCCGATGGCAGTTCGTCGGCGGTGAGGTGTTCGACCTTGCAACGATTCTTGTTGCGCAAACCAGGCCATCAAATAGTCGATCAGCACACGGACGCGCGGCGCAACGCCAACGTGATGCGGATAGAACAGCGCCATCGTTGCATCCGTTGGCATATGCGATTGCGGTAGCACTTCGACCAATTCGCCGCTTTGCAGCGCTGCCCAAGCGTGATGGCGCCCCATGCGCGCGATGCCCATGTGCAACAGCGCTGCGTCGAGAATCATCTCCGGATCTGAAATATACAATTTCGCGTCAGCGTCAAAACTGCTAACCCCAGCGGCTTCGCGAAATGCCCACGGATACATTTTGCCGTTGAGAAACTTCACGCGCAAAAGGTCATGGTGCGCGAGGTCGGCTGGCGTTTGCGGCGTGCCGCGTAATTGCAGGTAGCGCGGCGTGGCGACTAACACCGATGGATTGTCACAAATTTTGCGTGCGACCATGCCTTCAGGCGGCTGGCTGCCACCGCGAATGCCAAAGTCAAAACCTTGCCCGACCAAATCGATGGCTTGGTCGTTGAGCACGAGGTCAACTTGCACGTCGGGGTATTGGGCAAAAAATCCAGGCAGCGCAGGCAACACATAACGTCGACCAAACCCAACCGAGCAGTTCACTCGCACAACGCCGCGCGGGGTCAGCCCTTGGGTGGCAATGCGTGTTGCATCTTCAAGCGCTGCGAGGCCAAGCCGGGTTTGCGCTACAAACGCTTTGCCTTCTTCGGTCAGCGATAGGTGGCGTGTTGTTCGATTGAAAAGGCGAACTTGCAGCAAGGCTTCTAACGTCGCGACATTCTTGCTAACGGCGGCGGGGGTGAGCTGTAGGACCTTGGCGGCTGCAGAAAAACTGCCACTCTCCGCGGTTTGCACAGCGCTAAGCAAACTAGGCAAGGTTGCTTGCAGGGACTTCATGAGTGATTCTCAACTGTTAAGACTATTATCGAATGCCATTATTTTCAACTTTAAGTTGATAAACATGTGACTAAACACCACCTTTTTAAAAGGCAGAAAATTGCCGATGATGACCAACGGCAATGAAAATCGCAGTCTTGGGCACAGGTATGGTGGGCCAGTCGCTCACCGCAGCATTGCTGGCCCGGGGCCATTTTGTGGTGATCGGCACGCGTGATGTTGCAACCACGCTAGCTGCCGTTGAACCTGACACGTTTGGCGCGCCAGGCTTCGCGCTCTGGTATCGCCGCTACAGTCATGTGCCTGTAGTGAGGTTTGCTGATGCGATCGCTCAGTGCGATGTCTTGATCAATGCGACGCGCGCAACTTCGATCTTAGACATTCTTGCCCGGGTGCCGCGTGCAACGTTCGAAGACAAAGTGCTCATCGACGTTTCAAACGACTTGGACTTTTCGCGTGGCTTGCCGCCCATCTTGCGCATCACCGATGTGGCAGGCTCGTCGGTAGGTGAGCGGATTCAGACGGCGTTTCCACTGGCACGCGTGGTGAAAACGCTCAATACAATGAATGCCTTTGTCATGGTGCGGCCTGAACTAGTTTCAGGTGGCGACAGCACGGTGTTTGTTTCGGGCAATGATGTTGAAGCCAAAAAACTTGTGCAGGTACTGCTGCGTGAGTTTGGCTGGGACGACATTATTGATCTCGGCGACATCGCCACTGCTCGCACCGCCGAACTGCTGTTTCCGTTGTGGTTCAAAACCTGGGGCGCAATCGGACAGAAGCCGTTTAACTTCAAAGTCGCGCGCTAGCTGCACGCGCGGACCCAATTGTCCACGCAATGTGGGTCTATGCGGGGTACGTCAGAATTCAGTTCAGCAACGGCGTTTAAGCAATTCCAGCTAGTTGCGATTGCGCCGAACTCGGCACGGCAGTTGCTCTTAGCGTTGGTCATGAAAAACAACAACATCACTCCAAACACCATCACGATCGCTGCTGCTGCAACCCTTGGCGCCATTGGCTGCTTTTTGCCTTTCATCGCAGGCATGTCGCTGAGCAAGATCGGCAGTTTGCCAGGTGACAATAAACCAAGCCTCATGATGTTCCTGATTCCGTTCATTGCACTGCTAGCACTCGGCGGCGTGTCGTTGGCGTTGACCAAACGGGTTGCACGCTGGCAAGGCATCGTTGGCGCATTGTTCGCTGCGTTTGTTGTGATGATGCTCGACGGCGCCGTGTTTCACGGCAAATTTAAGCCAGCCGGCTTCATCAAGATCTTCACCGACGGCGACATCGGCGCCAAGCTCGTTGTCGTTGGTGGTTTGGTCGCTTTGATCACGTCGCTGGTTGCAACGGTTACGCCTGATCCAAAGAACGCATAAATACTTCGCACCCTTCTGCCCTAGCCGCGCTCGTCGCGGCTAGTTGCGTTTTCGGGGTGCGGCTTAGTCAGCCATCGACGCCAAGCAGCTTTACTTCGAGCAGCAATTCGATGCCGTGAAACTCAAGCACGCGGGCTCGCACTCGTTCAATCAAGCGCTGCAATTGCGTAGCGGTGGCGTTGGCATTGTTTACGAGCCAGTTGGCATGCACCGGTGAGCACTCGGCATCGCCTTCGCACCAGCCTTTGCAGCCGGCGGTTTCGATCAAGCGACCCGCAAAATCGTTGGGTGGGTTTTTGAACGTCGACCCGTTTGATGAAACTTTTTTGGGCTCGCGGTCGTGGCGCCGAGCGCGCAGATCTTTAACCACCGCTTCGATTTCGGCGCGTGGGCGCGGCTGCAGTTGCAGCTCGGCACCGACGACGATTTCGGTCTGCGGCAAGTCACTGTGGCGATAGGCAAAGCCACATTCGGCGTTGCTGCGGGTCACGATGCCACCGTCCGAAAGCCGGACCGATGTAACGGCGGTGACGACGCTCTTAAACTCGCCGAGGTAGGTGCCAGCGTTCATGATCAAGCCGCCACCAACCGAGCCTGGCACACCGCCGAGAAATTCGATGCCACCAAGATCGTGCTCGACTGCGGTTGCCAGCAGCTTGCCGGTTGAGACCCCAGCGGCAACGCGAATTGTCGTCGGGGTTGGCAGCTCGATCGAGCGCATGCCTTTGGTGGCGATGACGACGCCGCGAATGCCACCGTCGCGTACCAGCAGATTAGAACCGCCGCCAACGACGGTGAGTGGCAGTTGGTGCGCATTGGCCCACTCGATCACGGCACGCAGCTCAGTGGCGTCGGCGGGCGTCACAAACGCATCAGCGGGGCCGCCGATCTTCAGCGTTGTGTGCCGTCGCATGGGTTCATCGAATCGGGCGCCCGTGCGGCACAGTGCAAGCAGTTCGGCGCGGCGTTCGGCAATTTGCAACAGCGATTGTGGATTCGGTGGGGCCGCCGTGCTGGTGAGGTCTTCGCCCAACGTTGCATCGCCAACTAGCTCAATGCCGTCGGCAATCGGTGCGTGCGAAGCCGTTCCTGCGCTCACGTTACACGCGTACCAAGTTCTTTTTGCTTGCTGGACCGTGGGCTTTTTCCAGCAGTTCGATCACTTCGTTGCAGCAAAGTTGAATGTTGCCTGCACCGAGGGTGAGCAGCAAATCGCCTGGCTTGGCGTGTTGCACCATCCAGGCTGCAATGTCTTCGCGGCGTGCGATATGCACAGCATCGGCGTGGCCAACTTGTTTCACGGCGCTGACGAGATTAGCGCTGGTGATGCCATCGATCGGTTTTTCGCCAGCCGGAAAAATGTCGCAGATGGCGATCTTATCGGCGTCGCCGAATGAATGGGCGAATTCTTCGAATTGATCGCGGGTGCGCGTGTAACGATGCGGCTGGAACGCGGCGATCACACGCCGGCCTGCAAACGCAGCGCGCGCGCCAGCCAGCGTCGCCTTCACTTCGGCTGGATGATGCCCAAAGTCGTCGACGACGGTGATGCCACCCACTTCGCCACGCACGGTGAAGCGACGTTGGATGCCTTCAAATTGCGACAGCGCTTTGACATACGTATCAAAGCTGATGCCAAGGAAGTCGCTGATCGCCAGCACCGCCAAGGCGTTGAGCACATTGTGTTGGCCCGGCATCGGCAGCACAACTTCGCCAAGC
>JAKQOD010000987.1 GCA_029565465.1 Deltaproteobacteria bacterium
GTTGAACGCCTTGATGACCTCACGGCGGCGTGGCGCGCGAAAGCCAAAGAGCGGCGCTACACCCAAGCGTTCCGCGAAAAGCACTACGATTTTCTTCGGCGCTTCGTTGAGTTACGCGCCAAAATTGACAAAGCGTTGCGCGAAAACACGTAGCCACGCAGCGTCGACAACGCGTCGTATGTGGGCGCGCCGCTCACATGGTATGTCAGCGCACTTCGGCAGCTGATTGCGATCGCCTGCGGCACTTTGGCGCGGGCGACGATTGCGTTAGACGCGCGTGGCCCGGCAAGGTGCCTGCATGGACAGGCGTCCATGGTTTGCGTAACATCAACCCATCCATGGTCGCCGTTGACGATACGGTAGAACGCTTACTGGCCGATGGCGTTGAATTGTACCGCAAGCATCAACTGGAGGCTGCAACCGCCTGTTGGGAGCGGGTGCTTGAAATCAATCCTAACGAACTACGCGCGCGGGATTTGTTGCAACACGCGCGTGCGACGGCATTGCCGTTTGACGAATTGCGGTCGCAGTTACAAGCGTTACTGCAAGCACACCAATTTGAAGCGATGCTTGCGCTGCTAACGTCGGCTGTCGACCAATATCCGGCAGACGAGTCGGTGGCTAAACTCTTGTGGCTCACGAAGCATCGCATCACGTACGACTACGTTGCGCGGATTGGCAGCCTAGCCCACATTCCGTTAACGCTAGCGCCGGATCGGCTCGATGGCCTGAGTGCAAATGCCGTGTTGCTCGCCAACTTGATTAACGGTTCGTTGACCGTTCAAGAATTGTTGACGATGTCGCCGCTTGGCAAATTGGCGACGTTATGTGCATTGCACGAACTGGTGGTCAATGTGGACCTTCAGTTTTTGGCGCCATTGCCTCCGGTGAACGACGGTGACTCGTTGGCCCAACGTGAATTTATCGAAACTGTTTTGAACGAACCCAACTCGGCTGTCACCAGCTCGCGCCAAACCCAGCAGGGTTACGTATTCGTGCCGGTGCGTCCGCCTGCCGCAGCGATCCGTGAGCTAGCACCAGTTGCGAAAATTTCGCAAACGCCGGTGCATGCTGAGGCGGAGGTGCCGCGCACCCACAACGTCGACGAGATGTTAAACGAAGCCGCAGATGCGTTTCTGTTAGGCAACGTCCACCGCGCCACCGCGCTCTATGAGCAATGTCTAGCGTTGCGGCCCGATGATACGCGTGCGCGGCACAATCTGGACGTATTGCTGAAACGCAAAGTTCGTACAGGTGGGTGATGTTTGCGACAAAAGATCGCGGCGCCAATCTTCGATGGACAAGATGATTCGATGCGCGTATTTTTTGGTTACGAATGACGCCGCATCGTCAACGAATGATTGAGCGCCTGCTTTGGCAAGGCCAAGATCACTTTCGACGAAACGAAATTACGCGCGCCGAAGCATGCTGGCGGCGCGTGTTGGAACTGGATCCGACCGAAGCGCGAGCTTTGCACTTGTTGCAATCGGCCGAGCTTTCGTTGGATACCTTCATGGTTGAGTTGCGCGCGCAATTGCAGCAATTGTTCGCCGAGCGACGCTTTGCCGAGATGGTCGACGTGCTCGCGAGTGCACATGAGCGCTATCCGGGCGCGGGTGGTATTGCTGAGCTGCTGCGCTTGATCAAAAAGCGAGTGGTGCATGATTGCTGCGTTGCTATTGGCAGCTTCGATCGCATTGCCTTGCCGCTCAAAGTCGACGGGCGCTTGCTAACGCCGGCCGCCCTCGCGGTAGCCGCGCTCATCGACGGCGAGGTATCAGTGCGAACGCTGATAACGCAATCGTCGCTGGGCCCGTTCGCAACGCTGTTGAGTTTGTACGAATTGCAACAGCATGCCGCGTTGCAATTTGCGGATACGCATGCGCCGCTGGAGGCGCCATCGGAAGCGGATGTCGCACTAGTGTTGGCTGAGCCGGCGGCGCCTGAACTATCGCTATCCTCGGGCTCGTACGCGCGCCGCACCAAGCCGGGCTACGCGTTTAAAGATTTGCCAACCGACGCGTACGTGCCGAACGACCGCATGGGCACCAATGGCTTTGCTGCGCAAGTGCCCGACGAGGCCGCGTTTGAAGCTGCCTTCAATGCTGCGACCGAAGCATATCTTGCGTGTGACTACTCACGAGCTGAAGCGTTGTATCAACAGTGCGTACAACAGCGGCCCGATGATAAACGCGCGCGACACAATCTTGAAGTGGTGCACCGCCGGCGCGACCCAAGCTGCCGCAGTTAGACGAAGAAGTCAGGGAACAGTTTCGCGGTTGGATCGCACGCATACTCGGATAGGTCGGTTTTACCAGTCGAGGCGAGCACTTCATCATCGATGAAAAAGTTGCCAGTGCATTCACGCGATGGGCGATTGAAAATGACGTGTGCGGCGTCGCCCATGATCTCCGGTTTGCGTGAACCGCGCATCACGGCGTCGCCACCAAGCAAGTTTTGGATCGCAGCCGTTGCAATGGTGGTGCGTGGCCACAGCGCATTAAATGCGATGCCTGCCGATTTGAATTCGCCTGCCATGCCCAATACGCACATCGACATGCCGAACTTCGCCATGGTGTACGCAACGTGGGGCGCGAACCACTTGGTCTCCATATTGAGCGGCGGCGACAGCATCAAGACGTGCGGGTTCGCCGCTTTTTTGAGATACGGAATACATGCTTGTGAGCATACGAAGGTGCCACGGGTGTTGATGCTGTGCATCAAGTCATAGCGCTTCATCTGGGTTGCTTCGGTGTTGGTCAGGCTGATCGCGCTGGCGTTGTTGACCAAGATATCGATGCCGCCGAATTTTTCTGCGCCTTGTTTCACCGCGGCCGCAACCGCCACTTCGTCGCGAATATCGAGCATGATCGGCAACGCGTGGCCGCCGGCCTTTTCGATTTCTTCGGCAGCCGAATAGATGGTGCCCGGCAATTTTGGATTCGGCTCGGCAGTCTTGGCTGCAACGATGATGTTGGCGCCGTCTTTGGCAGCGCGCAATGCGATGGCCAATCCGATACCGCGGCTTGCGCCAGAGATGAACAGGGTTTTTCCTTTGAGCGACATGGCCCGACCGTAGCACTGCAGCCTGCGATTTCGCGCCGGCCAAGATTGATTCTTTTGGTCGCACGCGCAAAGGTGCACCGTGTTTGCGGCTCTGCCAGCATTTTCTGAAACTTCGTTACGGCAAGCGCACACCGCGTTTTGGCGAGATGGCTATGTTTCCCTCGGTAACGTTTTGCCACCCGAAACCGTCGATGTGCTGCGTGGTCGAATTCACGCCATCATGATGGCTGACATCGATCCAGCACCGTTTTTCTTTCAACACGATGCTGCATCGGGCCGCTACGAAGACCTCGCGTACGGTTCCGGTTTTTGCGGACCGTCGTTGGCCTATCGTAAAATTGAGAAACTTGAACGCGACGCGGTGCTGCGTGGCTGGATCGATCACGCGGTCTTGGCACCGGTTGTGCGTACACTGGCAAATCCCGAATTTGTAGCACCGCCGGTCGTCACCGCGATCACGCTGTATCGTGCGGTCGCATGGAACAAAGCTGCAGGTGGCGGCACCGAGTTGCCATGGCATCAGGATGGTGGGCTTTTTTGGGGCATTGATCGCCCTGGCGTGGTGCAACTGTGGACGGCGCTCGACGACGCGCCAGTCGCTGCAGGTTGCGTCGAAGTCATTCCAGGCAGTCATGCGTGGGGGCTTGCCACGCCACAAGGTGGCACGATCCCGGACCCGGTTGTGGCACCCCACCTTGCGGCCACCGTGGCAATTCCAGCGCGTCGCGGCGACCTCATCGCGCTTCACAACTACATCTGGCATCGCTCAGGCCGAAACCAAACCGCTGCGCCACGGCTGGCAGTGTCGGTTAGCTACCTAGATGGAGCCACCCGTTGTACTAGGCAGCGCTATAAGCCACGCACATTTCTGCCGATGTTCGAAAGCTGATGCTTGCGCAGTGCCCATTTACGCGATAATCCCCAAGTATCCCGGCGTTGTGCTTGGACGTAGTTCTTTCATTTGGCAAAGCGGATTCACATGGCAACCGTAGAAATCACCAACGAAAATTTTCAAACCTATCTTGAGAAGCCGGGCATCGTGATGCTCGATTTCTGGGCTGAGTGGTGCGGCCCGTGCCGTGCTTTTGCACCGGTGTTCGAAAAAGCCTCGGAAACCCACTCCGATGTGGTGTTCGGCAAAATCGACACCGAAGCCCAACAAGAACTCGCTGCTGGCGCAGGCATTTCGGCAATCCCAACGCTGATGCTGTTTCGTGACGGCGTTTTGTTGTTCCGCGAATCGGGCGCTTTGCCGCCGGCCGCGCTCGAGCAACTGTTGACCCAAGTCAAAGCGCTGGACATGGAAAAAGTGAAGCTCGAAATCGCTGCGCATGAAGCTGCTCACGACCACGAACATGGTCCTGGCTGCAACCACGATCACTGAGCGCTGGGGCAGGGTGCGCGGCGCTACAACGGCAGCGCCGTTTGACGCGCTGGCGTGCTGTACTGCGCGATATAGTTTTTGACTCGAAATTTCTTTGCGGTGTTGTCGGACGACATGTACCGAATGCATCCGAAGATTGGACGCAACGGCGCCCACGGTCGGTCGAAGCGGCCGAGCGTCCAAAAGATGCCGCTGTAGGAGTTCGGGTTACGACCGTCGACCGCGTACTTGTTGTTCAACTCGATCATCACTGCCAACGCGGTCTGTGGTGACGAGGTCCATTCAAGGATTTTTTTGCCCCACAGCATCCGCAGGTAGTTGTGCATGCGGCCTTCGCGCACGAGTTGGGTTTGCGCTGCATTCCAAAGTGGATCATGGGTGGCGGCGCTTTCGAATTGCGCAAGCGTGTAGGTGTGCGCGCGTGGATCGCTGGCGTGCTCATCAAGGCTTTTGCGGGCCCACGGAGGCAATGATTCATAACGATCGTAGTCGCTGCGATGAAAGCAGAAGCTGTAACCGAGTTCACGCCACGTCAGGATTTCATCCATGAAACCTTCGGCCGCTGACGGTAGGCCCCACCACCCGTCGCGGCTACCGGAGGCCTTGGCGCCTGCAACCTGCGCCGGCTCCCAGGCGCTGCGCTGCCACACCGCGGAGATAATCTGATGTGCACTGATATGGCCAAAATGCAGATACGGCGATAGCCCACTGGCGACATTTTGCTCAGGCTGGCTGCGCTCGCCGTAGCGATCGAGGCGGTCGGCGATGAATTGATCGAGGGTTGTATGCGCGGCCCGCGCACCGCCTGCAAACGCGGCAGGTGCAACGTTGTGGTCGATGGGCAAGGCGGCGATTGTGGGGGCGAGGTTCGCAAGCATGGCGGTCGACGCCATCGGCCAGCGTTGCAAGATGCTGGCCGGCACGACGGCATGGCGCACCGATTTTGCGCTGTGGTGCTCAAGCGGCGCAGCGACGGGAAAATGCAACAAGTGAGGATGGATTACCTTTTGCCAGTGGCGGCGAAACGACGCTGCGGTCGGATAAGCTTGCGCGGTAGCACGCAGTGGCATCACGCCGTTGCCATCAATGCTTTCGACTCTTACCGCGACGCGCGCTGCTGCAGCGGCGATCATCCGAGGCAAAAAGAAACAAGGGAATTCGTCGACGACAATCAGCGCGGCGGCGGCTGCCAGCGCTTCGAACAGGCCGCTGCCCGCGCCGGGCGTTGGTTCGATATAGGGCAGATAGGTAATGCTTGCTGCAGCGAACGCGGCGGCGTTGTCCGCCATGCCCGCAAGCACAAAGCTGTGGTGGCGGTCATTGGCCCATTGGTAACCAACGCGTAACGCTTCGAGCACCAGCAATGGTTTGCCAAGTTGGTTGGCACGCGCGATGGCGTGTTCCAACCCAAAATTCCATTCGGTACGGCGGGCCGCCGTCATCCAGTACAACACGTAGTGGCCAGCTGAGGCTGAGCCGCTGTTGTTCAGTGCGGTACAGCGGATATCGGGCGCAGCTGCAAGTGAGGTCATTGGGCTTAGATGATGGTTGACGCAAAACGTTACGGGGATACGCGTGGGAAAAATGCTTGCGGTGCACCGCCAGCGCGCGGGCAGTGGTAGCCTACTCAACGTGCGCACGCGACTGATCACGGCGGTTAGCACGTTGCTTTTGGCTCACGCCCAAGCATCGGCAGATAATCCACGCGATTTATTCGGCCTGGGCCCCAAAAAGCCCGACGGTAAGCCCGCTGGCGCCGCCGCTAAACCTGCAGCGCCGGCCGCGCTGCCGCCAGTAACGCAACCGCTAGAGCAAAGCCCGGCAGCTGTGCGGTGGTCTGCGAGCGCTACACAATTGTTGCGGTTGCCGACGGGCGATCTTCCCCACGATGCGATGGCGGTACTGGCGATGGGGGTCGGGCGCGATGACGCCGGTGTGGTGATCGGTGGCGCAAGTGGCTTAGAAAATCGTTGGACGATTGGCGCAGCGCCGATCGACGATGTTTCAACCGGCGGCGCATCAACTGGTTTGCCGTTGCAATTTCTCGATCAACTCCATGTGCAAATCGGTGGCTTTGCTGCGCACGATCGCGTCAGCACAGGCGGCGTGATCGATGCTGAATTGCGGCGTGGTGGGCCTCGTCATCATTTGAAAATCTGGGGTAGCTACGGCCTAGCCGCCGACCGGACTGAACGCGCGACGGTGCCGCAGAACTACCAGCTTATGCGTAGCTCGTTGCAGGCGCGGCACACAGCGTCGGCAGGCGCTTTAGCTGATGGGCCTATTGCAACGATTCATCACGCGCCGGTTTGGTATGTCCTGGGCCTTGCCGCGACGGTGCAGCAAAAAGATTTGTTGCGCACAGGGGCTCGGCTCGTCGACACAAACCAAGACGGTGTGCCTGATCTCGACGGGGAAAGCTATTCGGCAAATTTCGTCTTGGAGCCGATCTACCACGCACGCCAAAACAGCGCTTCGGTGTCATTTCCAGGCATGGCGCGCGTTGGCTGGTCGCATGCTTCCGACGAAGTCACGGTTACATTGTTGGGCACTGCTGCCCGCAATACGCGGTTCGTGACTAATTCGATGCCCGCGGCAGCCGCCGTGGATCGGTGGTTTGTCACGGGCGACGCCATCGCCAATTGGACGCATCGTTTTCGCCATGGTCGGTTGCAGTTGACCGCGGCATGGCATCGTAACTTGCGGCTCGAAAGTGCGCACGATTCGGCCGGTGCGAATGAACCACAGCGGCTCAGCGCGTATTTGCCCGATTCACTTGGCGCGCCCGAGTTGACCGATGCCTGCGCCGATGGCGGCGCGACCGACGTATTTTCGCAAATTCCGAATTGTCCGATTCCCGGCTGGTTTGCCAGCGGTGGGGTCGGCCGGTTGATCGACACAACTGGTGATCGGCCGAGTGCTTCCATTGATTACGCCCACACGCTTGGCTCGCACATGGTGCGGGTCGGTGGCACCGGCGAAGACTCCCGTATCATCAATATTTATCGATTTTCTGGTGGGCGCTTTATTAGGTCGCTGTTCCCAACCCATGTCGACAGCGAATACTATGTGCGCCCAGGCACTACCTGTACGGCCGATGATCCGACAGTGCCGTGCAGTTATGTAAGCGCCACCGAACAACGGTTTCGCACGCGTTACCTTGCGGCGTTTTTGGAAGATACATGGCGGCCGACGTCGGATCTGACGCTCAATGCCGGGCTGCGGTGGGAGTCGATGCAAGTTGGCAGCGCGCTCGATTTTGCCAATCAATGGGCGCCTCGGCTAAGCGCTGCATGGGACCCAATCGGCCACGGGCGTAGTCGTGTGTTTTGGAGCTTTGGGCGAAGCCACGCGATGCTACCGGTTGGCGTTGCTGAAGCAATTGCGCCAGCGCCAGCAACGGGGCGTGAATATGTCAGTCAATTTGGCAGCGGCCGGATCGTCGACGCCACTGGGGGCTACGCTGTATTTGCGCCAATCGAGCCGATTACCGTCGACGAAGTGGTCGGTGGCGTCGAGGCTGGCCTGGCCAACACGGTTACCATGCGGATGTGGGGCCAAGCCCGCTGGCAGCGGCAAGCGCTAGAAACTACGCCGCTAGGGTTGTCGAATTTAGATCGTGCGGTTGGCGTGCCGGCTCGCCAAGCGCAATTGTTGGCGACCGAGCTGATCACCAATCCGCTCCGCGATACCGCTGTACGTTTTGGCTATCAGTGGGGCCGATCGGTTGGCTCCACCGCTGGTGCCTATGACCCGGCGCAGGGCATTGTGCAATTTACTGGCACTGATTTTGGCAGCGGCACTGACAACCTGTACGGCCGCTTGCCTAACGATCAAGGCCATCGCTTCTACGCCGAACTTTACCGAGGCGCTACGGTCAAGGGGCTGCCGGTTTCTATTACTGGACGCGCCGTACTCAGCAGCGGGCGGCCACGCAACGCTGTGGCGCAAAGTGGCGACGCCACCGTGCAGCTGGTGCCGCGTGGTTCGTTGGAGCGAACCCCCATGGTGGCGACGGTAAATGTACGTGCCGCAGTGCGCTATGCCGGAGTCGAATTCGGGCTCGAAGTTTTCAATTTGTTCGACCGACGAACGGCAACCGCCGTCGATGACGTGTATTCGCGCAGCGTGGTGCGGCCCATCGTCGGTGGCAAGGCAAGCGATTTGGTGTTCCTGCGTGATGTTGATGGGGTGCTTGCGGTGCGCTCGCCCGGTTACGGCCAAGCGCTGGGCTTCCAGGCCCCGATCTTTGCGCTGCTGAACATTCGCACCGAAATATAAAAGCGCAAAATTGAGCGCGGTCACCCTCGATCTTGAACAATTGCGCCGTGCTAGAATTAGGCCGCGCCCGGGGTAAGCGATTGCCGCTCCCGCGTGTGCATTTGAGGGAATCATGGCCGAATTGTCCGAGCTACAAGCAGCCGTCCACGCCGTCCGCCAAACTCCGCACGATGCAAGTGCGTGGCAAACCGCCGAAGATCTTGCCGCCCAACTCGATCGTCCTGATGACGTCGTTGAAGCATTTCGTGCGGTAGTTGCTGAGCCACTTCAGCCAGCCGTTGCTGAAATGATCGGCGAACGCGCCGGTGGTTTTTGTGACGAATGGTTCGGCGATGACCCCGCCGTGCTTGAAGGTATTCTCAAGCGCGTCGTTGAATTGGCGCCGCAGTCCGACACCGCGCTGCAGCGGCTCTCGGTGATCTATACCGTTGCTGAACGCTGGGACGATTTGCTTGCGATGTACGATCGCGCTTTGACGTCCGCTGGCGATAAGACGCGCCGGATTCGGTTGCTGCGTGAAGCATCGCAGTTGGCCAAAGACGTAGCCAACCAACCTGAAAAAGCAATTTCGTATCAGCAAAAGTTATTACCACTGACCCCGGACGACGCGCAGCTTGGGCAAAGCCTGGAGCGCTTGCTTGAACGGCATGAGCGTTGGGCTGACTTGATCAGTTTGTGGGAGAGCCGGCTCGACGGTCAAACCAAGCGCGAACGGGAAAAAAACCGGGCTCGCATTGCTTCGGTGTGGCTCGACAATCTCAAAGACCCGGCACGCGCGTTAGCCGCTGTGCGCCCGTTGTTGGCCGAAGCCGGCGAACCGGATTCGGATGCTGACAAAGATTCTTGTTCGTTGCTCACGCGCATCATCGAATCACCTCATGCCGTGCGTGGCGTGCGTGATGGTGCGTTGGATTTGTTGCGGGCGCACTACGATGTGACGGCACGCTCGCGCGAACTCATCGCTGTATTGCAGCGGGTGATTGCAATTGATCCTGCTGGCTCGCGCGCGTTGCGCGAAGAAGCCGGCAATCGGCTTGCGGATCTCGATGACCTGCCGGGCGCGATGGATCACTTCGCTGAGTTATTGGCGATGCAGCCTGATTCATCCGCAGTTGAAGAAAAGCTACGGCAGTTGGCTGACCGCAGCGGCGACTATGCCCGCTATGCTCGTGGCGTTGCCGACGCTGCCACTAGTTCGAGCGATCCGACCCGTGCCGTCGAGTTGTTAGCCAAAGCTGCCAAGACCCGGCTTGATCGGTTGCAAGACACCGACGGTGCAATTGCACTATACGAAAAAGCCGCGGTCATCAACGGTGCCGCCGATAACGAACAGCTCACAGTGTTGCGGCGACTCAATGCGTTGTACGCGCAAACCGACCGCACCCATGATCGCTTGATGGTGCTCGAACGCCAAGCGCAGCTTGAACCGCTTGATTCCACCAAAGCAGCACTGTTGTCCGAAGCTGCCAAACTCGCCGAATCCTTGGGCCAAGCCGATCGCGCACTTGCCTTGTGGGAGCAACGCGCCGATTCTGATCCCGCGGATGTCTCGGGGCTTGATGCACGCATCGCATTGCTCGAAAGCCAAGGTCGTTGGGATGACTTGGTGACGACGCTGGAAAACCGTGCCCAAAAACACGGCGCCACCGCGATTGGCCGCGCTGACTTGATTGCGGTTGCACAAGTACATGAGCAAAAACGGCAAGATCTGCCGGCTGCGATCGCGGTGTGGCAACGGGTTGTTGCGTTAGCACCGAACGACGCCGATGCGGTGACATCATTGGCGGATTTGCTGGCAGCGACGGAACGTTGGCGCGAATTTGCGGACCTTATTCGCACGGCGACGGTACGCGAAGGTAGCCGGACAGTGGCACGGTTTGTCGCCTTGGGTGACGCTCAGCGCATCCATCTCAATGAACCAGTCGCGGCCGCGGCAGCCTACCGCAATGCGATCGCGATCGACCCAAACTATGAGCCTGCCTTGGCGGGCTTGCGTGCCTTACTCGAAGTGCCTGCAACCCGCGGTGCAGCCGCTGACGCATTGGCGACCACCTATGCGCGTACCGGCGATGTTGCTGCCGTGCTGGATTTGTTACCTGCGCGTTTGGCCGAATGTGAAACCGCAGGTCCCGATGGCAGCCACGATGACAAGACCGAGTTAGCCTTGTTACGCGAAGCGGCGTCCTTGCGATTGGCGCATCATGGTGCCGCTGGGCGCAGCGCTGCGTTGGCCGATCTGGCGCGTGCGTTTCCGTTGGCGCCACGCGATCAGATGATCGAAAAGCAATTGCTAGAACTGGCCCAAGCAACCGGCGAGTACACCCCCGTCGCATTGGCGTTTGGCGAAGCAATTTCAGTGTTGCATGCCCGCGGGGCCACCGACCAAGATCTCGATGCCACACGGCTGCGTTTTTTGACTGCAGACATGTTGGCCGAACACCTCGGCGACTTGGATGCTGCAGCAAATTTGTACTTCGACGTCGCCAATGCGATGCCGAATGATCGGCGCGCTGCCGCCGCCGTCGTGCTGCATGGCAGCGAGCTAAGCCGGTGGTCGCAGGTTGCTTCCGCCATGCTGCAACTCGCCCAAGGCAGCGAGCGTTTCGACGATGAACTGTGGACAGCGGCGCAGACCAACGCACTAACACGCAGCCAAGGCGAAGCGTTTGCACACGCTATCGAAGCCGGGCTCGATGCTGTCGCGTTGCAACGCCCGGTAGCAGCGCAGTTCCGCTATCGTTTGGCGCAGCTACGCAAACAACATCTCAAAGACAGTGGTGGCGCGATCGTGGATTTGCGCCGCGCACTTGAACTTGGTGGTGATCGCGCAAGTTGGTTGAGTGAACTTGCCGCACTCGAACGTGACGGTGGTGCAAGCAAACCGCTGCTCGATGCATTGCGCCGCCAATCCGAAGCCGAACCAACCAACCTTAATGTGTTGGTCGAAGCTGCCGATGTTGCGTCGCAAATCGGTGATCGCGAGCAAGCCGTGGCGATCTTGAGCCAAGTGTTGGCGCGCGCAGCCACTGCGTGGCGCGGTACCACGCAGATGCAATCGGATCGGCCGTACGATGCAGTTGCAACCTGGGCCACCGAAGGCTTGGTCGAGCTGCACCGTGCTGGTGGTCGCCCGCGCGCTGCGATGGACATCTTGCTCGAAGCGTCGCGGCTGCCATACGACGATGCCACCAAACGGGGGTTGCGCTTGCGTGCTGCGGACATCGCAACCGACGAGCTGCACGACCGTTCGACTGCGATCGACATGTATCGCGCGGTCTTGGCGGTTGCGCCAGCCGATCGCGAAATTCTCGATAAATTGGCCAGCCTGTTGGGCGCCGAGAATCGGGTTGGCGAGTTGCTCATTATCCGCCAAACCCAGCTTCATAATGAAAGCGATGCAGAGCGCCGCTTAGCATTGCGCCTTGAGACCGCGCGCTTGGTTGGTGTTATTGAAGAACAAGGTGGCCGGCTCGAAGCGCTGCAAGCCAACTTGCAAGAACGCCCAGGTCACGATGCGTCGCTGGACGCGGTGACGTTGTTGCTCACCGACAAGGCTCAGCATCGCGAACTTTCGAACCTGCTCGAAAAACAAGCTCAGCAAGTAGAAAGCTTGGCGGAACCGGCGCGCGCCGCGCGCTTGTGGGCCCGCTTCGCTGACGTTGCTGAGAAACACACCAAAGAAGCTGACCGCGCCATCGCCGGGCATCGTCGCGTCGTTGCGTTGTCGCCAAATGCTGACTCGCTGCGTGCATTGGCTCGCTTGAACCTTGAACGCAATCAGCCGGCACAAGCGGTGCCATGGCTCGAAAGCTTGCTCACCAATGTGAATGGTGCCGAACGCATGCAGGTTGTGACCCAACTGGCGCGAGCGCACCTTGCTGCCAAACAATCTGAGCGAGCGATTGGTGCCATTGAGCAACACCTCGATCCGGGTGAACCCGCCGTCGAGTTGCGGCACCTACTGGCGGAGTTGTATCGCAAGCATGAACAGTGGGAGCCATTGGCGCGCCACCTAACCCAAAGCCTGCCGTTGTTGGGTGACGATGCGCGACGTGCTGCGGCACGTGAAGCCGCTGCAATCTACATCGAAAAACTCAAACAGCCAGCGCGGGCAATCCCAGCGCTGGAAAGCGCACTTTCGATCGACCCAACCGATAAAGACTTGCGAGCCCAACTCGCGGTTGGGCAGCGGGTCTCGGGCCGTTTGCCTGAAGCTCGGGTTGCGTTGACCGAGTTGATCAACGACTACGGTCGGCGCCGGTCCCCGGAACGCGCCGTGTTGCATATGGAGTTGGCGCGGGTGGCGCAACTCGAAGGCAAGCTCGACGAAGCCATCGCTGAGATGGAACAAGCGTCGAAGATGGATGCCAACAACGTTAATAGCCAAAAAGAGCTCGCGGAAATTACCCGCGCGGCTGGCCAGCTCGACAAAGCGGAGCGTTCGTATCGAGCGTTGCTGTTGGTAGTTCGGCGCCAGCCACCGGGCGACGATGAAACCGCGGTTGGTCAAAGCGAAGTGCTGTTCGAGTTGCACAAACTCGCAGCGCAACGCGGCGAAGCGGAGCAAGCCAAAGAATTGCTGGAAAGCGCCTTGGATGCGGCTGGCCAATCGGATGCCGAAGTGCGTCGGTTCCGTCGCAGTTTGCTTGCGCATAACGAAGGCCAATTGTTGCTTGGCGTGATCGAGCAACGGCTCAAAGCCAACACCGAAGCCGTGAGCCAAGCGCGCTTGTTGTCGGACATGGCAGAGGTGTTGTTGCAGCTCGGCCGCAAGGACGACGCATTGCAAGCTGTGATTCGTGCAACTGGCTTGGCGCCAGCGAATCCTGCACTACATGAACAAGCGCGGACGTTAGCGCGCGACGTTGGCAAGACCAGCGTATTTGTTGAAGCCGCAGAAACGTTGGCCGACAAACTGCGCCGCAAAGATGATCCACCGCTGATCGCTGACATCTTGATGCGTGCGGGGTTGGCGTTGGAAGAAGACGCCAACGATCTGCCAGGGGCGCTACAGTTCTATCGCCGCGTCGAAGCCACCGGCGAAAAACTGGCCGATACCTATTATGCACAAGCGCGCATTGCTGGCGCGTTGCACGATGCCGAAGGGCAAGCGCGGGCACTCGACAAGATGTCGGAACTCGCAGGCGACACGTCGCAAGGGGAACTGTCGGCTGAACAAGTGGATGCCTTGTATCGCTTGGCTGATATTTTTGTCGCGACCGAATCGCGGCGCGCACAAGGGATTGATCTGCTTGAGCGTGCGTTCTTGACGGAGCCGCGGTGGAGCGCAGCTGGCAAGATCCTTCGCGCAGCCGCCGCAACATCGTTGGTTGAAACCGACGAACGCGTGCTTGCGATGTACGAAAAAGTCGCGCGTGCAGCGGGTGAGCCAGCCATGTTGCTCGACTTCTTGGAGCGTCGAGCGAAACAGCCGTTTGCAACGACCTCGCAGATTCGCGAAGCGGTTGACACCGCAGTCACTCACGGTGAAAACGCACGGGCCGAACAATTGCTGCGGCATGCTGTCGCCACGGCGCGCAACTCGGCGGGTGGCATCGGTAGCGATGTGTGGTCGGCGCTGGCGTTGGCTGAACGCCGGTTTGCAGCTGGTGATCTGCGTACGGCGTGCGAATTGTTGTACGAAGTGGCACCTGCAGCCGAAGCCGAAGCTGAGGCTGTTGACAACTTGGCGATGCAAATCGCGGCCCGCGCCCATGCGGATCACGATGTGACGACGGCTGCCGACGTGTATGAATTCTTGCGCGAGCGGCATCCAGCGGATCGCGCCATTTGGCAGCCGCTGATTCAGATCTATCGAGAGCAACGCGATGCCGATCGCTTAAGCATCGTGGTGTCATCGACGCTGCCAAATCTAACCAGCCCAAGCGAACGCGCAGCCATGCGCACCGAACATGCTGGCTTTTTGATTGACGTGTTGCAGCGCCATCATGATGCGCTCGATATTTTGCGTGATGGCCTCACTGATGCACCAGATGATCTCGAAATGGCGTCGCGCTACGAAGCGACGTTGCGGCATCTCGGTGATGAAGATGGCATCGCTGAGTTCTTGTGGCAGCGCTTCGATCAAGCGCAACGGCGCGGCAATCGTGAAAGCACCGTTGATGTTGCGTTGCGCCTCGGCGAAATGCTCGAAGCGCAAGAATCGGCCGACACGGGTCGGGTGTATCGTGCAGCGCTGATTGTTGCGCCTGATGATCGCGAAATTTTGCGACGCGTGGTGCGGCACTTGCGGGTCGAAGATGAACCGCGTGAAGCCGCGGTTTTGATGGAGCGCTTGTTAGCTGTGGAAACCCCAGATCAAGCGCCTGCGTTAGCTGCGAAGGTTGCCGAGATGTGGCACGCGGCTGGCGATATGCGCAGCGTACAGCGGACCTTGGAAATTGCGCTGCGGTCAGCGCCGGATGACCACGTCATTCACGACCGGCTGGAACGCCACTATCGCGATAGCGAAATGTGGAACGAACTGGCCGAGCTGATGATCCGCGATTCGGAGCGCCTCGATGACGAAGCCGCCGTCGACAAGCTGCGCGAAGCAGCGTCGGTGTACACTGGCTTTTTGGGGCAACCTCGCAAAGCCGCCGAAGTCTTGCGGATGGCGCGTGGTCGGTCGTCCGATGGGGTTGGCTTGGTGACTGATCAAGCTGCCGCACTGGCTGCGGCTGGTGACCTCGATGGTGCGCAACGCGCATTGGGTGAATCACTTGCAACCTTGCAAGGGCCGCAACGCCTGTCGGTGTTGCTGCTGCGCGCCAGCTTCTTGCAACAGCTCGGCGACGACGCTGGAGCCGTGGAAGACTGCCAACAAGCTTACGATATCGATCAACAACGTGGCTTTGATTCATTGATCGGCGGCCTCGAACGACTGCGTGCGCGCGCCGAACAACGCCGCGATCGCGACACCGAACGAACCGCAACCATGCGGTTGGCGCGCTTGGCGATGAACCACGGTGACAACGAACGCGCACGCGGCTTGTTGGTGGCGTGGATTGAACGCGAAAACCAAGACGTCGAACCGCTGTATTTGTTGTGCGATTTGGATGCGTCGATTGGCCATTGGGAAGGTGTGCTGGCGGGGGCAACCCGGCTTGCGTATATCTCTACTGGTACGCAGCAAGTGGATGCGGCGTTGCGCGCAGCCCAAGCTGCCAACGACGCGGGTCGGCCAGCCGAAGCGGTCGGCGTCGTCGAAATGGTGCATCAAGCGCAGCCTGAAGTTGCGGTGTTGCGGGAAAAACTGCGTGAGCAATATGAAGCCGCGGGCGCGTATCGCGAATTGGCCGCGATTCTCATCGCCGACGCCGATTACCTCAGCGGTGCCTCGGATACTCCGGAAGGTTCGCGTCAAGCAACCAACGCCGAAGGTGACCGCACCGCGCGGTACGCCAACTATCGCCGTGCTGCGGAGCTGCTGCTGTACTCGCTCGAAGACCCAGCCGCTGCAACCTACGCTGCTGGCAAAGCGCTCGAAATGGTGCCCGACGATCACACTGCGTTGATGCTCAATGTCGATGTGTTGATTGGCGCCGGCCAAATCGAAGATGCTGGCCGCACGTTAGATGCCGCGATTTCAGCGCAGAAAAAGCGCACGCCGGAGTTGGCTGTGATGCAACAGCGCATGGGCAAAGTGTCGGCGATGTTGGGCGACAAAGAAGGCCATCTGAACTGGTTGAAGAAAGCCTTTGATGTTGATCGCAAAAACGCCGAAGTTGCAGCTGAGCTCGCGACGTTAGCCACCGAGCTGGGTGACTACGAGTTGGCGCTCAAACCACTGCGTGCCATTACGCTGATGGAAAACCCATTGCCAGTGACGCGCCCGATGGCGTTGCTGTGGGAAGCCAAAATCGAACACGCTCGCGGCAACCGCGCCAAAGCTGAACTGTGGGCCAAAAAAGCGCTGCGCGAAGATCCTAACTTCGGCGAAGCGCAAGCCTTCATCGACGAGCTTGGTGCCGGATGACCGCGGCTAGCGCGACGGCCGCGGTGCTGTACGAAGCCGCGTCGGAGCGCGGCGTTGGCGTGGTTCGGCTCAACCGGCCCGACAATCGCAACAGCATGACTGGCGAGCTGCTGGATGCGTTTGCTGTGGCAATTGCTGCAGCACAAGCGGATTCGCAACTGCGTTGCTTGGTGATCACCGGCAGCGGGCCATGCTTTTCGGCGGGCGCTGACTTTACGTCGATCATTCAGCGCGATAGCGCCGATGGTTCGGCGGCAACGCCAAGCGCGAAATCGTATGCGATGTATCAGCCGTTTTTGTCGGTGCTCGATATTGCCGTACCCGTGATTGGCGCACTCAACGGCCACACCGTGGGCGGCGGCTTTGGCTTAGCGTTGGTGTGCGACGTGCGCATCGGTGCACAAGGTGCGAAGTACGGTGCCAATTTTGCCAAGCTTGGGCTGCACCCAGGCATGGCGATTACCATGATGTTGCCTCGGCTGGTCGGCGTCTCGCGCGCTGCGGAAATGTTGTACTCGGGCGAATTGCTCGACGGTGAGACGGCTGTGAATTATGGCGTGTTATCGCGCGTCGTTGCTGCAGCCGAGGTGCTGCCGGCAGCGATGGCACTTGCCACCACCATCGCGCAAAACGCACCGCTGGCAGTGCGCTCGATCAAGCGCACGCTCAACCGTGGCCTCGCCGATGCAGCGCGCACCGCTGCGCGCGACGAAGCGTACGCGCAAGCCGAGTCGTTGGCGACAGCCGATGCGAGCGAAGGCATTGCTGCGCTGCTGGCCAAACGCCCGCCCGTGTTTCAAGGCAAATAGGGTCGTCGGCGCTGCGGCTCCTAGAGTAGGCTAGGCCGCATGAAGTGCTGTTTCGTAACCGGAATCTTGAGCGCAGCGACGCTGGCGCTGGTGGCCTGTGGTGGTGGTAGCGAAAGCCCAGATGCAGCGCCCAGCGGCGACAGTGCTGGTGACGCGCCGCAGTCAATGTGTCCGCGTTTACCGGCGCCCGCCGATCGCGTGCGGGCCTTGGTGGTGAGCAAGCCCTACGATGCCAACTCGATGCCAGCTGCCAACTACGACGTGCTCGCGGTTGGCACCGACGGCGCGATCACCAATACCGGCAAATCGTTTGCGATGGGCACGGCCGTCGACGGTGAAATCACCTTTACGCCCGACGGCAAAGTTGGCTTGTTAGCGCAAAAGGATGGCTCGGTTGGCGTGTTTACGCTTGATGGCGTCACGCCAACGGTTGTGCACGCCAAATTTACCGGCAGCTTCTACGCCGATAGCATTACGGTTGACCCAACTGGCCAATACGCTTTCATCGTCGACGGCAACTTTCGTAACAATGGTGGCGGTTTGTACCGCTCAAAGATCGGTTGCGACGGTACGCTGTCGACGCCGGAGCGCATCGTCGAAAGCAAACTCGCTAGTTGGATGTTTTACGACTCGGCCAACACCGCATTGGTGGCCGCGCGCGATGTCGCCAACAGCGCCGCTGGTGCTGATGTGCATCGCATCAACCTCGACGGCACCATTGCCGTTTCCGCTGGTGCCGACGCCTTTGGCCACGACGAAGCCTCGGTGGGCGGTGGCTACTATTCAGCCGAGCGCAAAACCTTGTGGGTCGGTGATACCAGCCAATTCAGCGGCATCCCCGACACCGTTGCGATCGTTAGCACCGAAGGCGGGCTCACCAACGCCGGCCTTGTTACTATCGACGACGCGGCGGCCATCCGTGTGTCACCGTTCGCCGATCTTGCCGTGGTGGCGAGCGGCTTTGGCGATGCCATCTTTGTCGTCGATAAAGGCGGGGCAGGTGGCGCGTATCGAGTCGCTGGCAAAGTCACGTACATGGGCGCAGCACCACAGCTTCCTAGTGGCATGGCCATGATCGAACGCGGCAGCTTGCGTGGCCATGTGTTCGTCGCCGAAGTGTCCGGCGTGCGGCACTTGGTATTCGGCGCTGCTGGCGGCGTCACCGACGTTGGCTCGTTTACCTTTCCGAGCGGCACGCAACACATCGTCGGTGCGATCGGCGTTGCGCCGTAGTTTTCGCAGCGCGCCTCGCGGCCTCGCCTGTGACGGTAGCTATTTTCCTGTTAGTGCTAGTGGATGACTCGTCGAGTCAAAGAACCCCGCCTGTTTTACGGTGGACAGCTTAGCGGCGAATCGATGTTTAGTCTCTTTCTCACCCGCAATGACAAAATGCCGGGCATTGCTGTGGCGTTCCCGCGCGAGAAACGCGCAGTGGCCCTCAACGACAAACGCCGCGCATTGCTGCACGGCGTTCTCGTCATCCGAAACCGCGTGAGCGACGCACGGTGGGCAGCAACGAAAAACGCCGCGCATTGCTGCACGGCGTTCTCGTCATCCGAAACCGCGCGAGCAATGCGCGGTGGGGTGAATGCGACGGTTTATCCGGCGCAGAGGGGACGGGAAAGTCCCCTTATAATGCCCTAGTCGTGGTCGTGGCCTTCGTGACCGCCGCTCGACTTGTCTTCTTTCTTAGGCTTTTCCGCGATGAGGGTTTCGGTGGTCAGCATGAGGCCCGACACCGAAGCTGCATTTTGGATGGCCGTGCGGACAACCTTGGCTGGATCGATAACGCCGGCTTTCACCAGGTCTTCGTACACCAACGTTGCAGCGTTGAAGCCGAAGTTGTCTTTGCCTTCTTTAACCTTGGCCACAACGATCGAGCCATCGACGCCTGCGTTGCCCGAGATTTGGCGCAACGGTTCTTCGAGTGCGCGGCGGATGATGTTCACGCCGTAACGACGGTCGTCTTCGAAGTTCAGCTTGTCGAGAGCTGCGATGCTGCGCACGAGCGCAACGCCACCGCCAGGAACAATGCCTTCTTCAACCGCTGCACGGGTTGCGTACATCGCGTCTTCCACGCGGGCTTTCTTTTCTTTCATTTCAACTTCGGTGGCTGCGCCAACGCGAATCACAGCAACGCCGCCGACCATCTTGGCCAAACGTTCTTGCAGTTTTTCACGGTCGTAGTCCGAGGTGGTGTCTTCGACTTCGCGACGGATGGTCTTGACGCGTGCGTCAATCGCTTCCTTCTTGCCAGCGCCTTCGATGACGGTGGTGTTGTCTTTGTCGATGACCATGCGCTTGGCGCGACCGAGGTCGGACAATTGCATCGTTTCAAGCTTTTGGCCGAGGTCTTCGGTGAAAGCTTGGCCGCCGGTGAGCACAGCGAGGTCTTGCAACATGGCTTTGCGGCGATCGCCGAAGCCTGGGGCTTTGACAGCGCAGATTTGCAGCGTGCCACGGAGCTTGTTGACCACGAGGGTCGCCAGCGCTTCGCCGTCGACGTCTTCGGCGATGATGCACAGTGGCTTGCCTTGCTTAGCAACTTGCTCAAGCACTGGCAGCAATTCTTTCATGTTCGAAATTTTGCGTTCGTGGATGAGGATGTAGCAGTCGTTGAGGACCACTTCCATGCGCTCGCTGTCGGTCACGAAGTATGGCGACAGGTAGCCGCGATCGAATTGCATACCTTCAACCACGTCGAGTTCGCTGACCATGGTCTTGGCTTCTTCGACGGTGATGACGCCTTCTTTGCCGACCTTTTTCATCGCTTCAGCGATCATGTGGCCGATTTCGGTGTCGCCGTTGGC
>JAKQOD010000988.1 GCA_029565465.1 Deltaproteobacteria bacterium
TCGGGCCAACCGGCTGTAACCACGAACGCTACTGGCCGTATACGCAATCGTTCGTCGCAGGCTACACTGCGATGATGGCGCAACCAGGAGGCAAAGTGAGCGATAGCAAGCGGCCTGACTTACAGCGATTTCCGACTATGCAGCAGCCATGGGATCGGCGGCAATTCATCAAGAATGCCGCCGCCGGGGCAGGGCTGATTGCCTTGGGCGGTGGGCTTTTCCGATTTTTGTCCGACGACGCTTCGGCTGCGGCGGCAGCGGAAAAACGGCCCGATGGTCGGCCGCGTTTGCCACCCGGCCAGCGTGTCATCGAAAAACTTAAACCAATGGGCGGCGACGAAGGCGATGGTGACGTCAAGACGTTTTCGCTGCGCGTATATGGCGCGGTGAAGAAGCCGTTCTCGGTCGACTACGCTGGACTGTTAAAACTGCCGCAAGTCGAACGCGCTGCCGACGTGCACTGCGTGACTGGCTGGACCGTGCTCGGCGCCATGTTCAAGGGCGTTCAAGTGGCGAAGCTGGCCGAGCTGGCCGAGCTGCAAGATGGCGTTGCCCACGTAATTTTCGAAGCCGCCCACGGCTACACCGCCAACGTGCCACTCAAAGATGCCACGACCGACAACGCGTTGATCACGTATCGCATGAACGGCAAGCCGTTTGCGCTCACCCACGGTGCACCTGTGCGTGGCTTGATTCCTGATTTGTACTTTTGGAAAAGTGCCAAATGGATCACCGGCGTGCGATTCGTTAAGAAAGACGAACCGGGTTATTGGGAAACGCGGGGCTATCACAACCACGCTGATCCGTGGACCGAGGAACGTTATGGCTGATGCACCTGCTGGCTTTGCCAAGCGATGGCGCGGCTGGTTGCGCGCCGTGCACCGCGATTTTGGTTATCTCGCGGTTGGCTTCACAATCATCTATGCAGTTTCGGGCATCGCGATAAATCACACAGGCGATTGGGATCCAAAGTTCGTGTCGTCGGAATCGGTCAGCAAGATTCCCCCGATTCCCGCTGATGTGCCTGACGCTGAAGCATTCGCGCGCGCCGAAGCCGCGTTAGGCTTTGGCAAACCCAAGGACACGTATCGCGCAGGTGATGAGATTCGGTTTAAGTATGATCATCGGGAAGTCACCATCATCGGCGATTCCGGCGACGTCACGATTCAAGGCAACAAGCCGCGCTTCTTCTTTAATTTAGTTGTGTGGTTGCACACCGCGCGCGCCAAGGCGGCCTGGAAATACGTCGCCGACGTGTATGCCGTGATGCTGTTGTACCTAGCGATCTCGGGTTTGTTCATGATCAAAGGCCGGTTAGGACTCAAGTGGCGCGGTTCGGCATTGGTTGCAGTCGGTGTTGCGGTGCCCGTCTTATATGTCGCGCTATCGGGTGGGCCAGGCCAAGCGCCGCCGAAGCGCGACCGAAAAGAAGCCCGCGAAGCGAAGCCCGAGGCTCCGAATGCCGACGACGACGGGCCGCCGATGCGGCCGATGGTGCGGCGGCCTCCTCCTGAAGCTGCTGTCGATGCTGGTACCGGCATTGCGCCGTAAGCACAGCCCACTACTACAATTCAAGCCCGTGCTCTTGCCGCGACTGCAGGCATGAGCCGTCCCCGGGTTGCACGCGCCGGCACGGCGAAGGCCGCTGATGGTAGATGCCACAGGCGACTTTGCCTCCACCAACTCGGCCGCGCAGCGCCAGACATTGGCCGTTGGGCGCAAGCCGCAAATGCGGCACGCCGTCTGGATCGTGAATGACATGTTTGCGCAGCAAATCTTGCCGGGTCAGGATCTTGTCGTCGGGCTTGATCTCGACCCAATACCCAAAGCCTTCGGCGCGATTGCTTGGCAAGTTGGCGCAACATGCGCCGCAGGTTTGACAGTCGTAACTCATGCGACCGCTAACGTTCTGCCGCAGCGCCAGGCGTTGGGCCGCCACGTGCGCCGGGTTCTTCGCCCATCGGGGTGATGTCGCTGCGATCGACGCGCAGCGACGAGCGCACCGGAAATTTGGCGGCTTGCCGGGATGGGAAGCGATGAGTAAACGACAACAGCAATGTGTTGCGAGCGTAGCCTTGAATAATCGTGAGCGAGTCGGCGTTGCCGGTTTGCCGCACAAATTGATACCGCATGGCGAGGCCGCTAGCTTCGGACACAGCGTACTGCAACGCGAGGTCGGCGTTGAAAATGTCGAAGCTCGACGCTAACTGGCCGCGATCGGTATCGATCAACTGGGTACGGACTACGCCAATGGAGCCCAAAGCCGACCACTTCGGCCGTGCGCGCTCCGCCGATAGCCATGGCAGCGGCATGTTCACCGAGGCTGAAACGGTGTCCGCAACCGTGTTTTGCGCGATGAACAAATTCGGAATGACGCTGCGGCTGACCGAAATGCCAGCCGAGCCCCATTGCGGTGCATAAGCGAGCTGCCCGCCGATGATCGGCACCACCACGGATTTACCGCCGGTTGACAGCGGTACTACGACCACCACGCCACCGTCGACAATGCTCGTCCACCGCCGCGACAAGTCATGGCGCCATTGGCCAGCGGCACGAATGTTTTCCAAGCGATCGTCGCCGTTGGAGCCATCGCCTCGCGAAAAACTCACAAATGAGCCAGTGAGATCAAACCCGAAGGCGTCGAAACGCCACGCGCGATCGAAGCCGCCGCCGATCGCGGCTTCAAGCGAAACGTTTGAACGATCGCTTGAATCTGTGGTTTGCACGGCCTGCACTTTGGCGTGCTCTGTAATGCGGACTTCACGCGATGCTTGATGCGAAAGCTGCTGACCCGCGTCCGCTGAAATAAAGTTGCTGTTGCCGGTTGGGGCAAGTGCTGCGGTTGGATCGGAAGAGCGCGCCACTAAGGTATTGAGTGTGCCGGTGCCAAAGCCAACCCCGGTGAGCATCTCGGTGCGGGGGCTGATCGCGAAAAAGCCTTTCCACCCAGCCCGCCCCGAGATCGACCACGCTTCGCGATGCCGTGCATAGGCCAAGCCGTCGAGATCGGCTGTAAATTCGTGGGTGGTTCGAGGGGTTACGTAGCTTAAAAGGCCGCCAGGTCGCAGCTGAAACAGCACATCGCTTTCGCGCGGCAGGCCCTCGGGGCTGTTGCTCGGCACCTGGAAAACGTTGTCGGTGGCCGCCAATTGGCCTGAAAGCAGCACATGGAGGCTCCATTCGTCGGCTCTAGCGGTAGGGACATGTGCCCACAAGCCTGCCAAAACAACGCCAAACTGCCATGCCGCTGGAAATTTCACCGTGGCGCTAAGGTAGCACTGCTGAACCGTGGTGGAAGGGCCACCTTCGCAAAAACCGTGACATCGACGCATCCGCGACTTGAAATCAAAAGATGTCGCATTAAAATTTGGCCCCCATGATCACGTCGCAACAAGAACCGTGGACTGTAGGCTTTCCGACCCTCGTACCCGTGATGCCGCTTTGGGCGGACGAGGACGAAGACGAAGACGAAGAAGAGGACGAAGAGGAAGACGAGGACGAGGAGGAGGAAGAAGAAGAGGAAGAGGAAGAAGACGACGAAGTCGAAGATCTTGGCCGCGTCGGTGATGCCGACGGCGAAGATGAAGATACGGAAAGCTGGAAAGAAGAAGAAGCCGAAGACGACGACGATAAGGATATCGGCGGCTGGCGTGACGGCGACGAGCCGCCGTGGGGCCGTGACGAGGATGAAGACGACGACGAGGATGAAGACGACGACGAGGATGAAGACGACGACGACGAGGATGACGACGACGACGACGAGGATGAAGACGAAGAAGATGAAGACGACGACGAGGACTCGGTGCCGCGTCGGCCGTTACCACCTCGTCCAGCACCTCGCGCTGCGCCCGTCCTGCCGAATTTGCCGCCTCGGCCTACGTTGCCAGTGAAGCCTGCACCCGTAGCTCCGGCCAAGCCGGCTGCAACACCGGCGAAGCCTGCGCCGGCGCCAGCGAAGCCAGCACCGGCCAAGCCGGCGGCCAAACCTGCAGCAAAGCCAGCTGCGAAACCCGCCGCCAAGCCAGCTCCAGCGAAAAAGCCTGCGACGAAAGCCGCAGCGAAACCAGCCGCGAAACCAGGCGCTAAGAAAAAGTAGTGCGAGTGCGTGCCTCGGCGCCGCCGACGAGGTTCGCGATCACGATCACGGCCAGGTGCACGGGCGCGAACACGGCCACGGTCACGGACGAACACGGTCACGGACGGCCACGGCCACTACCGATTTCCGTTCAAGCTCGAACGCGCTTGGTCAGGTTAAAGGCTCGAGGCGCGCGGCCACGAAGGCGGCGCGAGAACCGGACCGCAGCGTAGTGGTTCTACGTGAGGACCGCCAAGCGCAGCGCCAACGCACGTGGCCGCGATGGATCGGGCCTTCGTCGCGCCAGCACCGCGTCTCGGATCCGCGCGAGTAACGCGCGGTGGGAGTGAATGCGGTGGCTTGCCACCGCAGAGAGGGCGGGCAGAGCCCTCTGTCAATCGAGACTAGATTGCTGGTGTTTTACACCAGCAATCTAGTGGTTGCAGTCGGGACCGTGCACATGCTCGGCTTCGCCGTGGCCTGCGTCGGTTTCAGGCACTGGCACACCAGCTTCGGTCAGTTTTTCCACTTCGGTAACCTTGGCGGCTTCGACGAGGAAGTTCATGACTTTGTCTTGGCGCAGCGAGAAGCGGACGTTTTCCAAACGACCGTCGCGCGACCATTCAGCCTTGAGCTTGGCTGGCGGGGTGTTGCGTTGCTTGGCGGTCATCGCGACATGTACATCGAGTTCTTGATCGTTAACTTCGATCTTTTCTTTTTCAGCGATCGCGTCGAGCAGCATTTGGCCGCGCACTTCGTCAGCACCCGATGGGCGCATTTTCGAACGCATTTCTTCGGTGAGGCCAGCATTGCCTTGTTCTGGCTTCATGCCGAGCATTTGGCGGAAGCGGCCATATTGCATTTCCACCGCGCGTTCGATCAACGTCGAAGCCACTGGGATCTGGTTGGCTTTGATCAGCTCGCGCATCACGCCTTCTTTGGCTTCGCGCAAGATCACGGCCTTCTCAGCGTTTTCGAGGTCATCGCGAATCGCTTTTTTCAAACCTTCGAAGGTTTCGGCTTTGCCGGTGTCTTTGGCAAAATCGTCGTCCAGATTTGGCACCGCTTTGGCGCGCACTTCCAAGAACGTGATGTTCAACTCGGCTTTGCGGCCACGAGTCGATTCGTCTTTGTAGTCCGCTGGCACGTCGATCGTAATTTTGTGATCTTTGGTGTCGAGCGCCAACCCAAGCAGCGCTTCGCGCAAGCCTGGCAACGCAGCGCGCTCTTCGTCGTCAAGATCGACAGCGAATTGCGGTTGGTTAACTTGGTGTTCACCGATCGTACCGGTCACCGTGCAGCCAACGATGTCGCCGGCAGCAGTCACCGTGCGGCCTTCGATTGGCATCAGTTCGGTGTGTTCGCGACGCAGGTTTTCGATCGCGGTTGTCACGGCTTCTTCCGCAATGTTCAAGCGGCGCTTTTCAATAGCGAGGCCTTTGTAATCTTTTGGTTCAAAATCGCCACGCACTTCGACGATGGCTTTGAACGAAAACGGCTGGCCTTTTTTGATTGGTTGCGCTTCTTCAACGCGTGGTTCAGCAACGGCAGCGAGCTTGTGTTCAGCGTTGGCGCGGTAGAACGACTCTTGCACCAGTTGGTATGCAACTTCAGCCGAAACCCGACCGCTGTAAACTTGCTCCAGCACCGCACGTGGCACTTTGCCTTTGCGGAAACCTTTGAGGGCAACGCCTTTGCCGAATTCACGATACGCATCGTTCAACTTGGCGCTCACGGTTTCCCATGGCACTTCAACGATCATCTTTTTTTCAACCGGCGAAACATCTTCAATGCGTACCTGCATGGCGTTCCTTCTACCTGCGTGAGTGAAATAGCAAACCGCCGCAAAACGCGGGGCGCTAGTGATTACCACAGACTCGCATCTTGGAGCCAGGCGAAACCACGCGTTATGAACGGGCGGTTTACGCCCGTAACCATTTGTAATTGCTTACACTACCAGCGCATGCGGTAGCTTGGCTCAGCGCCGATCGGGTTACCTGGTTCGATCAGCGGCACCCCGAAGCGTTCTAGCTTATAGATAAGGTCTTCCATCCATGCCACGGGATCATCCACTGCGATGAGTTGACCGATCTCACGTGCGCTCACGTCGGCGGTTGCCGAATAGAGCCCTGCGTCGCCAAGCATATTGAGAACCATGCGTTCAAACTTGGTTATTTGAAAATCGGTGGGCACGACGCTGTGCGACAAGCGAGCTAAACGCGACGAAACGGCAGGTGATAGCCCCAACCGCACCAATGCTGATTGCGCACCCGCACCAGATTGAAAACCAAGGGCGGTACGGCCATTCGCAGGCACATCCGTGCTGTTGCGGCGCCGTGGCATCGGCATCGGAGTTGAACGAATCGGTGAAGACGAGGCCACTGCCGCGGCAGCCGGCTGGCGCATCGCGGATACCGGCATCGCCGACGGTGCCATGATCGGCGCAGCATGGGTTGGCTGAGCATGGTACGACGATGCACTGGCGGCGATACGCGCCACTTGCATCGGTTCGATTTCGCGCGAACGGCTAGCGCCAGGCACAATGCGTGGTGCGCCGAGCTCCCAGTTGCCGGTGGGCTCGCGATCAAACGTGCCTTCTTCATCAAGCAAGCGTGGCGGATTGCCTTTAGAACCAGCCAACCGTTTGGCTGCAGCTTCCAGCATATGCTGCAATTCTTGCGCGCGGCCGTCGACGAGCGGTGCGACGTGAATGCCCCAAGGGCCATTCGGATCCAGCGACGCAGGTCCAATAGCGAGCTCTTGGCCATGCAACGTTATTGTCGGTTGAGTTTGATCGCGGCCCGAGGTGTAGGCACGCATGAGCACACGTTGCTCAGCCCATTTTTCGGCGACAACCATGGCAACTCGAAAACGCGAGGGTGCCGCATGTGGGCTGCGCAGCCAGTCGTCGACGAATCGGATTTTGGCCATCCTGTGACAAATAGTACACCGCTTGCGGCCGAACTAACGAAGGCAAAATGGCACTTTTGCCAAGGTTCCGTTATCCTTAGCCCATGTTTGGTTTGTCTCGACCGCTGGCATTGCTGTTTGCTGGCGCGCTTAGCCTAACGGTAGTCGCCCCCGGCTGCGGTGGCGCCACCCCGAAGGTTATCAATCGCAAAGATCCCGAAGCCAAAAAACGCACCCGCACGGCGTTGGCCGAAGCACGCGAAGCCGCCCGGAACGACGACTTTGAACTCGCAAGCAAAAAATATACGCGCGCGTTTGAGACCTCCGAAGATATCGAAATTCTAAACGAACACATCGATGTGCTGTTGCATGGCGGCGAGGCGGCCCTGGCCGAATCCGTAGCAAAAGCATATACCGAGCAAAAACCCAAAGATGATCGAGGCTGGGCGTTGCTCGCCGATTGCCTATTGGCGCAAGAAAAAGCCCGGCCCGCATTAAAAATCGCCGAGCAAATGATTCGCGACGATGAAGAGAACGCGGCTGGCCACGAAAAGCGTGGCCGCGCCTTGTTACTGCTCGGCCGTGCGCCTGAAGCGCTCGAAGCGTTGCGACGCGCTGTCGCCATCGACGGCGAAAACGTGCGGTCATTGCTCGCCTTGGGCGATGCGCTGGTTAAGTCTGGCAACGTCAACGAAGCTGCGCTGCAGTTTCGATCAGCGTACAAACAAGCCCCCGAAGACCCAGAAGTGTTGGTTGCGCTGGCAACTGCCGTGCGTGAACAAAAAGACTGGGACGAAGCCGAAGGCTACTTAAAAAAAGCCATTAGCATCGATGAAACAATGGGTGCCGCGCACTACGAGCTTGGCATTCTCTACAATCGCAAAAGCGATACGCCAAACGCGGAAGCCGAGCTCGCCAAAGCGGTGGAGCTAAACCCCAATGAAGCCCGCTTTTGGTACGCCTACGGTGAAATTTTTCGATTGCAAGAGCGCAGCGAAGACGCCGTGAATGCGTATCGCAAAGCCGTTGCGCTTGATCCGCCCCATCCGAAGGCAGCGGCCAAATTGTCGATGCTGCTGATCGAGGAAAAAGACTACGAAGGCGCAGAAAAAGTGCTGACCGTGGCGATTCGCAAAGACGGCAAAAACGCGACCAACTACCTAAACTTGGGGATGGTCTACGCGGCCAAGCGCAAGTCATCGCAAGCGATCGAGATGTTCCAAAAATTCCTCGAACTGGCACCGCCCGCAGACCCCGATCGCAAACGCGCGAAGGAAGCAATCAATGAACTCAAGCGGCGCTAAACATCCCGTTCGGCTACGTCGGCAACGTTGGCTCGCGGCTGCGTTGACGCTTGCGACAACCATTGGCGCAACCGGTTGTATTGGTTATTCGCGCAGCGCAAAACGTTGGGCGTATGTTGGCAACTCCACGTTGTTGGCCAGTGGCGCGGGCGCCTTGACGTTGGGCATTTTGACGTACGATACGTCCTGCCCGACGACCACCGGTGGCAGCTCCAGCACCAACTCGTGTGTCACACAAGTCGGGCCGGTGAGCGGCATCAGCGTGGTGGGTGCCATGCTGTTAGTCGGCGGCATCGTGGGCATCGTGCTTACCGCTACCCGCCCGTTGCCTCGTAACGCGCAACGCTAGGCTTGCCACTCGGCGTCGGCAGCTTTGGCTGCCAGGCCCTTGGCGATCATGATCGCGCCCAACATGCCAGTAATGATGGCAACTGCAAACGCCCAAAAGCCCCAGCCAACGCCAACCGCACCAACGCCACCTGGTTTCGTCGCCACAAACACGCAACCCGTGATCAAGGCAACCGTCATCGCTAACAGGGCAAGAGTGGTAGGTGCCATCGGAAATTTGTGCAGCAGCACAGCGGCCTTTTCCTTTTTGCCAAACGCTAGCGGCAGCGAACCCAACAAGCCAAGCAATGTTACGGCAATGGCGCCGAGCGTGATGTAGCCGAAGATCGGAAACGCACCAGACGCTTCGCCGTGATTGGCTTTGATTTCGTCAACCACCGACGAGTTACTGCGATCCACGCACTTGGGCTCAAGCGGTTCACGCGACCGCAGCTCGGCATCGCTGTACGAGCCCATGCCTTCGATGCAGGCCGAAAATGATAGCAGCCCAAACCCCATCTCATTGCGACCTCGTGAGTTCGCTAGCCAGCGCTTCGACACAAGTGCAAATGCCAAGCCCACAATCGCAACAACCACAAGGATGCCCGCAATCATGCGATTGTCTTTTTGAACAACGTTGCCAGTCGCATCAAAATTTGTATTGAGACTCATGCGCTACCCCTTCGCCTATTGGTGCCGATAATTGATTGTCAGCGTTTATCACGTGAACCGCCGAACGGCCCAGACATTTGCGGCATGACCTTGCCCATTTCGGCGTACTCGGCGTACGCGCCATTCCAGATATCTTCAGCCATGACGCCCCGCCCGGCCCGAGCCGCAAATACCGCGGCGCGCACGATGGCGTTCTTGATGTAACCGCCGGTCATCTCGAACCGTTCGGCAAGCGCGGTAAAGTCAATCGCATCGACGATTTCCGTCGCTGGCGGTAACAGCGCGCGCCATAATTGCTCACGTTCGGCAGGCTCCGGCTCAGGAAACCGGATGCGAAAATTGAGCCGCCGTTGCAGCGCCGCATCAATGGCGTTTTCGGCGTTGGTCGTCAGCACGCTGATGCCGTCGAACGTCTCCATGCGTTGCAGGATGTAGTTAACTTCCAAGTTGGCGAAGCGATCTTGCGCGCTACGCAGCTCGGTGCGTTTGCCGAATAAGCTGTCCGCTTCATCGAACAACAACATCGCGTGCGATTGTTGCGCTTGGTCAAAGATCCGGCTGAGATTTTTCTCGGTCTCGCCAACATATTTCGAAACCACCGCCGACAAATCGATGCGAATCAATTCCAAGCCCAACGCTGAGGCGACGACACTTGCAGCCATGGTTTTGCCAGTACCTGGCTCGCCGGAAAACAACGCGGACACGCCACGCGAAATGCCTAGGTGGCGCGCAAATCCCCATGTCTCCAGAATTTTGGAGCGTTGTCGCACCATGGCGATCATGTCGTGCAAGGACTCCAGGACATCGTCGGGTACAACCAACTCGGCAAATTTAGCCTTGCGCGCCACCACGGCACCGGAACTGCCCAAGCGCATCGTCAGGCGGCGAGCCACCGCGGTTTCAACAAACGCGGCTTCGAGCGGTTGCGCAACCGCAAGCGCGTGGGCTTCGGCCTCATCAAGAATCTCGGCGATGGCGCCAACGCCAAGCACATAACGCGCCGCGAGTTCGGGTGCATGTGCCAAGGTTGCAGCTGGCACCGCAACTTTGCGGTTTGCTAAGCCGGCTTCAAACGCAGCGGTGCGGGTTTCAAGATCGGCCGGTGGCAGCACGACTTCGTGCACGGCGCGCGCTAACAACCCGAGCGGTGCGCGGGTTGCAGTCGAGACGATGGTAGCGACGCTGCATTGCGAGATCAGCTCCGCAACGTGCGCGGCGGCGAACTCTTGTTGGGCAGCTTCGCCTTCGCTCGCGGTCGCAACCAGGCTATCGATATCCGCGAAATACACCATTGCATCATGCAAGCGCGCCATCGCTATCGCATCGGCAAACACGCTGGCACGGGCATAACGTTCGTGACTCAAGGCTGTCGCGACCGGCACGATCAGCAACGGTTTTCGGAGCGTTGCAGCAAGTTGCTGGGCCGCAGCGCGGCGGCCGCTCCCCTTTGGCCCACGCAACGCAACGATCATCTGCCGCAGCCCCGGCGACGCAGCAACGGCAGCTAGCTGAGCGCGCAACGGTGCCGGCAACTGCGCACCCAGCGGCCCTGGGTCTGCTGCCACCGGTACGAGTTCACAAATGCCGGCCAGCGGTGGCGCCAACGTGTCGTCGCCGAGCAGCCAACGCAATACCGCTGGGCGCAAGGTTATGGTTGCTGCTAGCCCTTCGCCTTCAACCCGCAACAGGCGCGCGGATCGTAAAACCGCGCCGGCCTGCAGCGCCATGACAATGGCAACGGTGTGGTCGCCGCCGACAATGTCGGCCAACGTGTCGACGGGCAGCGACTCCAGGCGACGCCCCGCCACGGCGTCACACAATGCGCGGGTATCCAGGTCAGCTTCCCACGCCAGACAGACTTCAACGATGTCACGGCTAAGCGAATCGAAGGCCAACCGCGATGCCAACGTTGCAATGCGGCTGGCCGTTGGCGGCCCTGGCTGCAACGCCGCCAACAACGTCGCGACGGCGGCACTGGCATGCTGATGCGTACCTTGCGAACGCAGCATGCCGCTGCCAAGGCGCTGCGCCAGCTCGGCGTCGCGGCAAAACAGCTGCGATGGCATTCTGGCATCGGCAAAGCCAACGCCGGCATTGAACCGCCGGAGCAGCGCCGCTTCGGCTAACAGCCGCACTCGGCGAATCGACGCGTCAGCGGTCATAGCGCCTCATCAGGCTTGGGCACTGCGCCTAACTCGTCGGCCTCGTCGGCCTCGTCGTCGTCGTCGTCGCCTTCTTCTTGGTCTTCGTCGTCGTCTTCTTC
>JAKQOD010000015.1 GCA_029565465.1 Deltaproteobacteria bacterium
TTGAAAAAGAGCTGGAAGGCTCGGGCACCAAACCCGAACAATCCGAGCGTCTATTTGAGCTTGCGGCAATCGCTGAAGAAGTGATTCCCGAACGCGACCGAGCACTCGGTTTATACCAACGTGCTTGGAAGTTGCACCCTGACAATCTCAAAGCATTGTCGCGTGCGCGCGAAGTCTACGCCGAGATTGGCCGTCTCGAAATGGTCGGCAAACTCGGTGAGATGGAGTTGCGCAGCCCGGCAGCCGCAGCCAACTTGGCGGCGATTGTTGGTGAAGCGTTGCTCGATAGCGGGCAAAAAGACAAAGCGCTCGCAGTGCTGCAAAAAGCACTCGAAAAAACGCCGGATTCATACCGCGTGAAAGACGCTCTTGCGGCGCTTTCGTACGATCCGGAATTCTGGACCGACGAAGTGGAGCGGCTCACCGACGAAGCTACGCGCTTCGACTCAGCGATGGCTGCTCGGATGTTGTTGCGCGCCGCGCGGATTATGCGCTTGCAAGAGCCAGACAACGCCGGTCTCGAAGCGTTGCTGCGCCAAGTGCTGGGCCACGATATCGATGAGCCATCCGCCAACTTTATGCTGGAGTCGCTGCTTGCAGCAGCGCAGCGTTGGACCGATCTGGAAGCGCATCACGATGCCCGCGTGCAGCACGCCGCTGACACCGCAACCAAGATTGAGCGTTGCCGTGGTTTTGGTTTGCAGTGGCTGCAGCGGTTCAAAGATCGCGAACGCAGTGCTCGCTTTTTTACCCAAGCCGTAACCTTTGCGACCAGCAACGGCGCTGTGGCGATGCGTTCGAGCGTCGCCATGTTTGCATTGCTGCGTCAAACCAGCTCGGAACGCAAAGACTGGGCCGGCTTACTGGCGATCGCGGATCAGCTGTTGCAACGCAACACGGCAGGTTCCGATTCTGACGAGATGGCGTCGGAAAAACTGTTTGTTTCGTCGGCCGCAGGCGCGATCGGGTTCGAACACCTAGGCGACGAAGGCGTCGCTCGCAAGTACTATCGCATCGCTGCAAGCGTCGCGCCTCAAAGCCCAGCTGTTGCTGAATTTGTCGAAGCGTTTGGCCTCGGCACCGAAGAGGCCGCACCTGCGCCAGTACCAGTCGCGGTGGTTGTCAACGACGGCTCGCAAAAAGCTGCAGCGGACGACGCTGCCGAGCAAGCCGCCGCGGACAAAGCCGTCGCGGACAAAGCCGCCGCGGACAAAGCCGTCGCGGATCAAGCAGAAAAAGCTGCAGCCGAGCAAGCTGCAGCCGAGCAAGCTGCAGCGGAAAAAGCTGCTGCAGAACAAGCCGCATCAGCGGAAAAAGCTGCAGCCGAAAAAGCTGCTGCAGAAAAAGCTAGCGCCGAGCAAGCTGCTGCATCGAAAGCCGCGGCCGACAAAGCCGCCGCCGAAGCTGCCGCAGCTGCGAAACCCGCCGAAGCCCCGCGCACCGTGCGCTCAACGGCTGCACCGAAGTTCGAAGTGCCTGCTGATCTAGACGCTGCAATGGAAGCGGCACGCAACGCCGAATCCGGTAACGACAAAGGGATTGGCGCCTGGAAAGAGGTTATTGCCAAGCACCCAACCCAACGTGGCCCGCGTCGTGAATTGGCGCGCATCCTGCGCGGCAACCAAGCTTGGTCGCAACTCGCCGATGCGCTGCGCGATGAAGAAGCCAAAGCCACCAGTGCGTCGACGGAAAAAGCTGAGTTGTTGCGTGAACTCGCCGAAGTTTACGGCAAGCTCAGCAATGACAATCAAGTAATCGCTGCACTAACGAGCTCTTTGGGGCACGCCCCAGCGCAACTCGACGTATACGACCAACTCGCAGCCGTGTACGAAAGCAAAAAGCGTTGGCCGGATTTGGTCAAAGTGCTGGGCGAAAAAGCTGAGCAGATCAGCGATGTCGACGGCAAAGTCGCGATTCATTTGCAAATCGCCAATCTGTACCTGGAACGCTTCTCCAACCAAGCCGAAGCGATCAAAGCGTTCGAACGTGTGCTCGAACTTGATCCGCAAAACGGCACTGCGATCGAACACCTGCTCTCGGTCTATGAAAAACGCCGCGATTGGGAAAAGCTGATCAAGCTCAAAGAAAACGAAATTGCGCAAACGCCTGAAAGCGAACGCGCGGCCAAGGTCATTGAAGTCGCCAAGATGGCGGCGACCAAGGTGAAGAAGCCGGAAATCTGCACGCATTGGTGGGAAATGGTCGTTCAGTACGAACCAACCCATGAAGAAGCGTTGGCCGAACTCTACAAGCTCTATGAGCGTAACAAAGAGTGGGACAAGCTCGCTGATATTAGCAGCAAGCAAGCCGACAGTGCTGCCGACGACAAAGCCCGCGCCGATGCGTTGCAACGGCTGGGTATTTTGTACACTGAAAAACTCGAAAACAGTGGCAAGGCAATCGACGCTTGGCAGCGCTTGTTGGCGATCGATGAGAATCATCGTCGCGCCCAAGATGCGTTGAAGAAGCTGTACGTCACCGAAGGTCGGTGGGACGACTTGGAAGAGTTCTACCGGTCGCGTGGCAAGCTCGATGAGTACATTCGTGTGCTCGAACGCGAAGTCGAAGCCGGCAGCGAGCAACATCGCTTGTCGCTTGCGATGAAGATCGCAACGCTGTACCGGGATGAACTGCAAAAGCCAGATCGGGCGATGCGGGCATTCGAAAAAGTGCTTACGCTCGACGAGAACAACTTGGTTGCAGCTGAAGCTTTGATTCCGCTGTACGAAGCGAGCCGTGATCCGCGCCGCTTGGTTGGTGTGTTGGAAATCCAGCTCAAATCGACCGATGACCTCAACATGCGGCAAGAACGCATGAAGCGGCTGGCCGAATACAACGAAGAAAAGCTCAAAGAAAAGGGCGCGGCCTTCCAATGGTGGTTGAAGGCACACGCCGAAGATCACAACGCCGAATGGATTCGCACCGAAGCCGAACGGCTGGCAGGCGAAACTGGTGCCTGGAATCAGTTGGTAGACGCGTACACCGCGTCGTTGCCAAAATTTGAGCATAAAGCGGACGCCTTGCCGCTCATGCTAGTGATGGCGCGAGTGATCGAACAAGAGCAAGGCGATGTGGATCGTGCGCTCGACGTCAATCGCCAGATTTTGGCAATCGATGATGCGAATGAACAAGCGGTCGATGCCTTGGAGCGCCTGTACCTTGGCAAGGGGCGGTACCAAGAGCTGCTCGATATTTATCAAAAGAAGCTCGACCTCACCTCCGATGGTGATGTGCGCGTGGCGATTCAGTCGAAGATTGGCCAACTGTACGAAGACGAAGTCAAGGATGACAAAAAAGCGATCGCTGCCTACCAAGCGATCCTCGATGCCGCTGGCGATGTGCCATCCGCGTTGAATTCGCTTGATCGCGTTTACTTGCGCAATCAAATGTGGCCGCAGTTGGCGGATATTTTGAGCCGGCAGCTGTTAGTCACTGGCCCGGACGACGACAAAGCGCTGCACTTGGAAACCAAGTACCGCGTCGGTCAAATCCGTGAAACGCATCTCAATGACGCAGCCGGCGCACTTGATGCGTACCGCGACATTTTGGATCTCGATGTAAATCACGACAAGGCGCGCACAGCCCTTGAGCGTCGCTTAGCAACGTCAACCGACGACAAGCATCGCCTTGCGGTCGCTGGCGTGCTGGAGCCAGTGTACGAACAGCTCGGTTCGTGGGAGTCCTTGGTTGGCATCCATGAAATCCAGTTAGCTGCCGAAACCGATACTCTGCGTAAGACGTCGTTGTTGTTGCGCATTGGCGAATTGCAGCGCGCTAACCTCGGTAACGCCGAGAAGTCCTTCGACGCCCACGCGCGCGCGTTCGCGATTGATCCGTCGACCGACGTATCGAAACAACAGATTGAAGAACTGGCACCGCACATCGACAACGGTTGGGAGCGGGTCAACGCACTGTTCGAAGCCGCGATTGTGAAACCAACGATCGATCCATCGTTGGCGCATGAATTGTGCGGCAAGGTTGCGACCAACTACGAACAACAGTTGCACAACAGCGCGAAGGCTGTTGAGTTCTTCCGTAAGGCCTTGGCGCAAGAGCCAGAAGATTTGGCCGCGCTTACCGCGTTGGAAAAAATCTTTGAACGCGACGCTCAATACAAAGAATTGCTTGAAGTCTACCGCCGCCGCGTTGACATCAGCAATGAGCCAGCCGAACGCTTGAAGTTCCTCTTTGGAATCGCCGATTTACAAGAACATCGGCTTGGCGCACCACAAGAAGCCATCTCGGCCTATAACGAAATCTTGGGCCAAGAGCCCGACGATTTGCGTGCGTTGCAAGCGTTGGATCGCTTGTACGTTGGTACCAAGCAATGGCGGGATTTGGGCGACAACCTGTCGCGTCAATTGTTGTTGGTAGACGCCGATGATGAGCGGGTAACACTGTTGGTGCGCTTGGCGCAGTTGCGTGAAACCCACCTGGCCGAAGGTGGCGCGGCGGTTGAAACATACCGTCAAGTCCTCGATATCGACGCATCGAATCACGATGCCATCACAGCTCTGGAACGCATGTTGAGCATCGCTGAGCACGAGCTCACGATTGCCAACATTCTCGAACCGATCTATCACGCACGTGGCGATTGGCAGAAGCAAATCGGCGTCTACGAAATCATGGCCAAGCACAGCTATGATCCGGCACGCAAGATTGAACTGCTGCACAAGATCGCAGAGCTCCATGAAGTTGGCGGCGATGACACCAGCAACGCATTTGCGACCCACGCGCGTGCACTACGCGAAGACCCTCGCAACGACACGACCCATGGCCAAATCGAACGACTGGCTCGTGGCCTAGGCCAATGGAGCCAAGCAGCGGCGCTGTACGATAGCATTGCGACCGAGAGCAGCGACGACGACCTCAAGGTCGCGTTGTTGACGCGGCGTGCGCAAGTCCAAGAATCGGAATTGCGCGACGACAAAGCCGCAGTCGCAAGCTACGAACGGATTTTGCAAACCGCACCTCAGGCGGTGGATGCCGCTTCTGCTATCCAAGCGATCCACGAACGGAATTCGGACTGGCCAGCGCTGGTTGCAGCGTTGCGTCGCAAGAGCGAAATTCTAGTTGATATCAATGAACGCAAAGCCTTGTTGCTGCGCGCTGCCCAAATTGAAGAAGAAGTTATCGGCGATCACGACGCTGCGATTGCAACGTACAACCAAGTGCTGCGCATCGACGAAAACGACGGCGCTGCGATGGACGCGTTGGAACGCATTTACGTGCGCTTGTCGCGTTGGGCCCCACTCAAAGACATCTACGCCAAAAAAGTCGAGCTGGCCGACGACCCAGCCGACAAAAAGCAGATGCTGTACGTGCTGGCACAAGTCTATGATCGCGAACTCGGCGATGTTGCCAAAGCGATTGAGACCTACCAGGGCATTCTCGATATCGACGCGGATGAGCTGCCAGCGATCCAATCGCTCGACCGGCTGTATGGCCAAGCCGAGCGTTGGTACGACTTGCTCGGCAACTTGGAACGCCAAGTTGAACTGGCCGACTCGTCCGGTGAACACGTGGCCCTCAAATACCGCATCGGTCATTTGTGGCAGACGCGCTTAGGCGACCTCGCACGCGCGGTTGAAAGCTATCGCGAAGCGCTCGAACTCGATCCATCGCACGCGGAAACCTTGCGTGCGCTCGACGGCTTGCTGCGTGGCAAGAACGAACCGGTGATGGCGGCCAAGGTCCTTGAGCCAATCTACGATGCAACCGGCGAATACGCCAAGTTGATCGAAGTGCTCGAAGTAATGGTCACCCACGCCGAAGATCCGCTGACTCGCGTGGAACTGTTACACCGCATTGCGCTGCTCAACGAGCAACGCTTGGGTGCGGCCGAGCCTGCGTTTGATGCTTATGCACGTGCACTCAAAGACGATGCAGGCAACAATCTAACTTTGGGTCACATTGAGCGCCTCGCTGAACTGACCAATCGTTGGCCAACGCTAGCGAAGCTCTACGCGGCCGAAGCCGACAAGTCGCTCGACGTGCCTCGGCAGGTCGACTTGTTAGCACGGCTGGCCCGAATCTCGGAACAAGAAGTCAACGACGTACCTGCTGCCATTGGCACGTACCGTCGCATCTTGGACGTGGAATTCGATAACAAGCCTGCCGTGTTGGCGTTGGATCGTTTGTACACCCAAACCCAAGCGTGGCCAGAACTCACCGAGATTCTGCGCCGCGAAATCCAACTGGCCGAAGACGACGCCGAAGTTGCAACGTTGCAATACCGGTTGGGCGCAACGCTCGAACATCGCCAAGGTGACCGCAAAGCCGCGGTTGAGGTGTATCGCGAAATTATCAGCGCAAACCCAACCCATGGTGAAACGATTGCAGCTCTGGAGCAGATGTTCCACGCTGGCCATCATCAAGGCCAGGTTGGCGCCATCCTCGAGCCGCTGTACGAAACCGCCAACGAAAACGAAAAACTCCACGGCTTGTTCCAGGTTCAACTCGGCGGCTTGCAAGGCACCGAGCGGCAATCAATGTACCAACGGCTGGCCGAATTGGCCGAGCATCGTTTGTACGACGCATCACGCGCATCGGCGTGGTGGGGCCAAGCGTATGTCGAAGATCCGCGTTGGGAAGCGGCGGGCGAACATGTTGAGCGTCTCGCCAAAGACACCGGCGGGTGGGAAGATTTGGTCGCGGTTTATACGCAAGCGTTGGCTCGCAATGCAGATCCGGAATTGCAACGGCAAATCCTGCTCCGCATGGCGCGCGTGTACGAATACGAACAACGCGATGTTGCCAAAGCGGTTGAAACGCATCTGCGGGTACTCGAAGTTGCACCGACGGATGCCGACGCGTTGGCTGCGCTGGATCGGTTGTACTTGGGTGCTGGTATGTACGACGACTTGGTGGAAATTCTCCGCCGCCGCGTCGAAATCACGACCGACCACGATGAGCACATCGAATTGCTATTCCGGCGCGGTGCGGTATTCGCCGAAGCACTTGGTGATTCGCAAGCGGCGCTTGAGTGCTACAACGCGATTCTCGAAAAAGAGAGCCGCAATCGGCGGGCTTTGGAATGCGTTGAAACGCTGCAATTCCATCGGCAAGAATGGGCTGCGCTGCGTGATACATATGAAAAGCTGGTTGACGTTGCCGATGGTGACGAAGAATTGGCCGGCATCTACTCGCGGATGGCGCATCTCGACTCGGAAGCGTTGGGCAATGATGATCGTTCGGTCGAACTGTGGGGCCGCGTGCTCGACATTCGAGCGGAAGATCAAACCGCGCTGTCGGCGTTGGGTGGGATTCACACTCGGCGCGAGCAATGGGAAGCGCTCATCGAAATTATTGAACGCCAAGTTGCAGTCGCGTCAACCGAACGCGAGCAGGTTGCCCTCTACAAACAGATGGGGCAGGTATGGGCGGACAAGCTTGGCCGTGAACGCAATGCCATCGACGCATGGACGGCGGCCGATCGGGTAAATCCGAACGACCTCGAAACCCTGCGGGCATTGGCGCATCTCTATCGCTCGACGCAATCGTGGGACGAGTTGTCGCAAACGTTGCGCCGGATATTGGAACTTGGCGCGGTAACCGGCCAAGTTTCCGAGGAAGAATCGATCGAGCTGTATGCACAGCTTGGCCAACTTGAAGGTGACATCCTGGGCCGCGTCGATGACGCCGTTCGGGCCTGGCGCCAAGTGGTTGCGCTTGACCCAGCTGATTTCCGCGCACTTGCTGCGTTGGAAACGCTGTTCACGCGTGAAGGTCGCTGGGAAGAAGCGATCGAAGTCATGGAAAAACGCGCGTTGGTGCTCGACGACGAGGGCCAACGCCGCGACACGTTGTTGCAAGCCGCTGCAACGTGGGAAGAGAAAGTCGAAAATCCTGTCAACGCTGCGTTGGTGTACGAACGGGTTCGTCAAAACGAACCAGCCAACGTTGTTGCGTCCGATCGGTTGGAAGCGATCTATCGCGAATCGCATCGCTGGCAAGAGCTGGTCGAAGTGTTGTTGGAACGCGCCGATTTGCGTACCGACACCCAAGAGCAAATCCGTACGCTGAACGAAGTTGCACACATCTACGAAACCGAACTCAACGATCAAGAGTCGGCCTTCGTGGTGTTGCAAGCGGCGTTCAAACGCGACTACGCCAACGAACAAACCGCAGTCCAACTTGAGCGTTTGGCAACGGCGACAAACCGTTGGCAAGAGTTGCTCGACGAGTACACCAACCGCGTCAACGAGCTCGAACGCGAAGACCGTTCAGCGGCTGCTGACCTTTGGGTCAAAATCGGCCGTTGGTACGGCGAACACTTGTCGCATCTCGAATGGGCAATCCACTCAGTGCAACAAGCGCTGCGGATCGATCCGGCGCATACCGGTGCGCTCACCGCGCTGGCAGAATTGCAACGTAAGCGTGGCTCATGGCATGAGCTGATCGAAACGCTGCAAAAACATGCAGCGTTGGAACCAACGCCGCAGAAAAAAGCGGGCTTGTACACGCAACTGGCCGAGCTGCTGGAAATGCAAGTGCAGGATGTGCCCGGCGCTGTCAACGCGTACCAGCAAGCCTTGGTGTACGATGCCAAGGCTCGCAGCAATGACGTCTCCGATGAGCCAAAGAAGCCAGGCGCCAAAGCGGCCTTGGTTGCCTTGGACCGTTTGTATCGCCGCACCGAACAGTGGGAACCGCTGATCGATGTGCTGGGCAAACGCGCTGAACAAGAAACCGAAGAGCGCGAAAGCCTGCGTTATCGCCTCGAAGTCGGCCAAATCTGGGACTTGCGCATCTACGACTCGGGCCGCGCGATTTCGGCGTACCAAGGCGTATTGGATGTTGATCCAGGTAACCAGCAAGCGCTGCGTGCGCTTGAGTCGTTGTACGAAAAGACCAATCAGTCTGAGAAGTACCTCGAAGTGTTGGAAGCCCAACTCGACACCTCGCCAAGCGATGCTGAACGGGTTGCGTTGTATGAGCGCATGGCGGCAGCGTGGGAAGAACGCTTCGGCAAGCTCGACCGTGCTGCGGAATGCCTCGAAAAAATTGTGGCCATCGACGGTCGCAACTTCGCTGCATATCGCGAACTCGCACGGTTGTACGCACAGGCTGGCAAGTCAGAAGCGTTGGTTGAAACCTACCGCAACCACATCATGGCTACAACGGACACCCCAACGCGGGTGGACTTGTACTGCGCCATGGGGGCCGTGTACGAAACCCAACTCAATGACCTCGACCGCTCGATCGAGTCGTACACCGATGTCTTGACGTTCTCGTCGGAAGAACCGCGTGCCCTCGACGCGCTCGGCCGCTTGTACGAAAAGATTTCGGAATGGGACCGCGCGATCGAATCGATGGCGCAGTTGGTGCGCATCACCGACGAGCCACGCAAACAAGTGGACTTGTTCTGGCGGATGGGCCGCATCCAGTACAATCAACTGCACGACGCCGAAGCATCAGAAGCCAACTTCTTGCGCGGCCTCACCATCGACCCTGGCCACGTGGCCACGATGGAAGCATTGGTGAAGCAATACTCCGACCGTGGTGACTGGCTCAAGGCCGCCCAAATGATGGTACGGGCCGAAAGCTACACTCCAGTCATCACCGATAAGGTGCGCTTGCTTAACGAAGCCGGCCACATCTATCAAGAAAAACTGCATGCGCCAGAGCAGGCCAAGCAGCTTTACGCCGCGGTAATTTCGTTGGATCCAGAACACGTGGACGCCGGTCGGCCGTTGGCAGAGTTGTACTTCGCCAACCAAGAATGGCGCGCTTTGTCGCCGGTGATCGACATGCTGGTGCGCAAGGTTGCGCAGTTGCATCCAGATCCACGCGAACTCAACGAGCTGTACTACCGCGCAGCCAAGACTGCCGACGAAGTAGGTGAAGCACCGAAAGCGCTCAACTACTACAAAGCCGCGTATGACATCGATTCGACGCACCTGCCAACCTTGACGGGCCGCGCCGACTTGCTGTTCAAAATGCAGGATTGGGATAACGCTGGCAAAATCTATCAAACGATTTTGGTACAGCACCGCGACAACCAATCCGAAAGCGATGTGGTGCGCATCTACAACCGCTTGGGCATGGTTCGCCAAGCGTTGGGCGAGCGCAAAAAAGCGCTCAACATGTTTGAGAAGGCGCTTGAAATCGATCCAAATCATCGCGAAACCTTGCTTGCGGTCATCGACTTGCAGCAAGCCGCGAACGATTGGGAAGCGGTGGTGCATGCCAAGCGCAGCTTGATCGCAAGCTCGCCAAACAAAGAAAAGATCACGCTGCTCGACGAAGTTGGTGCGATCTATCGTGACAAGTTGGCGAATCCGCAAAAAGCGACGGCGGCCTACGTCGAAGCGCTTGAGTTCACGCCGGATGACCACCAGTTGCTGCAAAAACTGCTCGACCTCTACACGGAGACCAAGCAGTGGCGCAAAGTGGTGGAAACCATCGAACGCTTTGTCGCCCTCGAAGCGGACCCAATCCGTAAGGCGGCGTACCACCAAGCGGCAGCCACAATTTGCCGCGATGAATTGAAGTCGCTCGACGAAGCTGTCGACTACTACAATCTGGCGCTCGACGCGTTCTTCTCTTCTGATCGCCTCACGGATGCACAAGTGCCACGTGCACTCAAAGCGTTTGAGTCGATTGACCGCATCTTAACCAGCAAGAAGGACTGGAAGGCGCAAGAGCGCGCGTACCGCGACATGGTCAAGCGCTTGCCGCAGAACGACAATCCAGTGCTGCACAAAGTACGGGTTGGCTTGCTCGACGGTCTGGGCGAAATTTACCGCTCACGCCTCAAGAATTTCCAAACCGCGACCGAAGTGTTCCAGTTTGCACAACAACTCGATCCAAAGAACGAGTTGCGCGCCGACGGCACCGACCGCGCGGAAATTTTGGCGGAACTGTACCTGGTCGCTGGCCCGGATTACGCCGACAAAGCAGTCGAACAGCACATGCGCATGTTGCGCAACGAGCCGTTCAAATACGACAGCTACAAAGCGCTGCGCCGCATCTACATGGAAGCGCACCAGTATGACAAGACCTGGTGCTTGTGTAACACGCTGGCTTTCCTCAAGAAGGCCGACGAAGAAGAGCTGCGCTTCTTCGAACAGTACAAGCCACGTGGCTTTACGCGCGCCAAAGCGAGCCTGACGCCGGATGGTTGGGCCAAGTTGGTTCACCCAGATGAGAACCGCTACATCAGCTCGATTTTTGCCACCGTGTGGCAAAGCGTTGCCATGATGAAGTCGTATCCGCACAAAGACGCTGGCATCAAGCGCAAAGACAAGCTGGCATTGCCTGGTGAGTTGATGTTCTCGAAGCTGTTCTATTACGCGGCGCAAGTGCTTAACGTGCAGCCACCAGAAGTGTTCTTGGTGGCAGACAACAAACCAGCAGACATCCAGCTCGGCAACTTCAGCGAGAAGGATCAACTGATCCCAAGCTTCGTGGTTCGTCCGCACTTGCTGCAAGGCAAGTCGGAACGCGAAGTGGCGTTCTTGTCGGCGCGGCGTTTGACGTATCTGCGGCCTGAGTACTACCTCAAGCTGTTGCTTCCAACGAACACCGAGCTCAAGATCGCTATGTTGTCCGCGATTGCGCTGGTCAACCCACGCTTCCCACTGCCGCCAGACAGCGTGCAGTTGGTGCAACAGTACATGCCAGAAATGCAGAAACGCATTCCGCCACATGTGCTTGAGCAGCTTGCCGTGGTGGTCAACCGCTTCATCCAAGCATCGCCAGAAATCAATCTTGCAGCGTGGGGCCACGCGGTTGATGCGGTCTCGCATCGTACCGGCTTCCTCATCTGCGGTGATCTCGAAGTTGCTGCGCGGATGGTGTCGGCGGAGCCGGTCATCGTCGGCGGCCCGCAAGTGAAGGACAAGATCAAGGAACTCGTGCTGTACTCGATTAGCGAAGAGTACTTCGCGGTTCGGGCGATGATGTCGCTGACGATCGCTGGCTAAGCCCACGCGCGTCACTGGTACGGCCTGCAGTTATGCTGCAGGCCTTTTGCGTTTCGGTGGGCGATGTCCGCGTGCCTGTGCCCCAATACCCCCAGAGTTCTCGATGAATGACTCTGATCGGTACATCGGTTAACGACTTCGCAATCCCGAACAGATTGACGACGGGATCATCAGCATCATTCGTTCACCGGGAACGTCGCGACCTTGGCCCTGGCCGCAACAGCTACGAAACTCCGCGGTTCCTGCTTTGTCCAACCATCATGAAAATCGGCATCACCGGACGGTCAGCGTCATTGGTGTCCGTGTAACTCACCACACGTACCATGGCGAGCTAGCTTGTAAACATTGCGACCAGGGGCGCCGCCGCGCTCGACCACTCTCACCTTATCGCAACGTGGTGCCTGCCAGGTAGTCCTTGGCTTTTGCGGCAGCGTGGCATTCAATACACATTGGAATAGGTCCAGACATTGGTTGATTGGTCATTGGATCATTCATGATCGTGCCGTCCGGCATCCGCATCTCATAGTGCCAATCGCCATTGGCCGTATCGTAGCCAGCTGGTTTTTTCACCATAACAGCGTAGGCATCGACGCCAGCGATTCCGTCCATGTTGGCAGTCTTGATGCTGACGGTGCCAACTGGCACGGTGAACGTTGACTCCTCAATTAGACCATTGACGTTAGTCGAGTACCAAATTTGCACTTCTTTGTGCGGCGATGAACCCAGCTTTGCCGCCGTCATATTGGTAAAAAACGATGCATTGGTAGCGAAATCCTTCGCGAAGGCACCAGGGCCAGGTACCGGCTCAGGATCATCGCTACCGCAACCCACGACCGCAATTGATAGCAAACCAAAATAAACAAACCGCGCAATATTGAATGTCATGGGCCCTAGTCTCGGCGGCAGTCCCAACGTTACAGAACATCGTAACTTTTTCGATGTTGCCGTTGGTTATCGAAATCATTTGCTTTTTCCTCGATAGAGCGCACGCTGCAATACCGGGGGGCAAGGGATGGCGGGCGACAAAGAATTTTCTTCGCGTCTGTCCGATCGAATCTGACTCCGAGCTCGCGACGCTTGCTGAAGCTGGCACCATCGTGCTGTCAATAATTCACCAACATTCACCTCTTTTCACCCGCGAAATTCGGTGATGACCGGCCAGCGCGCGCAAAGATGCGCAACAGCTGGTGGCCCAGCAATTGCTCAGCTTAGTAAGATGAGCCCTCAACGACGCATTGGCTTCATGATGATAGCTTTCGCCATTGTCATCGGATTTATCAAGCTACGTTGCGCGATGGGGGACAACAACTTGGGCGCAGCACTCGTCGCGTACAGTCGCGAAATACGTAGTTTGGGTGTTGTGGTTAGCCTATTACAGCTAGTTGCAGGCTTTGCTTGGGTCTTCGGAAAGCAAGCGATCGCAACGCGCTGGACTCTCGCCTATGCCATCTTCGCCATGGTTCACACAATCATCGTATTGTTTTTGAGTGTGCCGCTCCCTAATGCCACTGCAACACCGTCGACGTGTACAGAAGGCGTCGGCTGCATTGTCGTGAATTGGGGTGAAAGCTTTGGCAATTCAATGCGTGCGCTGGACGCGCTAGGCAAAGCACTGATCTTGCTAGCCGGTGTGTGCTCAGTGATATGGCCGCTGTTCTTAGTTAGATGCCGTGATAGTTGGTGCAGTGACATACCTGTGGCCTTCGCAAAACAAAAGGTTCTTTAATTCATGGCAACGTGTCACGTTCGGCGCAAGCGAGGCGACGTTGCACATGCGCTGCGCACTCGTCGACAGCGTAGGCCAGCGTACGCATGCGTGTTGATCACCTCGGCCAGTTAGCCGGGTAGGGCCTGGCTGCTTGTGGCGGTATCTGCGCCTGTGCGTAGGCCTCGGGATTTGGTAGTACTTCGGTCGCATGAACGCTCAACGGGTTTCTGTCGCGGTTATCGGCGCTTCCGGCTACACCGGGGTGGAATTGTTACGCTTGCTCGCGCGCCATCCGCACGTTGACTTGGTTGCGGTGGCAGCGAAACGCGCCGCCGGCCGCCGCATCGACGACGTATTCGGAAATTTGCGTGGTGTGCTCGACTTGATGGTGGAAGAGTTCGACGCTGCCAGCATCGCGGCACGCGCGCAGGTGGCATTTTGTGCACTGCCACATGGGGAAAGTGCACCGATTGTCGCCGACTTAGTTGCGCGTGGCGTACGCGTGTTCGATTTGTCGGCCGACTTTCGCTTGCACGATGAAGCGGCGTGGCAACAGTGGTACGCGCATGAAGCGGGCGCACCTCATCCGGCTAGTGCGCTGCTTGCCAAGGCCGTGTACGGCTTGCCCGAACGCCATCGCGCCGCGCTACGTGACGCTGCGTTGGTTGCGGTGCCTGGCTGTTATCCAACCGCGAGCATTCTAGCCATTGCACCACTCTTGGCAGCTGGCCTGGTGGTCGCTAACGGACTCATCATTGACGCTAAAAGTGGCGTCTCGGGCGCTGGCCGCTCGCCTGCACTCGGCGCGCACTTCCCGGAAATCGCCGAGGGGATTCGCGCCTACAAAGTCGCGGGCACGCATCGCCACACGCCGGAAATTGAGCAAGAACTCAGCCTGGCGGCCAACACACAACTCCAGATTCTCTTTACGCCGCATCTGGTACCGATGTCGCGGGGGATTCTGGCATGTGTCTATGCGCAGCCGAGCAATGCAACGGTCGATGCCGCCCAGCTGCGCGCTGCGATGGTCGCAGCGTATTCACATGAACCTTTCGTCACGGTGTTGCCTGCCGGTGTGCTACCCGACACTGCCCATGTGCGTGGTTCGAATCGCGCCCAGATTGCGGTCGAGTTTGACCAGCGTTCCGGCCGGGTGCTGACGATGGCGGCCATCGACAATCTGGTTAAAGGTGCGGCAGGTCAAGCTGTGCAATGCATGAACATTGCGCTTGGCTTGGTTGAAACTGCTGGGCTCGAACAGATCGCGTTATTCCCATAGTGCTGCCCGGCGCTACAGCCCGTTGTTGCGAACGGTGACTGAGCCAGAAACCGCTATCCGACTGGCGAACTGCTGACAGACTGCTTGTGGCGCTTTGTTGTTGCTGATCGTCAAATTACCGCCGACGTTGCGCAGGCCAGCGAGGCCGGCAAAATCGAGCAACGCCGGCAGCGTATCCAACGTAACGTCAGTACCGACCGACGTGAGCAGGGGGGCCGAGATGGTTGCGAGCTTGCTCATATTGCGCACGTCGAACCCCGACGTGACGAAGGTTAAATTGGGTAGGTTCAATGCCACAAGTGCTGCATCGCCGGTCATCGTCCAGCCGGCGGTGGTGACCAGCATGCCGGCGTCGATCTGCGTCAGCATGGGGTTGTTGTCGATCCGAATGAAGTCGCCGGTTGTCACCAGCATCGGCACCGCGAGTTGTGTTGCAACGGCGTTGTCCGTCACCAGCAAACGCACATCGATTTTTTGCAACAGCGGCAGCGCGATCGTTGCCAACGCTTTGTTGCTCGCAATTTCGAGCAGCTTGATGTCGCGCAGGTTTGCGAGCCCAGCTATCGAAGTCAGGCTGTTGTTGCCGCGCAATGTTAGCGTGCCATGGCAGGTAGCCAGATTGTTGAGGCCTTGCAGCGACGAGAGGGCTGTGTTGTTGGCGATCCGCAGGCTGCCTGCGAATTCATGTAGATCTTCGAGCCCAGCGAGCGAGGTTAGCGCGTTGTTGCCGACGAGCGAGAGTGCCGAGGCGTTGCGGAACTTGGCAAGTCCCGCTAGGTTGACCAAGCCGTCGTTGCCTTGCAAGAGCATGGTGCCACCGACGATGCGGAGCTCGCCGAGGCCCTGCAACGATGTGATCGCGGGGTTGGCGACGATCACAAGATCACCGGTGACTACCGTCAAGTCTGCTAGCTCGTCGAGCGTGTCGGCGTTGACGCCGGCAATCAAGAGGTCGCCGTCGATACAATGCACACCCGCGAGGGTTGCGAGTTCGGCATCACTGCGCACCGCGATCGGGCCGGTTTTGACGACACCGCCTTCGCACTGCAGCAGCGTTGCGCCGTTGCAGACATGCTGCGTTGAGGCAATCTCGTTGTCGTCGAGAAATGTATCACCGTCGAGATCGAGGCCGGTGTGAATCGCCGTGCCTCCCGTTGCACAGGTCAGCCCTGGTGCTTCTGGATCCACCCGCACGATGGTTGCGGGGCCGCCCAGGGTTACGTCATTGGTCGCGCAAGCAGCGAATCCCAAACTTGCGGCGAGCGCGATGGTTAGCGACAAGCTCAAACGCGTTGACATTTTCATGGTGACTCCTGGGGCTGTAGTTCATGCAAGCGGGCTTCGATGCGTTTGCGTAGTGGAGAAGAAGGATAACGTCGCAAAAACTCCGTGCCCCGTGCGATTGCATCGGCATGGTTGCCACTTTGGCGAGCGATTTCAAATTCGACGGCCGCGGCCGCGGCCGCTAATGCGCCATGTTGGAATTGGGTCCGGTATTCGGACATGGCGGCCACTGCCGCCGCGACGTCGTGGCTATTGAGGCCCCGATTGGCACGGTCGAGTAGCGCAACTTCGGCGGCGAGATCGTTGGTTGGATCCGGCGGCGGAAGTGTTGCGTGTGGCGTTGGCGCCGGTGTTGCCGCCTTGGTGGGGCGTGGACTTAGCGTGTGAGCCGGTGGTGCCGTTGCTGGAGCAAGTGCCGCAGGCGGGACCGGCGCTGGCGCTACAAGTTCTGCAGGCGGTGCCGGTGCCGGTGCCAGTGCCAGTGCCGGTGCCGGTGCCGGTGCATGCTCGGCTGGCGGTGCTGGTGCGCGCACCTGCGCTGGTTGCGTCGCTGGTTGCATGGTTGGCGCTGGCGACCGCTGGGACCACATATAACCACCGACGCCGATGGTCCCAACCGTGGTGAGCAACAATACTATTTTGCCAACGGTCCACACCGCGCCAGCGCTTGCTGCCGAACTAGCGACGCTAGTGCCAAGTCCAGCAGCGATGGCGGCGGCGCGTTTGCTGGGCAACTGTTCACTACGACCAGCCGTCAATAATTGTTTGGTGAAATCATCGACGTTGTCGTCTTCGATCCATCGAGTTGGGTCGCTCATCGTGCGCCTCGCTTGTGCCGCTCGACCGCGGCTTGAAATTGTTCACGCGCGCGTCGCAGCCGTGAGGCCACCGTGCCGGCCGGGAGGTCGAGTGCTTGCGCAATTTCACTCATCGTCATTTGTTCAAGCTCAAACGAAATAAATACGGCGCGAACATCTTCATCGAGCGATTGCACAATTTGGTCGAGCAACACCCGCGCATAATGTTGGTCTAACTGGGTCGCAGCGTCCGTGTTAGGTGCAGCGATGTCAGCGTCAATGTCGCCATCTGCGCTTGGCGCATGCCAGGGTTTACGACGTTGGGCGCGCCGCACCGTTGCTGCAACACGCACGGCCACGCCGAACAGAAACGCGCGTTCTTGGCTGACGCTGATGTGCTTCAAGTTGCGCGCTGCAACGATGAATACTTCTTGGCAGCCATCATCCGCTGCACCATCGGGCACTCCGAGGCGACGCAATGTGCGCCAGACGAAAACGCCGTACGTGGCGAACATCGCTGTCAACCGCGCGCTATCCGGGCGGTCAGCTGCCATGGTTGGCGGTGGCAGCGGCATTGTGATCGTGGTCAGCATGGCGTTCGGGGCTCATTGTGTTTATGGCCGATGCGGCGTTCCTTGATCACTAAAAGTGCACTGCAGCGCCGAAATCGACCGCAACCGTGATGGCTGCGGTCTGTGCAATCGTTGTGGCGGGCTGAAATTGATAACGATCTCGGATAATTGGCGCAGCAATCCCGAATTGCGCAAGTGCATGCCAGCGACTTTGGCCCAGCCGCACATGGCTGCGTAGCCCCAGCTGCGGGGCCAACCAGAGCCGGCTGCTTGCCGTGGCGTTCACGATGTTGTGCGCCGCCACGTTGAGGCTACCAACTTCGAAGCCAATGCAGCCAGCAAGTTCAAACGGTGCCTGGTGCACAATATCGATGCACCCTTGCGCCCGCGCAGTCAGCCAGCGATACGATGCACTCGCATTCGGATAGCCCGTTGCATCGACCGGCGTGCTGCGCCAACCGCCGGTCCCAGACATTCGCAGCGTAAAGCGTTTGAGCTTGGCCGCCACGCCGATTGTGATCGTCGGCATTACCTGGGGAGCCATTCGAAATGCTGCACCCAAACCTGCGTCCATGCGGAGCGCAATCGTCGTGTGCGGGTCTTTGCTCGTGTCGGTGTCCGTGTCCGTGGCCGTGCCGGTGTCCGTGTCCGTGCCCGTGTCCGTGTCCGTGGCCGTGCCGGTGTCCGTG
>JAKQOD010000028.1 GCA_029565465.1 Deltaproteobacteria bacterium
CGCAGTGGTGAAAATCGACGGCGCGATGGTGGGCGAAACCGACGCCACGTTCCGCACGTACCCTGGCAAGCACACCGTGATGGTGGCGCGCGCGGGCTACACCAACGCGGTGCAAGACGTGACGGTGGCCGAAGGCAAAACTGAGCGCATCGACGTGGTGCTGCAAAGCGAAGGCGGCAAGCCGCTGGATAAACCGGCCGACAAGCCCAACGACAAGCCGGTGGGTGTTGGCCCGCACGGTAACGATGGGCATGACGGCCACGAAGGCCACGCGCATGACGACGGCCGCATCCACAGCAAGACCATCGTTGCGCCCAAGCCGGCCCCGGGCCGCTCCAAGCTCGTGCCTGGCTTGCTGATTGGCGGCGGCGCGGCCGGCGTGGTGTTGGGTGGGGTGTTGGTGTTTGCACAAGATGAAGGCACGCCAACTGGGCCGCAGACTAAAGAGTACTTATTCGGTAGCACACCTATCGGTATCGGCGTCGGCATTGCTGGCGCCGCCGCGATTGGCGTTGGTGTTTATCTATGGACACGGCATGACAGTTCGGCCACCAGTGGCCCTGTCGCAATGCCAACCTCCAACGGCGGCGTCGTTGGTTGGGCAGGCCAGTTCTAATGTTGGTCAATAGCAAATACAGGGGCGAGACGATGAAGAACGTAATCTTAGGCTGCTTGTTGTTGGGCCTCGCCGTCGGTGCGAGCGCTGGTTGTCACAAGAATCCGTACTACTGCGAAAACGCGGTGGATAATAACTGTGCGAATCCGGAACTCGACGCCCGCATTGATGCATCGAAAGCGTGCACGGCGAGCACGGAGTGCATGGGTACGGCGAACGTCTGCGACGTTAATGGGACGAAGACGTGTGTTGAATGCGTCGTGAGTGCCGATTGTCAAATGGCGGGCGACCCACCGAACGCACCCGTGTGTGGCGCGGACCGCGCGTGTCGTGCGTGTACGCAGCATAGTGAGTGCGCATCGGAGGTGTGTTTGCCAACCGGTGCGTGTGCCGTTGCAATGGATGTTGCTTACGTAGATGGCACCGGCGGTACTGATGCCGGCACGTGCGCGCAGGGCGCAGCTTGTAAAACCATCACGACGGCGTTGACCAAGGCGAAAGGCATTATCAAGGTCACGAACACAGTGAATGATCAGGTCACCGTCCTGAATCGCAACGTGCAAATTTTTGCCGGCACGAATAGCAAACTGACGAGTACGTCGAACGGCGCTCTTTTTACCACTAGTGGCACCAGTGTCGTTGAACTTTACGATCTGGCAATTGCGGATGCATCCGGCACGTCAACCGGTTTCGGCATTCAAGTGGGCGCCAATACGACGGTGAAAATGACGCGCGGAAAAGTGTCGGGTTGCCGCGAAGCCGGCATCACGTCGAGCGGGGGCACCGTGACGGTGACCGGCGCGACGGTGACGGCGAACAATGGAGGAGGCGTACTGGTGATGAATGGTGTTTTCAAGCTAGACAACAACATTATTTCGTCAAATGGCAACGGCTCCGCAACCGGCTCCGATTTCGGTGGCGTGCAACTTTCATCAAACATGAGTGGGAACTCGTTCACCCAAAACACCATTGTCTACAACCATCAAAAGGCTGGGGCTTTTGGCGGCCCCGGGGTCAATTGTGCGGTAACGGGATTCGCCGGAGCTCGCAATATTGTTAGCGCCAATGACACTGGCACCGTTTTCGCCACCCAGACAGGCGGCGGCTGTACATATGGCGACTCGTTTATTTCGGCTGGTAGCGCCGCCAACACGTTGGGTTTTGCAAATATCGCTGGGCTCGATTTTCACCTAACAGCTGCGTCACCAGCCGGTGCTGGTATGGTTCGAGATGTCCCTGGGGTCGTATGCACTGGAACCAAAGACATTGATGGTGAAGCTCGTCCCAAGAACGGCGCGTGTGACTTGGGCGCTGACGAGTTTTAGTCGGCAAACAGTACGAACCAGCACGGGAGGCCCACGGTGATGGCGGCAACATACATACAAAACGTGGGGACTCAGCAGCGGCGCAGCGCCATCACTGGCGCGCGCACCACGGCCGCTGTTACGCGCACGACGCGCGGCGTAGCTCGCACGCGGCAGCGGCCTTGTCATCGCACGACGCATAGCACGGTCCACCGCAGGATCGCACTGGGCAGCGCAGCGCTGCTGGTCGGGCCGAGCGGGGCGCAGGCGGGGGCCGGGGGCTTCGCGGTGTCGGGCAGCGCG
>JAKQOD010000058.1 GCA_029565465.1 Deltaproteobacteria bacterium
TGGAAGCGCGCCGACGGTCGCACCGATGTGGCCGTGTGGCTGTTGCGGCGCGAAGCCACCGCAGCCGACGGCGACCAGCCGCGCCCTCAAGCTACCGGCTACGGCCATCCAGATCTCGTATCGATGGCATTTTTGCTGAACCTTCCACCTGCTGCGGCGCCTGCCAAGGATGGCTGGACCGAAAAGATTCCAGCGGCTGCCTGGGAGCTTGGTAGCACGCATGGTTATTGGACGTTGATCGCGAAGGTCGACGGCGATCCAAGCGAGCCTATCGTCGACAAAGTTGAGCCCGGCAAATCGTATGTCTACGCTTTTTTGCAAGTGATGGAGCATCCGCAAGCACCAGGCTTTTTTGGCTTTGTGGGCACCGGTGTGGTGTCGTGGAAGGTGGCATCCCAAGCGCATTGGTTCAACACCGCGAAGCTCGGCTACCTTGCATTGATCTTGCTGACGGCAGGCGGCTTATTTGGCTTCACATGGTTGGCCAAACGGCGCACGCTGTTTGTCCGCCGCATCGCTGGCATTGATGCCATCGAGGATTCGATTGGGCGTGCAACCGAGATGGGCCGGCCGGTGCTGTACGTCACCGGCGTTGATGAAGCGCAAGATATTCAAACCATCGCGGGCTTGTTGATCTTGGGCCACGTCGCCAAGATCACGGCGGAGTACGATACCGATATCCGCGTCGCCAACGCGTTCCCGCTCACCATGGTCATTGCCGAAGAAATGGTGCGGCAAGGCTACGCCAACGCTGGCCGGCTCGACGCGCATCGGCCGGAAAATGTCATGTTCATTACCAGCGAGCAGTTTGCATTTGCCGCTGGCGTCAACGGCATGATCATGCGCGAGCGGCCGGCTACCAACATCTACTTCGGCAAGTTTTATGGTGAATCGCTGATGCTGGCGGAAACCGGCTTTGTGGCTGGTGCCGTACAAATCGCAGGCACCGCTGAACTCACGCAGATGCCGTTTTTCATTGCAGGATGTGACTACACGTTGATCGGTGAAGAACTATACGCAACGTCGGCGTATCTTACCCGCGAGCCGGATCAGATGGCCCAACTCAAAGTTGGCGACTTACTCAAAGTTGTTGTGGCGTTGCTGGTCGTGGTTGGTGTGGTGTTCGCAACCCTGGCCCACAACAATATCTATCCGTTCACGCGGTTTGATCTCATGGAGAAGTTGTTCCCATGAAAAAAACGTTGCCTCTATTTTTTGGCTGCGCCGTCGGGCTTTGGTTCGTGATTGCGGCGTTTGTGCCGCATCATGCCGTGTACGACTTTACCCAAACCGACCTCACCGGTTGGGCTTCGGTCATTGCGGCGTGTGCCTACATCGCTGGCGGGTTGAACCTGATCCAAGTTACGTGGCCCAAGATTCGCCGGCGCGAAGCTGATTGGCCATACAAAGTGGTGTTGTTAGCGTCGGCGTTGATCATGTTTGCAGCAGGCCTGCCGTGGGGCACCGCGAAAGATCCAAGCACGTTCACCACGGTGAGCTCTGATGCAACGCTAGCTGGCCGCAACAAAGCCGTGATTGAGATCGTGGCGCCCGGCGACATCAAAGTAGTCGTAGCTGGCGTGGTTACTCACGCATTGGATGAGCACGGTAAGCCTTCGCGCATCGAAGTTGACCCTGGTGTCATCGAGGCTTCGGCCCAGCATGGCGCTGGCGGCTTCGCGACGTGGAACGGCACGTTGAATCTCAAAGCTGGCGATGTCGCGCGACTAGCGACTGACCCGCCGATGATGTGGGGCAAAGACGGCCGCGTGCGGACGTGGATGTATGATCATTTGTTCGCGCCGTGCAATGCGACCATGTTTTCGCTGTTGGCATTCTTTGTTGCATCGGCTGCGTTCCGCGCGTTTCGTGCTCGCAACGTCGAGTCGGGCTTGCTACTTGGTTCGGCAATTATTGTGCTGCTGGGCCGCGCTCCGATGGGGGCTGCGATTTCGACCAAGTTGCCGGCGCTGTCGCAGTGGATCTTGGATATCCCTAACAACGGTTCACGTCGCGCCATTATCATGGGCGCCGCGGTCGGCGCGATTGCGACCGGCTTGCGGGTTATTTTGGGCCTTGAGCGCTCGCATCTGGGCGGTGACTCGTGAGCGCGAGCAAAAATGTCACCGGTTGGTTGGGCGTGTTGGAGCGTTTCGATCGGCGTTGGATCTTTTTGCTGATGGGCTTGGCCGTTGTGGTCCCTTTGTATTTCCCCATTGGGTTGCCGGTTAAGCCGTCGTCGATGACGCGCGCGGCCTATGCGCCGGTCGAAGAACTCAAGGCAGGTGATGTGGTGTTGGTCTCGATGGATTTGGATCCATCGGCCACGCCGGAGCTTGAGCCGTATTACCGCTCGGTCATTCTGCAACTCAAACGCAAAGACGTGAAAATCGTATTCGTGACGCTGTGGTATGCCGCACCGCCGCTGATCGAACGTTGGATGCGCGAAACGATGGACGTGCCCATCGCTGCTGCCGGGACCGCTGGTTACAGTGGCCGTCCGGATCGAGCGTACGTGCGCAATGTGGACTACGCTTATTTAGGTTTTCGCGAAGGCAAACAAAACGTCATGTTTGCGATGGCCGCCGATATTCGCAAGCTGTTCAATGGCCGTACCGAAGACGGCACCAAGATCGACAACATTTCGTTCATGAAAGACATCAATCGCTTGGGCGATTTTCGCTTGATGGTGTTGGTGTCGGCCGGTGCGCCGGGTGCCAAAGAGTATGTGCAGTACGTGCAAGCGCAATATTCATTGCGCATGGTTGCTGCAACGACGGCGGTTTCGACCACGGACTTGGCGCCATATTATCAATCGGGGCAGTTGTTGGGCTTGGTGGCCGGGCTGTCGGGCGCTGCCGAGTATGAAGTGCTGGTTGGCAAAACTGGCACCGCAACCCAAGGCGCGGACGTGCTGAACGTTGGCCACGGTGTTGTGATCATCGCCATCTTGCTTGGCAACACCATCTACTTCCTTGGTCGCCGTCGGCGCCGTCAACAGGAGGCAATGGCATGAGTCAACTAACCGCCATTGAGATCATCGGCTTTTGGTGTGGAATTTTCCTCACCTTTTGCATTCTGTCTTTTTTGTACAAAGACAATCCGTTCTACAAGTTCGCCGAACATTTGTTCGTTGGGGTGTCGATTGGGTACATCGTCATCACGCAGTTCCAAAACAATGTTGTGCCGCGCTTTACCGACGACAATTCGACCTGGCTGACGTTCGTCCCGATCGGCTTAGCAGCCCTGATGTTTGTAAAATTTCTGTCGCCGCGGCTGGCTTGGATGGGCCGTTTCCCGTTGGCGTTTGTGGTCGCGATGGCTGCTGGCCAAAACGTGGCGGCATTGGTGCAATCCGACATTGCCGAACAAGTGAAAACCGCAAGTCGGCCGCTTGATTTGCGCAAAGTAGATCTCAATACCGCCAGCGCGGATACGTTAATTAGCGTTGCCGGGGTGACGCCTGGCATTGCGACCAAGCTGATTGCGGAGCGGGAACAACGACCGTTCACTAGCGTCGAAGATGCGGTGACGCGGCCAAGCTTGTCAGAGGTTGAGCGCGCAGGGCTCGCCGACGAACGGGGTCACTTGGTTGGCATTGATGCCAACGCTGCGGTCACGGGCGGCCAGCTGAATGTCTTTGGTACCCTGTCACAAATCCTGCTGCTGGTCGCGTTCTTGACGGCGCTGTTGTATTTCTACTTTTCGGTGGCGCACAAAGGCACCATCGGCAAGGTTTCGCGCTTTGGCGTGTGGATCATCATGATCGGTTTTGGCGCAAGCTTTGGCTTCACCGTGCAAGGTCGTATCGCGTTGGCGATTGGCCGAGCACAAGACATTCGCGGCAAGTTCATGGAGCCTTCGCAAGCTGCGCAGGTGCATGGCGAACTGGCTGCGTTGGTATCGGTGGCGATTATCGTCGTCGGTATTGTGGCATGGGAGCGATACAACAAACGGCGTGCGAACGCCGCAGGGAATACTGGTGGCACGCCCTCCGGTACTGTGAACTAGCATGGCCTACGAGAATTTTATTGGCGGACGCTATCTGTTTGGCGGCCGCGTGAACCGCGCGATGTTGGTGCGAGCTGGCATTGCAGGGGTGATTGCGTTGGCTGGCCTTGCCATCTTGTTAACCTCGAACGGCGGCAGTCCAGTCGGCGTGTTGATGCTGTTGCTGGGCATGATCACCGCTGCCGTGATCGGCTTGATGGCGGTGTTCTCCGTCTTCACGAGTGTCTCGGTGTTAGGCGTGGCACTGGGTGTTGCTGCGCTTACTGTGGTGTTGTCGGTGACGACAGGTTTTCAAGCACAGTTTCGCGAAAAAGTGCTGGGCGTTAACGCGCATGTCATCGTGCTTAAGCAGCAGTCCACGTTTGCCGAGTATCGCGACGTGATGAAGACCGCGATGGAGATTGATGCTGACGTGCTGGCGGCGCAGCCGTTTATCTTCGCCGAGATGCTGGTGACTCGCGGCAAGGGCCAGCTGTCGGGCGTTGCGATCAAAGGCGTCGACCCGGCGTTGGTCCGTGGCGTGCTCGATCTCGACAAGCACATGCTCGACGGTGCTTCGATCGACTCTCTAGCACGGGTGCCGGGGCCCGGTGAATACCCTGCCATCATTATGGGCCGCGAGCTCGCTCGTAAACTCAAAGCCAAAGTTGGCGACGATGTAACCGTGGTGGTGCCGTTGTCGAATATCGACTTTGACACGTGGCGCGCCAAGTCGAGTGCGCCACGCACTCGCAAGTTCCACGTGACCGGAATTTTCTACAGTGGTTTCGACGAGTACGACCGACGCTTGATGTACACCGCGCTAAAAGACATCCAAGACTTGGTGGGCCGTGGCGATCAAGTCATGGGCGTCGAGCTCAAAGTCAAAGACGTCGAGCGGGCTGGTGAAATTGCACGCAATTTGGAAGCCGCGCTCGGCGGGCCGCCTTACCAAGTGCAAGACTGGTACGAGTTGAACCACAACCTATTTACCGCGTTGGAAATTCAAAAGAAGACATTGGTCCTGATTCTCACCATCATCATTGCTGTCGCAACGTTCAACATGGTGTCAGCGTTGATCATGATGGTGCGCGAAAAGACCCGCGAAGTCGCCATTCTCAAATCGATGGGCACGCGCAGCATCGGCATCGGTTTGATTTTCCAGATCGTCGGCTTGGCCATTGCTGGCGTTGGGACCTTAGTAGGCGTGGCGATCGGGCTAACGACGTGCCACGTGGTGTCGGTCTATGGTTATAAACTCGATCCCAAAGTGTATCTAATCGATCGCTTGCCGATCGTGGTGCGGCCGTTTGAAGTCTTGCTTGTGGTTTTGATCACAATGGGCATCGGCCTCGTCGTCACGATTGTGCCGGCATGGTCCGCCGCTGCGATGCGGCCCGCCGACGGCTTGCGCCACGACTAGCCGGTGGCGCCACCCGGGTGTCAACCCGACTAACGGTGACGATTGCCGTATGAAAACTCTGGTGCCGCGCGACGAGCTGGATTAGCGTCCCCGCCGGAGGCTATTTCATGACGCGTCGCGTTCAATTTGTTTTTGCTACTGCGGTAGCTGCACTCGCTGGTGTTGTTGGCTGTGGTCCAAGCGGTCGTTCCGAACCCATCGATGCAGCAACCGAATGTAATGCTGGCCAAGTGCGTTGTGAGCTTACCTCGTTTCAAACTTGCAGCGCTGAAGGCACGTGGGAACTCACCCAAGAGTGCCCGGTGCAGTGCAACAACACGTTGGGCTGCGTGACCTGCGAACCCGGCACGAGCTTCTGCAAAGACGGCAACGTATTTCAATGTGACGCAAGTGGGCAGCCAGGCGCGATGACGCAAGCCTGCACCGGCTCTAACGTTTGCGTCGAGGGTGGCTGTGTTGATGCATGCCAAAAGGCGGCCGAAGACAAAAGCTACCAAGGCTGCGAATACTGGGCGGTCGATTTACACAATGCGCAACAAGTGTCCGATTTCCGGACCGGCACCTGCGCGGCGCCGACCAAGCCAGCATCGATTAAGGTCTGCACCAATGCGGGGCACACCGTCCTCGAAGGTCTTTGCGATCCAGGTGACCGTTGCCGTTCGGGGCTGATCTGTCAGTTGAACGACGTGTGCATGCTCGACGCCCAAACTGCGCCATACGCGATTGTGGTATCGAATCCGCAAGCGCGCGCCGTCGACGTCACGTTGACGGCTGGTGGCGGCCAAGTCTCCACCGTTTCGGTGCCGGCAGGCCAAGTCTCGACGTTGTTTCCGCAGCAGCTGGCGATGCCTGATGCATCGCTAAATGGCAGCGGCAAAAGCAAGAGTGCTTATAAGCTGACCTCGACGCTGCCAATCGTGGCGTACCAGTTCAACCCACTGAACAACGTCGATGTGTTCTCCAATGACGCGTCGTTGTTGGTTCCGCGTTCGGCCTTCGATACCGAGTACTACGCGATGACCGCCAAGACCCTTGATCGTCGGACCGGCGGGTTGTTCACTACGCCAGAACAGAACTTTACTGGCTATCTCGCTGTGGTTGCCACCGAAGATGGTACGCAAGTCGAAGTCACCACCAAAGCAGGCACCGAACAAGGCGCCGTGCAACCAGCGCTTGCGGCCAACTCGACGACGATGTTTACGTTGGATGCGTTCGATGTGCTCAACCTCGAAGCGGTTGCGAACGGGGACCTAACCGGTAGCCGCGTGCGCGTGCTCGGTGGCAAAACTGCTGGTGTGTTTGCAGGTCATCAAGCTTTTGCGCGGTCCGAAGACCAAGCTTGCTGTGCTGACCACTTGGAAGAAATGATGTTCCCAACCAGCACGTGGGGCAAACGCTTTGCGTTGGCACGGGCGAAACCGCGCGGCAGTGAAACCGATGTGTTGCGCATTATGGCCCAGAAGGCCGGCACGACCGTGACGTTTTCGCCAGCGCCGACGGCCGGCACCTGCGGCACGTTGGCGGCTGGGCAGTTCTGCGAAGTGCAAATCACCTTAGACACTGAAATCAACAGCAGCGAGCCAGTGCTCATTGGCCACTACTTAAAATCGATCGGCACTGGTGCAGGCAATCCGCTGGGTGATCCTTCGTTGTCGATCGCGGTGCCGGTTGAGCAGTATCGCGCCGACTATACGTTCTTGATTCCATCGCAATACAATCAAAACTTCGTTTCGATCTCAGCGCCCGTGGGCGGTGTGATCCGGCTCGACGGCAACAACATCAGTGGCCAATTGTTGCCGTTCGGCAATAACCTGCGTGGTGGCCGTATTAGCGTGACTGCCGGCCAACATAAGATCGAGTGCCCAAATACCTGTGGCATTGAAGTCTACGGTTACTCTGACGCAGTTTCGTACTTGTTCGCTGGTGGCCTCGATCTCAAGAAGATCGTCGTCAATTAGTGCAACGCCGCCTTGAAGTGGAAGGCCCGATCCATCGCGGCCACGTTCGTTGGCGCTGCGCTTCCGCTCCTCACGTAGAACTGTACGCTGCGGTCCGGTTCTCGCGGCGTAGGTGGGTGCTTGCTAGATGAAGGCCCGATCCATCGCGGCCACGTGCGTTGGC
>JAKQOD010000061.1 GCA_029565465.1 Deltaproteobacteria bacterium
AGTGGGTGGTTGCACGCGCGCCCGACGACGCGGCCCATCAACAAAAGCTAGCATTGGCCTACTGCCAAGCAGGCCGGTCACGCATGGCGTTGCGGGCGTTAGGGCCCCAGCGGCAGGACGCGCCCGCGGTGGTTGCACGGATGTTGCTTGATAGCGGCCGCAGCAACGAAAGCTTCGCGGTGATGCGCCTTGCTGCGCGCCGGTTCCGCAGCGCCGACGCCTGGATCACGTTTGCGCAGTTGGCGCTGATGATTGGCCAAGACAAGGTCGCCGCCGATGCTTGTCGGCACGCGATCGCAAGCGGTGCACGCAGCGATCAAACGCTGCTTGCGGTTTACGCGGCGGCCTTGGCACGCAGTGGTGAGTTTACGGCGGCGGAGCTCGAAGCGCGTCGGCTGCTGAGCTTGGCAACCAGCGATCAAATTCGGCAGTTAGCAGCTGTTGCGTTAGCACGAGCCTTAGCGGGGCAAGGGCGCTTTAGCGATGCCGCCAATTTTGTGACGCAAGCGCGCGGGTTGCCGCTGTCGGGCGATTGGGCCACCGACTTGATCGAATCGGTCAACGCCATCGAGAGCCAAGCCCCAGTTGCGGCACGGCCCAACCCAGAAGGCACCGCGGCACGGCAAGCTTTTGCACGCTTGGAGCAAAGCGAATTCGCAGAGCTGGCCACCGGGCTGGGGAGCAGCGACTGGGGCGTGTTTCGTGCAACGCTCGCAGCCCTCGAATACCGCGGCGTCGACGGTGCAACCGTGGTTCCGAACAAAGCACTGGACGCCGCCATCGTTGCGTTGGCACGCAGCGAAGGCAGCACCAGTCTCGACGCAACGCTGCTGCGCATGGCTGCGCTGCGGATTCGCGAAAATGCGTTTATCCAAATCGATCCACCGCCTCCGTTGGGCGTTGCGATGGACCCAGCCCAATTTGAAAAATCGTACACGGAGCGCTTCCGTGAGCCGCGCAGCGGCGGCCGGCCAAGCGCAGGCACGGAAAAGTAGCCGCACAGCGCGCTGGCTGGGTAGCTTTGCGGTACAAACCGCGCGTGTACCGCGCATTGTATTGGCTGCTGTTGCGACACTTGCCGGCCGAAGCCACACACAAAGTTTCGTTTGCGCTGCTGCGTGCCGCGGTAGTGGTGCCCGGGGTGCGGCAGGCCCTGCGCGCGTTGTTCACGTTCACTGCGCCCGAGTTGGCGGTACGTGCGTTGGGCTTGCAGTTTCCGTCGCCAGTGGGGCTGGCAGCGGGCTTCGATAAAGATGCGAAAGGCATCAAAGCATTGCAGACGTTGGGCTTTGGCTTCGTCGAAATCGGAACCGTTACCGCCGAAGGGCAGCCCGGCAATCCCAAACCGCGGTTGTTTCGCTTGACCGATGATCGTGCGTTGCTCAACCGCATGGGCTTCAACAATGATGGCGCACGCGCCGCCGCCGCGCGCTTGGTGCATCGGCCCGCCGGCGTCGTCGGCGTTAACATCGGCAAGACCAAGCGGGTCGAAGAAGCCGATGCGCTCGGCGACTATCGTGCCAGCAGCGAATTGTTAGCACCGCATGCCGACTACATGGTGGTGAACGTCAGCTCGCCAAACACACCGGGCCTGCGCAATTTACAAGCTATCGACAAGCTACGACCGCTGTTGATCGAAGTGCGGCAAGCTTGTGATCGTGCGTCACCGTTGCGGCGGGTACCTCTGCTGGTAAAAATTGCGCCCGATCTCAACGACGACGATGTTGATGCGGTGGCCGACCTCGCGGTCGAGCTGAAGCTTGATGGCATCATTGCAACCAACACCACGATCAATCGCGACGGGCTACGCACGCCGGCGGCGCGGGTTGCCGCGCTTGGTGCAGGCGGCATCTCCGGGGCACCGGTAGCTGCGCGTTCGCTGGTGGTGCTGCAGCGCTTGCGCGCTCGGGTGGGTAGCCAGATGTGCATCATTTCCGTCGGTGGCATCGAAACCGGCGCGGATGCATGGGCGCGGATCACCGCAGGTGCAACGCTGGTGCAAGGCTACACCGGCTTTGTCTACGGCGGCCCGGCGTGGGCCAAACGCATCAGCCGGGAACTGCAGCAAAAGGTGCGTGCGGCTGGATTAACGACGATCGAACAAGCCATTGGCAGCGCAGCACCGCCAAACGTGCAAGCCGCGTAGCCTGCCTCGCGCTGGCCCACGCTTCTGCTACAGTCGCGCTATGGCGATACGTAAAATTGCTCAAATTGGCCATCCCGTCCTGCGCCAACTTGCGCGGCAAGTAACCCGTGAAGAACTCGCATCGGCACCGATGCAACAGTTTATCGACGACTTGATCGAAACCATGCACGATGCTGACGGCGCCGGCCTAGCCGCGATTCAAGTGTATGAACCGATCGCCATCTGTGCTGTCGAAGTACGGAACAATCCGCGCTACCCCTACAAGCCGCCCATTCCGCTCACGGTGTTGGTGAACCCCGTGCTCACGCCGGTGGGCGACGAAATGTACGAAAACAATGAAGGCTGCTTAAGCGTGCCGAACCTGCGCGGCATGGTGCAACGCCATTTGCACGTGCATGTCAAAGCCTGGGACCGGCACGGCAACGACATCGACGAAGTCGTGCACGGCCTCAAAGCTGGCACGTATCAACATGAAGTTGATCATCTATTGGGCAAGATTTTCGTCGATCGGGTAACCGATCCAACCACCTTTGCAACCTGGACCGAGTTCGACCGGCATCACAAACCGGCTTTTGTCGAACGAATTACCCAGTTGGTGGCCAAAGTCGGCTCCTAACAGCGACGATCCGGTATGATAGCCGCACATGTGTGCTGCGCCTCGTAACAAACGCAAAACTGCATCGGCGCCGAGCGCGAGCGCAAAGCGCAGTGCTGGCAAAAAAGCGACGCGGGCCACGCCTGCGCCAGCTGGTAAAAGCCGCAAAGCGGCCGCCAAAAAGGCGCCGGAGCCTGAAACCCCGCTGATCGAAGTCAAACGCATTCATCGGCGCGACATCAATCGGGTGTGGGAGTTTCTCAAAGTGAGCTTCCGCGACGTCAATGCCGAAACCGTCGAGTATCAACGGCCGCGGTCGAAGCATCGCTTCGAAGAAATCTACGAAGAAGAAGGCATCGAGCAGCTGATCTTCGAAGTCGACGGCGACATCGTGGCCTACGCCGAGTGCTCGTACGAAGTCACGGGCTCAGACAACTGGATCAATCCGCGTTACTTCGAAAAGCGCGACATGCGGCCCTTGTTCGTCGATGAACTCGCGGTGCATCCCAACTACAACGGCCGCGGCGTTGGCTCGTTTGTGCTTGAACAGTTGCATCACCTTGCGCGCGTCAACGGGCTCAACCACTTGGTACTCGAAGTTGCCGAAAACAATGAACGAGCACTGAGCTGGTACAAAAAGCGCGACTTCAAAAAGCTCGATGCTGCGATCTTCATGGCGTGCAGCGTCGATACCGAGCCCGAGCTGCTGCCACCAAGGGCGCTGCCGCCGGCGCGCAGTGATGCCGATACCGAATCCACCAACGGCGAATAGTCGCAGCCTGGCATCGCGCTGGATTTCACTGCGGCGATGCAGTAGCCTCAAAGACTATGCGAGTGAGCGGGATGGCGGCGACACTGATGCGCGTGTGGGACGGCGTTGGTGCAGCTGCATTGCGTGTTGCGCGTAAACAACATTGACGGGCCATCGGAGGGTTCAGTGCCATCAACGATTCTCTATCAAAACGGGACGCACAAAAACGTCCTCCTCGAAGACTTCTTGCAAGGCGAAAAAGCGGTGCAAGCCAACCAGCACATCATCGTGCATGGCAACGCGGCGATCCTGCTCGACCCTGGTGGGCACAAGGTCTACAGCAAAGCGCTGTCCGCAACGATGAGTGAAATTGGCAAAGCCAAGCTCACGCATCTGTTCTTGTCGCATGAAGATCCAGATATCTTGGCCGCGCTCAACGGCTGGCTGATGACCACCGACGCCGTGGCCTATTCATCCGATCTTTGGATGCGCTTCATTCCACACTTTGGCCTCGATCGCATGGTGGCGGACCGCTTGGTCGGGATCCCCGATCGCGGCATGGTGTTGAATCTCGACGGCCTCAAGCTCTTGGTGTTGCCAGCCCACTTCCTCCATTCGTCGGGGAATCACCAAATTTACGATCCAGAATCGAAGATTCTGTACTCAGGCGACTTGGGCGCATCGCTTGGTCATCAATACATTGAAGTGCCCGATTTCGACGAGCACATCCGGTTCATGAAGGGCTTCCATGTGCGCTACATGTCGGCGCGGCGCGCCACGCAAAACTGGGCCAAGATGGTGCGCCAGCTCGACATCGAGGTGATTGCGCCACAGCACGGTGCGATGATGCGTGGCAAAGAGATGGTGCAGCGCTTCATCGATTGGTGCGAGTCGCTCGAATGCGGCGTCGATGTGCTCGACGACGTTTATCAAATTCCAACCGAATGATCAGCCCGCGTGCGGCGGCACCGCCGTGGTGCGCCGCAGCTGCTCGACCAACACTTGCAATGCGGCGAGTTCCGCCACGGTTGCGGTCGGATCCCACATCGCGCGATTGTACAGCGCCGTTAACTCGTGCAGCGTCGGAGCCACTTGCTGCGCCATTGGCAATGGCGACGCAGCCACATGTTGGGCAAATTCGCGTGGGGTTTGGGCCGGCTTGCGGGTGAGCTGATGGCGGCCAAGTTGGGCCACTGCGTCGGCGTACAACCGCGCCGCTTCGGTTTGTTGCGGGCTCGGTTTGCGGTTCGGGGTTGGGCTAGCCTGCCGTTGCGTTGATTTGCTACGCCGCCGCCACCACCGCCATGCGCCAACCAGTGCAACCAGCAAGGCAATTCCGCCGAGCACAGGCAAGCCAGCAACGCGCAGGCTGCGCTTCATTGCCGCCGATACCTGGGCTGCGCCATCTTTGAGACCACGGCCGACCGATTTGAACAGCGCTAGCTGCGAACCAATGTCGTATTCGATAACCCACTTGGTCCATTGAAACCGCAACGTATCGAAGAACCGCCGCAGCCGCGCCCGAATGCCTCCGCCGCCGCGCCCAAGCTCTTCCCCCGCGCCAGCTGGCGTCGCATCGAAGGTAACCCAGCCGGCCGTCGGGAAATACACTTCGGCCCACGAGTGTGCGTCGCCGGCGCGCACTGCGAGATAGTTTTCAAAACCGTTCCACTCGCCGCCCAAAAAGCCGTTAACATTGCGCGTCGGTATTCCGACCGAACGTGCAAGCACGGCAAACGCCGTCGCAAAATATTCGCAGTGGCCCTTTTGGCGAGTGAACAAAAAGAAGTCAACCGCTTCTTGGCGGCCAGGTTCGGCTTGCTCGCGCGTGTACGCCAAGTTGTCGCCGAGCCATTGGACGATGGCGCGGGCTTTGTCGTAGTTGTTGCTAGCATTGGCCGTGATTTGTTGCGCTAACGCACGTGTGCGCGCGGTAATTTCCGGCGGCAACTGCAAGTACATTTGATAGCCACGTGGCAGCGGGGTCGTCGGTGCTGCGCGCAACACCTCTTCCGACGGGCCAGCGATGTCCGACCATACCGTGTACACGATGGTTGAATTGTGGTTAAGCCGCACTTCATCGTTGTGTTCCGGCGCATTGGTCCAACGCTGCTTGCCACCGGCCCATGCAACCACGCGCGGCAGCGAAGCCCCAAACAGCACCGATGAATCCAAGGGATCGAGATAGACCTTTTGTTTGACCGTGGTGGTCTGCAACGCATCGATCGCCGTGGCATCGATCGGTGGGCCGTCGTACAACAACGTGCGGCGCTGCACGTTGCCATTGTTTTCGTAGGTCGATTTGGTTAGCGGTGCCTGTGGGGTGCGGCGCCATTCGCCATTGCGATAGAAATCGAACGAAACGCCACGCCAATGCACGGCAGCCGCGGCCGGGTTGCCATATATCGGATCGATTTCGACGCGCATCACGACGGTAGGGTCATCTTTGATGATGCCGTGGCCGCCAAGCTGCACACCGTCGGAGAAGCCAGCCATCGAGCGACCGGTGCGGCCTTTGCCAAAAAAGCCCGTACCGACGCGCGGCATCGCGAAGAAGGCGACCGCCGCACCAATAAAAACCGCCAACGATACGGCGCCGGTGCCAACGAAAAACCGGGACTCAACGATGCGCTTGGAATTGAGCACACGATCGATTTGCGCGTGTTGCGACGCAGCGGTTGCGGCATGACGAATCAGCATGTTGCCTGCTATTTCGCGGCGCAGATGAAACAAGATCAGCGCCCACGTCGAGCAAATCACGAATCCCAAAAAGCAAATACCGTACAGAATATCGGCGTTGAGCACCGAGCCTGCAACCAGCATCAAAAACGCGAGCAGATACAATTGTTGCCAGTCGTTTAAGGCACGTCGATTACACGCTTTGGCAACGGTGAGCCAAATCAAAAACTCAGCGCCGACCCCGAGAAAATCGCCCGTCGCCAACGCCGTGACAACCGAATACATCAAGAACAACAGCGACGCCGCCGACCACAACATCGCGAGCTTGTTCGACGGTGGCGCGCCAACGAGCGCGGGTTTCGGCTCGATCAACCACGATGCCGCCAAGCCAACGAGGCCGAGCAACATGAACGTCGGTGACACACCGCCGCCGGTGGTCATCGCCAGCATCGCGCAGCCCACCATGCCGTAGGTAGCAAGCTTATGAGCCGTGGCAAACCGCATTACGCTTCGAGCACCGTGCCGACCATCGGTCGATTGAGGTTAGCAACGCCCATGGGCACCACCATGACGCTTTCGCTGCGTGGCTGAACAGCGATCGCAAACGGCGCATCAAGCGCGACCGCGGGTAGCAACGCCAAGGCGCGGGCCAACTTGCCAGCGTGGGCGCGGCCTTGGCCAGCCGGTACGTGACAGCCGCGCGCGATCAGCTCGACGCTCCAATTGCTTTCAATATACGCCGCAGCCAAGCTGTGCACGGTTGCCACCGCGCGCTCGAGCGCAAACCACATCGCTTGCTCCGCTGGCGTCAGCGTGTGATCGGCGGCGGCTAGGCGCACCTCTTCGGGCAAACCGTTGTCGAGCACCAACACGATGCGGCGGGCGGTTTCGTCTTCGAATTCGCGAACCAACAACCGACCGCTGCGCGCGCTCGAACGCCAGTGCACGGCACGGCGGTCATCGCCGAGGCGATGTTCACGCAAGCCAAAAAACTCACCGCTGCGCCCGAGGCTGCTGCTGTGAATATCGCCACGCACAGCAGCGTTGGGCATCGGGCGGCGGACCGGTACGCGTGGTGGGAACACCAATACTTCGGTGATGGCGGCGATATCGCGGGTTTTGCGAAACAACGCAAACGGAAATTTGGTCGCCAAACGGGCGCCTTCGATGCGATGCAACCCACGTTGCGCGATGGTGTGCCGATAACTGGCACGTTGTTGCTTGCCGGCTGGGATTTTCAAAAAATAGCAGCGCTTGTCGACCGGTGTGCCGGCCACGAGATCTTCGACTTCGATCGAATACGAAGCGCGGCCGGCCTTCTGATTATCGACGATGACTTCCAGCAAGAACGGCTCACCTGCGACCACCACGGGCGGCACGTTGCGGGTTACCACCAAGCCGCGCATGGTCATTTCGGACAACACGCCCGAGGCAATGATGAATGACAACACCCAGCCAAGCAGCAAGAACAACAAGTTGTTGCCGGTGTTCATCGCGGCGATACCGACGGCGATCGCCAAGATGACGGCAATCCGGCCCTCACGGGTAAAGGTGAGCTTACGCTTGGGTCGTTCGCGCTTGCGCCAAGGCAGCCACGACCGCCCGGCGCTGCGTTCGACTTCGGCGGGTGCGGCCATGGTCAGGCTGGCACCACAACGCGGCCCATGATTTCACCAATGATGCGCTCGCCTTCGGACCGCTGTTTGCCAACGGAATCCAAGTTGCCAGCGAGCACGGTGCGATGCGCCAACGCAGGTACAGCGAGCAGCTTAAAGTCATCGGGTACACAAAAGTCGCGGCCATCGATGATCGCTGCGGCTTGGGCAGCGCGATACCACGCCAACGCACCACGCGTTGAAACGCCAACCGCCAGGCCACGATGATTGCGAGTCTCGGTGACGATCGCCATCGCATAGTCGACCAGCGCATCATTCACGGTCACGCGTTCGACGGCGGCTTGCAACTCACGCACTTGATCCAAGCTCACCACTGGCTGCAGCGCAGCCACCGGATCCCCACCGCCGCGATCACGCAGCAAGTCGCGCTCAATGCTGACCGCTGGATAACCGATCGAAATGCGCAACAAAAAGCGATCCATTTGCGATTCTGGCAAAGGATACGTGCCGTACTGCTCGCTTGGATTCTGGGTCGCAAGCACCATGAACGGCGATTCCAACGCATGGGTGGTGTCGTCGACGGAAACCGCGCCTTCACTCATCGCTTCAAGCAACGCCGACTGGGTGCGTGGCGTAGTGCGATTGATTTCATCGGCCAACACGATGTTGGCAAACAACGGACCTTTTTTGAATTCGAAGACGCGGCCCGACTGATCGTAGATCGAAACACCAACGATGTCCGATGGCAACAAGTCGCTGGTGAACTGAATCCGCCGAAACGCACCACCAACCGCAGCCGCAAGCGAACGCGCAAGCGTGGTTTTGCCAACGCCAGGAATGTCTTCGATCAACAAGTGCCCACGCGCCAACAAAGCGATGAGGGTTGCGCGAATCGCGTCGGGCTTGCCGCGCACCACGCGTTCAACGGCGGTTTGCAACCGCGCGACCGCGGCACGATCAAAGGTTGGCGCAGATCGAACTTCAGACGGCAGCGACGTGACGGCCATGTGCCGATAGTATAGACCGCTTTTCCCCTACGGCGACCGGTTTGGCACCACGAGCGTTGGCAAATCCCACGCGCGTGCCAATTCGGCATATGTGGCCGTTGGTAACAGCACAAAGACCGGACGCAAGGCGGGGTCGATTTTGCCCATCAGCCAGCGTAGCTGGGTTTGAGGCATCGCAGTGCAGCCAACCGTGGGCGATTGCAGATCACGCCACACATGCAAAAAGATACAGCTGCCTGCGCCAGCGCGCGCGTCGGCATTGTGTTTGGTTTCAATGACCAACGTGTACAGCGCATCGTCGCGCTTCATCTTTTCGGCCGATGTCCAGTCGACCGCAATGCCAGTGGTGTCAAACACCCGGTTGTAGCGCGAAGACGCCGCATCGTCGACGCAGCGCCAGGTTGCCGTCACGTTGGCATACGGCAGCTTGGTGACCTCGTCGGTGGCGTAACCGTATGCGCCGCCAAGGTCAAAGGCCCCAGCCGGACTGCGCAAATCACCTTCGGCTTTGAGCCGTGCGCCACCAGCGTCGGCGAGCCCACGCGGTGCGCCATCGCCATGCAAGCCGCTGCCCCACCCTGCACCGGTTTTGCCAATCACGCCCGGCCACGCCGCACCATCGCGCTGCCACGCACCGTTGCCATCGCGTTGCCACAGCTGCAGGGTTGCCGTAGTGGCATTCCAATCCGCGATGACCGCGGTGATCAGCTGCTGGTGATCGTGCAGCAGCGCAACGGCGGTGGGCAACGCAGCATCTGCGACCATGGCGGTGCCGGCCCCGCTGCCCGCGGTTGGAGCTGGAGTGCTCGGCGCTTTGGGTGCGCACGCGGCAACGATTACCAGTGCGAAAGCCTGGCCACAACGCACCAACGCCTCT
>JAKQOD010000062.1 GCA_029565465.1 Deltaproteobacteria bacterium
CGGCAACTGCTGCGCCAGCTGATGAACTCATCAATGCGCGGCAGCAGTTTCGGGCCGGCAATTTTGCAGCCGCGTTGCCCCCCCTGAATTTCTTGCTTTATCCCACACCTCGGCTTGCCAAGTCCGACGACTTAGTCGAGGCCCATACGTTGCTGGGCGCATGCAGTTACGAAACCGGTGATCGCGCCACGGCCACGCGTGAATTCGAGCAAGCCTTGTTCTTGTCGAGCGATGTCGCGCTCGATCCACTGTTGTTTTCGTCCGAGGCAATTCGCCATTTTGATCAAACCAAAGCGAACCTGGTTGCACGCAAGTTGCGCGACGCCGAAGCGCGAGCCTTGGCCGAAGAACGTGAACGGTTACGCAAATACCGCGAGAGCTTAATCGTCTACGAAGTGCGTTCGTACTACGTCAATTTTGTGCCGTTCGGTGCGGGCCAGTTTCAGAACCGAAAAATTGCCAAAGGCGTGTTCTTCGCCGGCACCCAGCTAGTGACTGGTGGTACGTCGCTCGGTATTTGGCTATATCTCGCCGGTAAATACGGCTACGGCGGCCGCGTTCCCACCGAAGACTTCAAGCTTGTTCAAACCTTGCAGGGAGTGGAAATAGCTACTGGCGCGGCGTGTTTGGGTCTTATGGCGTGGGGGGTGATCGACTCACTGGTGCAATACCAACCGCGCGTGCAGGTTTCAGGTGATGACAGCCTGATGCCAACGCCGACGACGCCAACGCCCGCCAAGGCGACCTCTAAACTTGAATTTCACTTTAGCCCAACCGTCGTCGATGGCGGGGGTGGCGGTCTTTCTGTATGGGGAGTTTTCTAAATGCCTTCGCTTCGCCTGCAAAGTCCCGGACACGCACCGTCGGTCTATCACTTGTACAAGAAGATCACATCGATTGGCTCCGGCCGTGACAACGACGTGGTGTTACCCGATCCGTTAGTGGCCGAAGCCTACGCGTCGATTCAATTCGACGGCCAGATGTACACAATCCAAACGTTGGGCCGCAAACTCGAAGTCACCGTTAACGGTAAAAAACGCGGCAAGCATAAGCTGAGCCACGACGACAGATTGGTCATCGGCAACTGCGAGTTGCGATTTGCGCTGATCGACGAAGCCCCGCCGGTCGAAAACGAAGCGGCATCCACCGTTGCGGATGTTGATGCTTATCTCAAGCTTTACGAGTTTTCCGAGCGCTTGATGCATCAACGCGATCTGTCCGAGCTGTTGGAATCGTTGATGGACGCCATCATCGAAATTACCAGCGCCGACAAAGGCTTCCTTATTCTGGCCGAAGGCGACGAACTCGACATCAAGGTGGCGCGGAACATCCGCCGCGAGAACATCGCCGATGCAGTGTCGCAGCTATCCGACTCGATCATTGCCAAGGTCGTGCGTACCCGCAAACCGGTGATCGTCTCGGACGCCTTACGCGACGACGAATTCGCAGCGGCCAAGAGCGTGATGCAGTTGCGTGTCTCGAGCGTGATCTGCGTGCCCCTGCTCGACCGCGGTCGCTTGCTTGGCCTGATCTATGTCGGCAACGATTCGATTCGCGAACTATTTCAACAGGACACCATGCGCGCCGTCACAGTGTTCTCAGCGCAGGCGTCGCTCATTGTTGCTAACGCACTGCTGCTCAACGAACTGCGCGTCGACAACAAGCGCTTGTCCGAAAAGCTTGAACAGTCGCGCTTCGGTGAAATCGTTGGCACCAGCGCACCCATGCAGCAGGTGTTTCGCAAAGTTGAAAAGATCGCCAGCACCGACATCTCAGTCTTGATCACCGGGGAAACCGGCACTGGCAAAGAACTCATTGCACGCGAAATCCACACCCGGTCGCCGCGCAACGGCAAACCGTTTATCACCATCAACTGCGGTGCGATTCCCGAGAACTTGTTGGAATCGGAGCTCTTCGGCCACGTCCGCGGCGCGTTTACGGGCGCCACCGCCAATAAGCTCGGCAAGTTCCAAGCCGCCGATGGCGGCACCCTATTTCTCGACGAAGTTGGCGAGTTGCAGCTCGAACTACAAGTTAAATTGCTGCGCGCCATTCAAGAACGGGTGGTGTACCGCGTTGGCGATACCCGTCCCGAAACCGTCGACATTCGGATCCTTACCGCCACCAACCGGGACTTAGAAAAAGAAATCGCCGGCGGTCGATTCCGGGAAGATTTGTTCTATCGCCTCAACGTGGTGAATTTGCATTTGCCACCGTTGCGCGATCGCGGCGACGACGTGGTGGTGATTGCGCGCTACATGCTTTCGCACTTTTCGAAACAATACGATTCGCGCATCAAAGGGCTCTCACCCAACGCCAGCGTGGCCATTCGCAAGCACTCGTGGCCAGGCAATATTCGCGAACTCGAAAACCGCATCAAAAAGGCCATCGTGCTGTGTGAATCGACGGTAATCGGGCCGGACGACCTCGGCTTGTCAGCCGACGCACTGCCAACGATTCTCACCTTGGCCGATGCCAAAGATAAATTTCAACGCGACTACATCAACGATATTCTGGCCCTCAACAACGGCAATCGCACCAAGACCGCGCGCGATTTGGGCGTTGATCCACGCACTATTTTCCGCCATTTGGAAAAAGAATCCGACGACGGAGCGCCCACGGAATGATGTCAGTGGCGCAAAAAGCACCATGTGGTACGACTGCAATGTCAGTACCAAGGCGGGATCGCAAGCTGGCCCGACCTGGCTTTACTAAGCGTTTTCATACACTTACAAAACTGGCCTGCGTTGTGCTTCTAGCCAACACACCCATGGGTTGTGTCATTCCTCCACCGCTCGACCTCGGCTTGCCAGACGCCGGCGTCAACGCGCCGCCGACCATCTTGTCGATTCGCGACGAAGCGGCCACGGACTTGTCCGAACCTGGGCCAATGGTGTTGTCGCGTGGCACGGGCACGATTTCGGTAACGGTGCTCGAAACCGACCTTGCCGACGATGCGTATATCCGGGTGTTCGTCGACTATAATCGGCCGGATCCAACGTCGGCCCGCGCGGCTTGTAAAGCCGCAGCCTCGGGCCTCCCCCGGCGCACGGTAACGTGCGACGTTGGTGGTGTCTGCCAACAATCCGACATCGGTGCCGAGCGCTTAGTCTGGGTTGAAGTTTTTGATCGCGAACCACTCGACACTGGCACGCCACGGTTCCGCGCGATGCCAGCCGACGGCTTATCGACGCATTGGCAGTTCTTTTTGCGTTGCCAGGAGCCGCAACTGTGATGGCGGACCCACGCTTTAAGCTCGTGACGCAGGCGGCTGCCTTGGCGGTGCTCTCGGCCGCTGCCGGATGTTTGACGCTACCGCAAACTGCAGTGCCGGAGTGCGAGTCGGACGCGGACTGCAATCAAAGTGCGGGCGAAGTATGCGACGAGACGGTTTGCTGGGGCGCACCGCCGACCGGCGCTTTCTCGGCCATCGTGGGGCCACCGGCAAGCGCTCAAAACCGGGTGCCAGCAGAGTATCGCGAGTTCACCATGCCGGACCACGGCTGGCTCGGCGACTTGGTGGTTGACATCCCAGTTACGGTCTCCGGACAACTCACGTTCATCTGCACGCCACCCACG
>JAKQOD010000064.1 GCA_029565465.1 Deltaproteobacteria bacterium
CGCACACATCACTGCATGACCGGTGCCGCGCTGTTCAGCTTGAATCGCGATGTCGATCTTGCCAGCGCCGAACCGCGCATCGAGCTCGGCTTTTACAACGTCGGCTTTGTGGCCCAAAATCGCAACCACGCGTTTGGCACCCGCGGTCTGCGCTGCGGTGATAACCCAGCCGATCATCGAACGACCGGCAACGGCGTGCAGCACTTTCGGCTTTTCACTCTTCATCCGCGTGCCCATGCCCGCAGCCATAATTAGAACCAGAGGAGATTCGCTAGTACCTGAACTCATCGTCGCGGCAGGGTAGCACAAACCATCGCACCGTCGGTATTCGAGCTTGCAGTCAAAGTATCGGCAGTGGAAAGTCCCCTTGTAACGGTAGGTAAGCCTCTTACTTGTGCGTTGTTGCTTGGCAAGTGAGCGAAGGGCAGTGGTAGCAGATGGTGGTTTGCGTGGCTTTGGTCGTCGCTCGGTAGCGAAATTTGGCAGCTACAAAATTGGACGTGGTGGTGGTTTGTTGCACTTTTTCAGGCGCCGTCAGTTCGGCTGGGGTTTGGCCGTGCTCGGCAACCGTAGAGATCGGGCGCAAGCCATGCGCTGGCACGGGTAGCGCTTCATCGACCGACGGCCAGCCGGGGCCAATGGTGCCGACCAGCAAACCGCAATCGCCTTGGACAATCCAGACTTGCCACGAAAGTTCGGTGACGCAATCGCTGGGGTGATTGATGACGGGCACAAACGCATCGCGCACTCCGTCGCCGTCGAGGTCGAACAAGCGTTGGGTCGAAAATGGCGCAAGCGGATTGCCGACACGATGGTATTGGCCGTTCTCTGTAACTTGACCGCCGTTGCTTTGGAGATCGAGCGTGACGCTGGGAATTGGCGAACAACGATTCGAACGTTTGGCGATGACAGGGTGATCAATGATGCGGATCGGCTCATTGGGGTTCAAGGCGACGCGCATGCCGTTGGGGGCGACCAGGACTGTATCGGTCGTCGTGCTGGTCGGCAGCTCGGTAAATTTGGCTGCCAGCAAACTGGCGCGCAGGCCTGGGATATCGAGCTCCTGATGAAACTTGGCTGGGACGTTGAGTTGCACAACTCGCATTGCACCGCGGCGGCTGGTATCGTCGGTATGTGGCTGTGCGGTTTCCGCCAGCACGCGTTCGAGAACGCTGCGCATATACATGTCATGATCCGCGCGCACTTCGGCGTCGATTGGATGTGCCGTTACAGCGAGTTGGCTGTGCGCTACCCAGCCGAGGGCACAGAGTGCGACGATGGCGGACGATTTCATGGCAGTAGCGTGACATGGTTGCAGCCGCGGTGCCGTTGCAAAATCGCGTCCTGCGGAATAGCCGTGCTGTATCGCGCGTTACCGCTGGCCCCGAACAATTGCGGGGCGTAGCAAATTGTGTTTGGATGCCACGAGGTAAAGACATGAGCAAAACAATGCGAGTTGGTTTCGTCGGATGGCGCGGCATGGTGGGTTCGGTTCTGATGCAGCGGATGCGCGAAGAAAACGATTTCGCGTTGATCACGCCAGTTTTCTATTCAACGTCGAACGCTGGCGGCGCCGCGCCCGATGTTGGCCAAGGCGCCAGCACTTTGCTCGACGGCAACGACGTTGCAGCGCTGCGGCAATGTGATGCGATCGTGTCGTGCCAAGGTGGCGACTACACCAAAGCGGTGTTTCCGAAACTCCGCGAAGCCGGCTGGCAAGGCTACTGGATCGACGCTGCGTCGAGCCTGCGCATGGACAAAGACGCCATCATTATTCTCGATCCGATCAACCGCGATGTGATCGACCGGGGGTTGACGGCTGGCGTAAAGAACTTTATCGGCGGCAACTGCACGGTGTCGCTCATGATGATGGGCCTGCACGGCTTGTTTAAAGCCGATTTGAT
>JAKQOD010000119.1 GCA_029565465.1 Deltaproteobacteria bacterium
CCGGGCACCGCCAAGGGCACCGTCTTGTGTTGGGACGGTTCGATCGATGATTGGTTGCCGGTTGGCAGCCGCTTGGACCGTTGGCTATGGGGCATGCTTGATGGTCAAGCCATGCTGTATGACCACGAAGGCGAATTTGTCGACGACGTGTTCGATGACGACGGTGAGTTGAGCGCCGCCACCAGCCTTGCGCAATTACGCGCATTGGTCCGGCGCGATGGTGCGGCGGTGGCGTCACGCTGGCGCTTGGGCGCCGCATTTTTGGCTGCTGGTGAACTCGAACGAGGCCGCGAAGAACTCGAATCGTGCGTCGATCTCGACGAGGGGTTCTACTGGGCTTGGCTGGAGCTGGCACGGGTCTCCGAACAGCTAGGCGAATTTGCCGGTGCATACGACGAAGCCGTGACGGCTGCCGAAGCTGCACAACGCGGTCGCGCACCGTCGGCGGCCTATTTTTGGAGCCACGCAGCCCGGCTTGCTTTGCGCGCAAACAACAACAGCGCGCGTGAGAGCGCTGCTGCCAACGTTCAGCGATTAGCGCCGCAGTTGCGAACTGATCAATTGCAAGGCGTGCGTGATTGTGTGGCTGCACGCGATTGGAAATCAGCCGAAGGCTTGATGGATTTGTTGCGCGCCGTGTGGCCGCGCGATCTTGAAGTCATGGACATGACGCGCCAACTAGCGGCCGAACCCCGCCTTGCGCCGTCCGAAGCTGACGATGATGATGATGTTACCGGGCTTGATGCAGAAGATGAATAGACGCGACTGGTCCGACCAGCGCTGAATCCGTAAATTCCCCACTGAAAATCATTCTTTGGGGATTATTTGATCCGTGCCGGCCCGTGTTACGTACTGGCTTGCGGAGGCAAACCTGTGTCAGACATTGCTCAACATTTAGCGGTATCCAAAAAAGTCGAAATCGAAGATTTGGATTGGGCTTTGGCACGCCAAGTTGGCCTGACCCAAAACGAAGTGAAGTGGCTTAAGCACTTTGTCGATGTTGAAAGTCAGACCGTGCACTACTTTTTGGAAGTCGCCAAACTACAAGTTTCGCGTGATCCTGAGATCCTAACGTTCCTCACCATGTGGAACTACGAGGAGTATTTTCACGCGTACGCGGTAACGCGCTTGTTGCGTGAGTGCGGCGTTGATGTTGAATCGGCAACAGAACGTGCCCAAAAGGTACGGTCGTCCGCACGCGTGAAGGCCAAAGTCGAAGATGCCGTGCAGCAAGGCATGGCAAGATTGTTGCCGCAATCATTCACAGCACTGTGGATGACCTGGGGCGCATTGCAAGAATGCCTTGTTGCGCAAGCGTACGAATCGGTTGGTGAGTTGACCAAGAATCCTGTGCTAGCCGAGTTGTTCCGGCGCATTGCAAAACAAGAGCGTCGGCACTTTGCGTACTATTACCACCAAGCCAAAGAGCGCTTAGGGCAAAGCACGTTTACGCAAAAGTACGTGCGCTTCATTGTGCAAAAGTTCTTCTCACCGGTCGGCAGCGGCGTGAAGTCTGACGAGGATATCGCAGACTTTATGCGCACGCTGTTGCCAGGCGAAGAGCTGCATACGGCTATGGCGTATACGGATCGTAAAATCGGCGCGTTGCCTGGCATGGCAGGCTTCACTGCCTGTCGCGATTACGGCAATCGTATCGCACCGCTGCCAGTTGGCCGTCCAGCGCCAGCCGCTGCACACGCCGCGGCATAACGGTTCGTGACGGTGCACGATGCCAGTGCGCCGTGACCCATTGATCAAGCGCCAGCCGCACAAGCATGTCTTCGGGAGCGTGCCATCGCCTGGTTGGTGCATGACGTTGGGCCACGCTTGTGTCGCAGATTGCCGACATCACGCCGGAACTTGTGATGAATCGTCAGCCTTGCCCGTGCCCTGGCGCGAACCCTTGAGCGTGACCGTGCCCGTGTCTGTGTCTGTGTCCGTGTCCGTGTCCATGCCCGTGTCCATGCCCGTGTCCATGCCCGTGTCCGTG
>JAKQOD010000129.1 GCA_029565465.1 Deltaproteobacteria bacterium
TGATCGAGCCCAACTACGCGCCACAGTACGCAAGCGAGCTGCCCAACGTGTGTGTGGGCACCGTGCGGTCACCGATGGTTCGCATCGGTGCACATCCCGAGCTTGAGCGTGGCAAGCGCCACAACGTTTCGCTCGCGTGCACCGCAATCGACGGGCTTGCACTCTCGCCGGCCCAGCCGTTTTCATTTTGGCGCGCGGTGGGGCCCGTGAATCAGCAACGGGGCTTTATCGCAGGGATGGAGCTGCAAGCTGGCTGCGCTGTACCAACCATCGGTGGTGGCATCTGTTTGCTGTCGAACGCATTGTATCAACTTGCAGTCGAAGCTGGCTGGGCCATCGTCGAGCGCCATGGCCACACCGCAGCGGTGGCAGCAATCGACGCGCTCGATGCAACCGTGGCGTATCCGCACGTAGATCTTCGGTTTGCACCGACGGGCCCCGTCGTGTTGAGCGCAGGCGTGCGTGGCGACGTATTGGTCGTCAGCGCGTGGGCAACCACGGCGCTCGACCGCACCGTTACCATCGAGCGCGACGTAAGCGAATTGCCCGGCATGCCGATCCTGTATCGAGTTAGGATCCATCGCACGGTGGTCCATGGTGGCCAAACCGAACGCAGCCTGATCTCCGACGAGACCCGCCGCAAACTTGATGCCAGTCAACCGACCTGTTTGTCGTGCAACGAAACCTCGTGCGACGATGGCAATCGCTTGTTGCAACGGGCTGGCTTACGCCGCGATCCGGTTGCGCGATGACCACCACCTTGATCGCTGCGGCTGCTTCGCCATGGCTGGCCCCGATGATCGATCTGCTTGCCACAACGTCATCAGTCACCTTGTGGGCGCCGTGGTTAGTGCCAACGTTTATCCCAGCCGCAGCAGCGCGCTTGTGGCAGCGCCGCGTGCTGGCTGCGACGGCAAACGTTTCCGAATTGGTCACTAGTGCGCCGTGGTTCGCAGCCCAGACGTTACCGCATTTGTGGGCACGCAATTCGCGAATGCGCGCGTTGCAGGTGGGCCTGGTTGAACGTCGGGCGCTGGCGTGGTGGACGACCCAACGTTTGCAGCGCAAAGGCGTGGCGTCGCCGTCGACAACGCATGAAACACCGACGCTCGCTGCATGTTCGCTTGCCGCACGCGAACCTTTTGCCTGGGCCAAAGCGCGCGGCGTGCACACTACGTTATTGGTTGATGTCCCACATTACGCAGCGTTGCATCGCGACCTCGACGCTGCAGTATTGCGCTTTCCCGATGATCGTTATTTGCGCCATTTTCGTGCGCCCGCGTGGGCAATTGCGCGGCAACACGCCGAGTTTGAACTTGCCGATCGGATCATTGTCCGAGGCACCTACGCCGCAAGCACCATTGGTGCGCGTAGTGCGCGCCGAGCTGAGCATATTGAAGTATGTTCGATAATTTCGACCGGACCGTTCGTCGGGCGAGCGAACGATCGCAACGCACCTTTGTTGTTGGCAGGCCCTGCCGCTGCCCGAGGTGGCTTTGCCATTGCCGCCGACGCCGCCGCGCAATTGGGGCGACGGCTGCTAGCCAAAGCCAATGCTGCAACTGAGCCACACTATCGTCAGCATCCTGCGGTTGATTGGATTTCCGACGAGGATTCGGGCATTCCAAGCGTGGCAGCGATCGTCGCGCCAGCACTCTGCGAAGCATTTTTGCAAGTTCAACCGGCGCCTGGACTTGCCGTGATAGGCAGTGAAAAGTGCAATGGTATTACCAGAAGCTGCTTGTTGGACGCTGGCGCATTAGCCGCCGCAGTTGGCAACGAGCTGGGGTAAGCAGAGAATCTCGGAGGGAATCCTCTGGGGTACCTGGGCCGTTTCAGCACGCGCAATCCTTGCACTGGTTGCCGCACCTACGTTACAGCGCTCGCATGTGGAATGATTTTAAAGCGTTTGCGTTCAAAGGTAATGTTGTTGATCTAGCCGTTGCAGTGATCATCGGCGGTGCATTCGGCAAGATTGTGTCGGCGTTGGTCGATGCCATCATTATGCCGTTAGTTGGCAAAATTTTGCCTGCGGGCGGGTACGAAAGCTGGGCGCCAGGCGGCATCAAGCTAGGGTTGTTCCTGGCTGCTATCGTTAACTTCCTTATTATTGCGGCTGTACTGTTCATCGTGGTCTCGGCAATCAAGAAGGCAACCGACAAACCAGCCGCGCCAGCCGCGCCGCCAGAGCCACCAGCTCAAGAAAAGCTGCTCGCCGAAATCCGCGACTTGCTCAAGAAATAGTTTTCACCAGCAATCTGTACGTCGAAGCAGCGCGGGTTACACTCGCGCTGTTTTGCGTTTCGGCCTGCAACAACTACCGGCGTCGACGCAGCGGCTAATCAAACCGCTTATAGTTGCGCGGTGCGCTGAGGCCAACTCGATCCAAGTGTAATGGCAAGCGCTCGTCGATATTGCCGGCTGGCAGCACTTCGAGCCGGCTGCCTACCGAATCGGCAACACACGAATTAACTTCTACATCGACCCAGATCGCGCGATTTGGCGGCATCGGCACAACAATCGGAGCATCCGGCCCAGCCCCAGGCAACCGGCCGGGCGAGCGAGCCTCGCCGCGATACCAGTAAAAGTGACCGCGTTGTTCACAATCATCGCCGCCAGTTGGCGTTACCCGCTGCACAAACGCTCCGTCGGATTCGACTTCAAGTTGGTATTTACCGTCGAGATCCACCGCATGCCAAACACCGGCGAGCCGTTGCATGGTGCTCGCGCGATGAGTTGTACGTTGCGTGCCACCGCACGCAGCTGCACCACTCAACACAGAAATCACGAGCACTGACAATCCTCGTTGCATGGCTAAATTGTACCTGGATTGGCCGGGTTATGCAGCGTTGTCTACAACTTTGCCACCCCTAAAATCGTCGGTGCGGGTCGCGAGCAGGCCTTGCACTCTCGTTGCCATGAGCGGACAATCGTCACATGCGCTGGGTATCCATCACGTTGCTAGGGGTCGTGCTGAGCTGTGGCGCGCCGGCAAGCAAAACCACCGAGGCCCCACGGCCCGAAGGCGATGATGTTGACGTGAAAACCGCAGCGCGCGATGCCAAAGCCGTGCTCGACGAGGTCAGCACGGCGGTCCGTGGCGGCCACACCGATGCACTGTTGCCGACGGTCGTTGAAAATTTAGTCGTCTTGGGGCCTGGCGCTAAACATCACTTTGCTTCGCGCGCCGATGCCGTGGTTGCGGTTAGCGCCTTCCTTGACGATCATCACGATTCGCTTGAGTTTAATAGCGGCAAACCGGTGATTGGGGTTGCGCCTGGAGGGCACTCAGCATGGTTGGTCGAAAATCTAACGGTTGGCAACGATGCTTTTATTGTGACAACGCTCACGTCTGAAAAAAACGAAATTGCCCGCCTCGCCGCAGTTTTTATGTCGCCGTCGGTGCCACTCAAAAAAATTCGCAAATTGACCAAAAACGACAAGTTGACGATGCCCGCGGCATCCTTGCCTGCCACGTTCAAAGATGGTCCAGCAGCCGGGGCAATCGCCGCTTTTAACCAAGGCATCAAAGATCCGGCGCTGTGGGAAGCTGACTTATTGGCGCAAAGTGACGCCGGCAAAGCTCTGGTCATTGGACCATCGATTGAACAGTTTGCATCGGGTGCCAAAGCGATCACCAAATACTGGAAGAAGCGGACCGACAACGGTGTGGCACTCAAGTTGTTGGACAAGCCACGCGGTGGCACGACTGAAGACGGTCAGCTCGCGTGGGTAACCGCTGCCGCGGAGCAATCCGAAGAGAACGATGACCCTATCCGCCTGCGAGTGTTCGCGATCTATGTGCACACCGACGAAGGTGCGTGGCAGCTCGCTGCGCTGCACCAAGCAGTTTCGATCGTCGGCTTGTAGCAACTACTGCGTACAAGTAACGGTTAGCTGCCCGTTAAGGTCTTCACATGCGAACGAGCCCGATGCGCCAACGCCC
>JAKQOD010000151.1 GCA_029565465.1 Deltaproteobacteria bacterium
CACCAACCGCCCGGCTGCATAGTCACGATAGATCGCCCCAATGCCAATCATCCCCATGGGCGCAAGTTCGGCGGCACGCAACGCACCCATGCTTGCAGCGCCGTACACCACGATGCCACGTTCTAAGGCGAACAAAATTTCTTTGTGCCACACCGCCGCCATGCGCTCAAAATAGCCGTCGATGATCAGCACACGTTTGGGTCGGCGCCGCTGCAGGGCCAAGGCGTATAGTTCACCGACTGCGATCGGGGGCGCCACCAGCGCACCAGGGCACCAGCGTTGGATTTCGGTTGCGCTGATCGTTGGCCCAGCATAGATGCGCACTTCGCTCATCCCATCGCCTCCACATCAACCGCACGCCCAGGCATCAAGATCTTCACCACTGGCACGCCAAGCCGCTTTTGTTGTAAGTCCACGGCGATAACTTGCTCGACGCCAGCGGCTCGCACCGTTGTTAGCAGCTGCTGCAACACCTGCCCCAACGACGTTGGGCGTTGCGGAGCAAACTCGCTTGATGCGCTTGAAGCGTCAAGACTTTCATCGGGTGGTTGGCTGTACTGTTCCCACAACGAGGCCAATAGTTCGGCATCGGTTGCGCGCGCATAATCGAACGGAAAAAAATCATCGCGAGCGCCCGCAATGTACGTCAACCTGGTTTGTGCAGCTTCCGTGATCGCCCGCGACAACGCAATCGCGCCAGCCGGATGACAACCAAAGCCTTGATACACGCCAAGCTCACGCAACCGTGGGCGCCGTGGATCTTCGGCCAGCGCGACCCCCATCACCGGCACCTCAATGTCATCGGTAAGATTCCACGCCCACACCCGCATCCCTGCCCGCTCGCATTGCGCTAGCAGTTGGCAACAAATCGGATCTTCGATCGTCTCGATCACCAAGCGGCGATCACTGCCGGTGCGCCGCCACGTTGCTTCAGCATCGCGTTCAATGACTTCGCACAAGCCGTGAATCGCGGCTTCGATCATGGTGTTGCCCGACGCCAAGCCATTGCTGGAAACATCAAAGTAGCGTGGCGTCGCATCAAAAACGCAATCGAGCGTTACGGCTTGTTCCGGCACCCACACCGACGCTTGGCCAAGCAAATCCCAGCCTTCGACCCAGCGCAGTGGCGTGCGTTGCGATGCCCGCTTAGGCCCGGGCGCCAGTTGCGTGATATCAACTACGTTCACCTGACGGCGCAACGCTGCGGCCGACGCAATCTGCACTGGATTTTGCAGATGTTCAGCGTGCCAGGTTTCGAGGCTTTCCATCAAGGCAGAGACCCGCGCAGCTTCGGCGGTAACGCCTTTGCCTTGCTGGGTTGACAGCGAACGCCCGCGTGGCCGAATCGACGAGAACACCGGAATGCCTACCGTGTCGAGCCCCGTGATGTCAGCAATGCGGGTGATGCCGACGTGTTTCGCCAGCGGCGCAAAGCGTGTCCACGTTTGTGCGATGGTTGCGGTGCGCCAGGTGCCAGCCAAAGGCTGCACCGGCGTGGTCATTGATTCGCCAAACAAACGCACCGGCGCACCTTAGCATGGGCACGGGCGGTTCACGCTACAGCGGGGATTTTTTGCGCTATGCTAGGTGCATGCTTGCGCGTGTCCATTGTCGCTTGTTGGTCTTTGCATTGATGACGGCGAACGCGAGCGGTTGCGCGACTGGCGGCGTATACGCCGAACGCGATCGCTCCGCGAATCTCGACAGCCGAGGCGAAGCCAACGGCACGATGTTCGATATGGTCTCGATGACACCTGATGGCGATCAGTGGACGATACGTGTACGTGGCGACAATTTTTGGGTGGCCAATTCGCTCGAGGATCGCAAAAACGACTTCGGCGCGATTACGCTGTTGCCCAAAGAGAGCAAGAAGCTTTGGAAGCTGATCAACGCGGTCAACATTCCCAAGCGACGCAAAGGCGTGCGTGATGAACGCAATGGCGACGTTTTGCTGCGACTGCGCGAACCAAGCGACGATGGCGATGAACACAAGATCTATTCAGCATATGTATCGCGCGCCACCGAAGTCGAAGCCATCGTCGAACTCGGGGACTACATGCGCGACTTGATCCAGAAGTATCACAAAGAAAAACCGGTATTCTAGGAGGCCATTTTCGCTACCGCGCTACCCGTGCGCGCAGCCAAGCCCGCGCTTGTGGATCGCGCAGGTCCAGCGTGGCGCTCAGCACGGTTGCGTGGTCGTCGCCGCCGCCCTGCACGCGTGCGATGGCCGTATCGATGGCCGCCATATCCGCTGCGCCGGCAACACTCCGTGCCTGTTTGAGCAATGTCAGCGCTTCGGGTGAGCTGCCATGGGCGGCCATCGCGGAAGCGACTTCCAACAGCCACAACGCTGGATCGCCGCTAGCAGCGGCTGCCTGAGTTGCCCAAATCGCAGCGGCATCAGGATCGCCGCTATGTGCTACCGCTACTGCGAGCCCTTGCACGAACGCAGGATCGGCGTTTGCGTCGACCGCTCGTTGCCAATAGCGACGCGCACGCGCAGGATCCCCGATCAGATCGAATAATTCACCAGCCGCCGCCGCCATCCACGCTTCGTCGAGCCCTGCGTCGAGCAATTCGACCACGGCCCGGTCCACTGTGGCTGGCGCCTGCTGATGCAAGCGTCGAAGCGTAGCCACGACCTTTGCTGTTAGCTGCCACCGCGCAGCGAATGCATCATCAAACGCAACGGCAGCAAGCGCAGGTTGAAGTGCCGGTGGTGCAGCTGGCGCCAGCTGACATGCCGCGACGTCGCCAACCGCCGGCGGCAATCCATGCCGACTCCGCCAATCGTCGAGTGTTTCGATACCGCGTTGCACCGCAGCATCAAACGCGGCACCGTGCGTTGGCCAAACCGCGTCAGCCAACGCAACCAGCTCACACACGGTTGTCGTAGGCGCGATGGGGATTGGCACGATGGTGCCAGTCCACCACGCTTGGGCTTGCAACCAAAGTAACCGCGTTTCCGATGGCACGCCAGCGCTACGGCGTGCCAGCTCCCGCAACACTTCATAGGTCGCGCGTTTGGCGCCGTGCTGCCAAAGCGCAGCCGCAAATGCCCCCCGTTGGGGGGCCGGTTCTGCAGCACAAGCGCCGACGGAGATCGTTGCTTTACAGGCAGCTTGTAGGCCACGTTGCCGGATGTCATCGGCGGCATGGCAGCTATCGGCCCATGCTTGGATGGCGGCAGTGCGCTGAAGCATCTCTGGAGCGACGACCGCGCCAAGCGAGCGCGCATGCGCTATATCCGCCTGTGCAGCGACGAGGTTGTGCTGCAGCCGCCATGCGCCACGTTCGCGCAACAAGTCGCCGTAGTGTTTGCGATCGCTACTTGTCCAGCGAGGTCCAAACAGCCCGCCGTTAGCTTCCACTACGGCGAAATAGCGCAGGGCTGCGCCAGGCTGCTTGGCGGCCAGTGCATACCGCGCAAGCCGCAGGTTGGCGGCACTATCGTTGGGATGCGCAGCGACATCGGCCAACAAGCGCTCATGTTCGCTGCCGCCGCGTGAGCCGGCGTGGCGCCCCGCACATGCTGGGTGTAGCGCAATACCAAGCAGCGCCACCGCAACGAGCCATCGATTCATAAACCTCCGTCGATTGCGCGGCTGAGGTTGGCGACAAATTGCTGCAGCGCTACACGAGTCTGCAGCCCATCGCCAAGGTGTGGCGCAGCGAAACGATGCGCGGCGACATAGGCGGTTTGCACACCGGGGTCATGCCACAGCGCCCAAGGCACGTGCGGCTGCGCCATGGGAATGCCGGTTGTTTCGGCCCATGCGAGTCGCTGAGCGATCAACAGGCGGCGCGTTCGCGCATCGGCTGCGGCCGTTGCAAGTGCGGAGCAATCACGTTCAAGATCTGCAGCAAACACTTCCGCAACCGCTTCGTCGACGGCGCGTGGCACATCCGACGAAGTCAGCAAGGCCACAATAGCATGGCCCATCTCGTGCAAACAATCATGCCACGCTGCAGCACTGTCCCCGCCTGGCAAGGCTAGCTGCACAGCGTAGCCGGGCGCCACCACACGACAACAGCCTCGAGGTGCCTCGAATTCGAAGCTCACAGCGTCGGCCTGCAAGCCATACTGGTGCGCATAGCGCTGCCACTGCGCAACGATCCGTGCGGGTGTTACGGCCTCATGTGACGCCTGCCAGACCGCGCGCAATGTTGCTGCGCCAGATGCAGCCGATGGCGGCGGCGCAGCAGTCACACCGCCGTGCGCTTGTTGCATCAGCGTTAGAAACCCAGGCACTCGCTGCTCAAGGCGTTGTCGCCGCTGTTGCCATGCCGACCAGCTTGGTGGCGTTGTGCACGTAGCTTGTTCGGCAACGATTGCCTGCCGCATGCGAGTGCGCAGCGCGGCGCCGACGTGGTTACGCTTGGCGGCGCGAAACTCGCTTGCGATATCGAGAACGTCAGTCACCGCGCACCACCCGGCGAAATGCCGAGGCGAGCCAGTTCGGCCATCACCAGTTGCAAATCCGCCCACGCCTCGCGCTTTTTCTCCGGCGTCCGTAACAGATATGCCGGGTGAAACGTCGGCATCACGCGGGTGGCATGGCCAGCGATCGTGCAATCAAAAAATT
>JAKQOD010000156.1 GCA_029565465.1 Deltaproteobacteria bacterium
ACCAACCCACGCCATGGCAACCAACCCACGCCATGGCAACCAACCCACGCCACGACAACCAACCCACGCCACGGCAACCAACCCACGCCACGGTGACTAACCCGCGCCACGGTGACCAACCCGCGCGACCACGAACTAGCTCGACTTTCACCGCACACCCGCAACGGAGCCCGCCGCCACGAAAGTTCGTTCGCGCCGACGGGCGGCGCAGCGCAACTGGTTGTCCCGCAGGGCGTCCGCGGCTGCGCTGCCAGCAGCAGAACGCGCGTACGAAGCGCCAACCCGCGCCGTCGTTAGCATCTGGGAGGTTTCCGTTCATCAACAGCCTGGCGCGACGCTGAGGAGGCATCCTCCGTGCTCGTGCCCAATGCGTTGCGGCCGTTGCAGGGCGCGTCGCGCCATGCGCTCGCATGGCCATGCCCGCATCCCACGGCGCCATGGCGCGTGCCATCCGCAACCAAGCCGCCAGCGCGACACGCTTTTTGTCGTCGCTCCACGAGCTTGCTTCGGAACTTGTGATGAATCGTCAGACGACCACGACCACCCGACCAGCCGATTCACGGCGACCACGACCACATCCACTGCATCCGCCACAGTCACGGACGCGCTGACACAGGCACACGCACGAACACGGCCGCCATCGCCGGCCCGGTTCCGCTAGCTACGCATTACGCCTTTTCCGCTACCGACACCTTCGCGCGGCGGCTTGGAAACAGCTCATACATGGCAGCGGAGCCGAACAGCAGAATGACGCCGCTGGCGAAGATGACGGGGCTGTAAGGAATGCGTGGATCGATCTCTTGACCGCTGAATAAGCGGAAAGAATCGGCCAGGCCAAGCGCAGTGATGCAGGTTGCAACAACCATCATCGTGACGGTGACGACAGCGCGCAGGTTGTCGCGTGGTGGCTTCATTGCGGGTGCTGGGTGGGCGCTTGGGACGATTGGAAAAATACGTACGAAGATCAAAATAAGCGCGGTAACAGCGCCGAACATGCCAACGATGACGCCGAGTTCAACCCACTGAGGCGCAAGGGGCAACGGTGGTTCCACTGGCAACATGGCACCATCGGTTTGCGATGGCACAATGAGCAACACCCGTTTGAGCACAGCCGCAACGTTGGCTAACAAGCCAACGACAACGAGCAAACGCACCGAAACCTTTTTGCGCAAGTACAATGTAAACGGCACCAAGAAGGTCAAGAACAAACAGGTAACGACTGTCCAAAACAGCGGCGAGAACTTGCCTTCGGTGAGTGCGTGCGCAATGTGCCGATCGGCTTCGGGGCCAGCATAGGTGGCCGTGAGCTCCTCGACCACCATGAAATATAGATAGACCAGCGCCAACACCCACAGCAGATTACCTAACCATTGCAAGCTAGCGTCCGGAATCCGGTCGTAGAGATTGCACAGCTTGCGAATGGCCGCAGCAACCACGATTACCATGCCGATGCCTGAGACCCCCGCCATGATCACAAACGATGGGGCTTGCAAGGTGCTGTACCAGCCTGGCCGACCAGCTTGAATACCGAAGATGAAGCCAAGCGTTGAGTGCGCCACGACGAGCAATGGCAAGATGGTGAGCGCGAGAATATAGGTAATACGGTGGTGGCGCGCTTGTTCGGCGGGCGTGTCTTGATACCCCGAGGCCCACAGCTTGTAGACCAGCTTCAACGGGCCACGTGCAGTTTTAGCCGTAGCTGCAGCATCAGCGCGGCCCGACAAAAAGAAGAACACCATCGATGAAAACAAGTAACCTGCAACAACCAATGTAAACGTCCCGAAGAACGGCGAACGCGGATTGGCGAAGCGTGGCAACTTGATAATGCCGTCGAGCGGCCGGCCTAGGTCGATCGGAATTGCACTTGCGCCAACGAGCAATGCCGTGATCGTAATTAGTTCAGCGAGCCGTGCCAGCGGCTTGAGCGCTTCAATGTTGAACAAACGCCCTAACGCAGCTACCGAAATACCAGCGAAACTGACTCCGACGAAAAACACGTAGAACGCGATGTACAAGCCCCAGGCCGCGCCGCCATAACCAATGTTGCGGTGGTCGGTGACGATAAGCCCTTCGCGGATTTGCACCGTGTAGCAATACACACCAAACGCAACCGCAACGATGGCGATGCCCAACGCTAGTGCCCACGGCCAACCGGGCCGAGGCAATGGTTGGACGTGAGTATGAACTGCCTCCGTTGGCTCAACTGGATCGGCAGCAGCGATGGGCGCATTCAGGCTTTGCGCCGCTGGCGCAGTTGCCACGGTGGCACCGGCACTTGTTGTTCCGACGCTCGCAGCAGCTTCAGACTTCGCAGCGCCGCCGCCTTCCGCCGATGCCTGGTTCGATTTGTCAGTTGAATTGCTCATCACGCTTTCCGATCGCGTTTGAGGTAAGCCACGGCGGGCTTGGTACCCAAGTGTTCCAACAAGCGAAAGCTCCGCGGGTCGCGGTGTTGCCGCGACACTTCGGTGGTTGCATCGGCCAAATCGCCAAATGTAATTGCGTGCGACGGGCACGCCGCGGCGCACGCGGTAAGATGCTTCATTTCAGCGTCGCTTGGCCCGCGATTTTCAAGCGCTGCAACTTCTTTGGCCCGCTGCACACGCTGATGGCAAAACGTGCATTTCTCGACGACGCCGACCGGGCGCGTTGCCACATCGGGGTTGAGCAATTGTACCAAGTTGCCATCCCACTGCGGCTCACGCCAGTTGAACGAGCGGCGGCCGTACGGACACGCGACCATGCAGTAGCGACAGCCGATGCAGCGATCGTAGATTTGCGCTGTGATGCCTTCTTCATCTTTGTAAGTTGCACCAACTGGGCACACCTTCGTGCATGGCGCGTCTTCGCAGTGCTGACACGGAAACGGCAAAGCTTCAGGCAACGCACCCGAGTGTTCGTCTTCGCGCCACAGAATGCTCATCCATTCAGGGCGAGCACCATCGTTTTCTTCATCGGGCGAAAGCACTGGCACATTGTTTTCTTCGCGGCAGGCAACCGTGCAAGCATTACAAGCCGTACAAAGATCGAGATCGATCGCCATGCCCCAACGATGGCGCCGACCGCCGTGACCTTCGCCGATCGACGGCAATTCGTGGCCAGCAGCAGCAACGGGTACCGCGCGGCCCAGCTGCACTAATCCGACGACCGCAACTGCAGCGCCAGCCTTGGCAGCAGTACCAAGCATCGCGCGACGTGTTAATTCAGGCACGCTATCGAGTACTGTCGACGATGGCAAATCGGCACGTGCAGCCGCCACCACCGCCAACGATGAAGCATCCAAGGTTGGGCCGTCAATTTGCATCCACTCCGCCCGGGCCGCTTCGATGGTTGAAAGCGTGAGCGGCGCTGCAGTGACCGATTGTGCTGCGCCGACCGAGCGCGGCCGTGTGATCGATGGAGTAGCAGCAGCAATGGCTGCAAGCATCGACACGTCACTGCCGTACGCCGATGGCATTGGACCCGCCATTTGCGCGGTGCCCGTCGCGCCGCCAGTTGGACTGGTCGTCGGTGCAGGCGCAACGTGTGGCATCACGGGTTGCGGCAACAACGCGCGCGGCGCGCCAGCTGGTAGTGGCACCAACATGTCAGACGACGACCTGCCAAGCCAACGGGTGAACCAGCGGCCAACCCAACGAGTAAAGCGGTGCAAGAGTGTCTGACGCATTACGCTTTCCCCTTACGTGCAACGCGAACGCGCGTTGTGCAGATCGCATTGGCGCCGCTACCGGCCGCAGGCCCCGACTTCACTAGTTGCATCGGATTCACGCCGACACCTTTGGCCCATCGCCCCATTGCGGTGTGGCCTCCTCCGAGTGGCATCATCAATGTGCCGGGATTGACGCGATGATCGAGGCGGACGCGGACTGATACCGCGCCGTACGGGCTTGTCACTTCGATTTCATCGTCCTCGTGAAACCCAGGTGCGTCCGCCGGATTCATCGATACTGGTGCCGCGAATGGACGTTGGCCCGGCAGTGTCCGCAAATGGCGCAGCCATGGCTGATTGGCGCCGCTGCCTTCCGAAAAGCCAAGCGGCCGGTAAACGACCAACGCTAGTGGGAAACTTGCGGGGTCGCCGTCCCACTGTGGCGGTTGCCACGTGGCGTTGAAGCGAAACGCCACGGGTTCAGCTGGGGCATCAAGATCTGCCCAGAATCCGTCGGTGTAGATTTGGTCCAACAGTTCGCGTGCACCACGTGACGAAGCGCCACGCGATACGGCTGCGCCAGCGTCAAGCACAGCCGGCACTGGCTTGTCGGCAACCACCGGTTGGCCGCTACCTGTGCCCTTCGCGTTGTCAGCGGCACGTTGCGCTGCATTCTTGCCGTCGGTGGCCCCACGATGCGAATCGAACAAGCCGATCAAGCGAGCTTCCATCGCCTTGGTAAACGTTGGCCACGGCAGCGAATCCGCAACAGCACCACCGATGCCACGCGCGATCGCTAACAACACATCACTCGATGCGCGGGTGTCATACATCGGCTCGACGACTGGGCGTCGAATGCCGGCCACCGGTTTGCCAGTGCCTGGCGCTGCGCCAGCGTCTTCCCACCGTTCGAGATAGGTGTGATCCGGCAGCACGACATGCGCGAATTCGTCGACGGTTTCGTCGCGAAACGGCGAAAAACTGATAATGAGCGGCACCTTGGCCAACGCTTCGCGCCAACGTTTTGGTTGCGCTCGGGCCCATGCCGGGTTGGCGTGAAACAGAATCAAAACTTCCGGTGGATTCGGCCCCAGCAGCGCGTCCGGCAGCGCTTCGTGCACGCCGCGAGATAACGGGAATGCAGCGGTGCCGGCTCCATCGACTCGCGGCTGCGCCAAACCAGCAAGCGCAACCTCGTCGCGCTTCACGGCTGGCCAATCAGCGAACGGCGGAGTTGGCTCGATTGTCATGCCGCCCTCAGCGCGGCCAATCGCACCGACCAACGCATTTAGCGTTAACGCTGCGTGAGCTGTGCCTACGCCGTTGGAAAATGACGTTGATCGTTCGTCGACAATGGCAAACGCCGCACGTGCATCAGCAACTTCGTTAGCGAGCCGCTCGATCGTGGCTTCGGTAAGCCCGGTGATTGCGGCCACCTTGGCTGGCGTGTAGTTTTCCAGTGCGGTGGCGCACTCGTCGAAACCAGTCGCGTGGTCGTGGACGAAATTGCGATCGAAGCGGCCGGTTTTCACCAACAAGTGCGCGATGCCCAACGCCACTGCACCCGATGTACCTGGCACGATTTGGATCCACTCGTCGGCGTTATATGCCGACAGATCAAACGTTGCGCCAAGGTGCACGATGCGCGCACGGCCACCGCCGCGACCGCGCCGCAGTTCGGCTGCAACCCGCGTGAAGTACACCGATTGACACGAATCTTCGAGCAAGCCCGCTTCCATCGACAAAACAAAGCCTGCGCCACCCCAATCAAACGCTGGAATCGTGTACGTGCCAAGCGCATCTTTCATCGCTTGCGACATCACCGCCGAGCGGCCGCTTTCGACGAAGTTCGGCGTGCCGTAGGCATCGCAGAACCGATGCCACAATTCATGCACCATGCCACGGTCGCGCCCCGACATCACCACGATACGATGCGCTTGCTTCTTGGTCCGGAGATCGGACAGCTTGTCAACAACTTGTTTGATCGCTTGTTCCCACGGCGCTGCAGCCAGCTGCCCACCAGTGCGCACCATTGGGCCGGT
>JAKQOD010000157.1 GCA_029565465.1 Deltaproteobacteria bacterium
ACCAACCCACGCCACGCAACCAACCCGTGACGCGGCAACCAAACCGCGCGACTAGGACGAACTCGACTTCCACCGCACATCTTGCCCAATCACAATGGAGCGCGCCGCCACGAAAGTTCGTTCGCACCGACGGGCGGCGCAGCGCAACTGGTTGTTCCGCAGCGCGCCCGCGGCTGCGCTGCCACGGTAGTGCGCTCATGCAAAGCGCCACCTTGCTCCTCGTTAGCTGCTGGGAGGCGCCCGATCATCAACCCGCCGTGCTCGTGCCCATGCGTTGCGGCCGATCCAGCGCGCGTCGCGCCCTCCGCAAGGCCATGCCAGCCCACGCAACCAACCCGCCATCGCGAACACGCCTTTTGTCTTAGCGCCACGAGATTGCTTCGGAACTTGTGATGAATCGTCAGAGGTTCACGGGCATGGCCAGGTTCACGGCCCCGGAACGATTCCAAAAAGTTAAGCAATCGGGCGCGCTCAGCTCGGTGAACGACACCCCCCAGATGCTTTCGATGAAACGAGGGTGGCGCTTCGCATGAGCGCACTGCGATAGGCAGCACGGCAGCAAGCGCACTGCGGAACAACAAGTCTGCTGCGCCGCATGCGTGCCCAATCGACCTGCAGCGGGGCGCTGCTCTGTCACAAGCCTCAATCTTTCGATACACATCGCGCCGACGAAGATTCTTGATATCCTGCTTCATCTTCAACGTGATTTGCGCTTATTGGCACGGGGCAACGCTTCGCAAAACTTTTCCCGTTGCCGATGTGGCTGCTCACTCGCGCGCCGCTTGCGCCCGCCCCTTCGCGCGCACTACCATGCTTCATCGCTGGCGGCGGCAATTCGGCACTTGATCGATTGGCAGCTGAACCATGCCCCGCTTTTTCTTCCCGCACATTTTGATTGGGCCAATATATTTTTTACGGAGCGCGGAGCGAAAGGTCCGCCCCGCCCCCGACACGACGACCTGCCCTCGACACAGCGTACCCGTTCATCGACGGCGCCACGACGTTTCGGCTCCCATTCAGGGAGTTGGCAGAGACAGCCACAGTCAGGTTCACGACCACGGCCACGACCACGACCACGACCATGGCCACGGCCACGACCACGGCCACGACCACGGTCAGGGTCTTTAAGACTCCACAGTACCCGAACGTACTTGGTCGGGCAAAAGGCCCGAGGCGCGCGGCCACGAAGGCGGCGCGAGAACCGGACCGCAGCGTAGTGGTTCTACGTGAGGACCGGAAGCGGAGCGCCAACGAACGTGGCCGCGATGGATCGGGCCTTCATCACACAAGCGCCCGCCTACGGCTTAGCCCGACGTCCCAATCGCCAGCCGTGTCAGCCCTGCTTGTTTGGCGCGTTCCATAATGCCAACCACCCGGCCGTGCTGTACGCCTTTGTCAGCTTTGAGTACGACTTGGGTGGCTTTGTCTTTCACGAACGCGGCGCGAAACAAAGCATCCAAGTCGGCATCACCAACCGCTTTGCCACCAACTTGCACGTCACCCGAGACTGGGATCACCAACACTAACGAGTCTTTCGAAGGATCAATCTCTTGGGATACGCCGCTAGGCAGGTTTACCTTGATGCCGCTCTTTTTTTCGATCTCGCTTTTCTCCGTCGCGGTATCAACTTTTTTCTTTTCACGGCGTGCTTCCACCTGCACCGACAATGCGCTGATCATGAAGATGATCACCAGCACCAAAAATACGTCGGTCAACGGTGTGATGTTGATCTCAGCAAAAATGCCGTCGCCACCTTCGGCATCCGGATCCGCCGAGTCGCTGCTACCTGGAAGATTTCCGATCGCCACGATCGCTCCCTTCGGCAGCTTTTTCATCACTGCTTGCAACGTCAGATTCTAACAACTGCTCAAGGAACTCATCGGTCAACAACTTCATTTCAGCGCCAATGCGTCCAGCGCGTTGCGAAAAGTAGTTGAACAAAATCACCGATTCAACGGCAACCAAGATCCCAGCCGCAGTTACGATCAAAGCCTGTGAAATTGGTCCCGAGACCATCGAGAATTTGACCGTAACTGCGGCTGGGATCTTGGTTGCCGTTGAATCGG
>JAKQOD010000453.1 GCA_029565465.1 Deltaproteobacteria bacterium
TTGAGCGCCGTTGGCCACCACCACTTGAAGCGCCAGCGCGCGCCGATTCAACCTTCCAAACATCGAGGCTGTTGAAGTATTTGGTTTCGCCTTTGGGGCTCTTCCATTCGCGCCCACGCAGCGAAAAATCGATGCGCACTTCCGTGCCAACTTCGAGGCCATCGAGCTGGTTGCAGCGGTCACCCGTGAGTTGGAACAACACGGTTTGTGGATACTTCGAGTTATCCGACATTTCGACGACAAACTCGCGCTTGGTGAATCGCTCTGACACTTGTTGGGTTGCAAAAATCGTATGCAACCGTCCGGTTACTTCAATGCCCATGGCCCGACCATATGTTGATTTCCGCGCTTAGGGAGCCCACTTGCCACGTATTTCGCGCGCGATCGCGTCGGGCAAGCGGCGCCCATGCGTAGCGATCGTACGCGTCCCGCGCTAGGCTGTCAGTTATGGCCCAGCGCATCGACGCCGATCTGAACGTGCAACGCTTTGGCTTTGCCATGGATGAAAGCGCGACCCGCTTGGTGTTTCCGCATGCCGAGATGCACAAGCTTGCTGGCAGCGCCGACGGCCTCCACTATAGCCTTGCAGATTGCGCCTTCGACCAACTCGAAGGGCGGCTCGACACCCTGCGTTGGCATGCGGACGCGGCCTCGCTAGGCGGCATCAAACTCAAAAGCGCCGACGGGCGGGTTGAACTCAATGTTGCGCGCGCCGAATTTCCACGTGGGTTGTTACTGGTACGCGCCGAGTCAGGCGTTGAGTTGCTAGCCCCTCATGTTTCGCTGGCCGATGTTGAGCTCACGTATTGTGGACCGTTTACCCAAAGCCCTGCTGCGACCGCGCCTGCAACGCCAACTGCTGCGAGTGCAGCGGCGGCCGAAACCGCGTGGGCGAATGCCGCCATCGCTGCCATCAGTCAACCGTTTGAACCGCTGCCTCTGCGCCAAGAACACTTGCATTTCCTCGATGGCTTGCATGGCCATGTAGCGCTGACCATCAAAGTTAAGCTCGACCTGCCAGTGATTGGCAGTCGCACCCTTGACCAGTCGTTGCATGTACCTATCAAAGACGGCTCGATCGATTATCGTGCCCTCGACAAAGGCCTCAATTGGCTTGAAGGTGCGTTCCTTGATATCGGCGTCGACCGCGGGCGATTAGCGGTAAGCTGGGGCGTCCCCATCGTTGCCCCGTCGCGCGATATTGTTTCTTGCGCGCTGGACGCCTCGGCCCAAACGCTCGCAACCTTCGGGCGGGTGCCGGTACGTTCATTCGCCGACTTTCGCATCGGGCAAGGCACCCATCCCGAGCCTGAGAAAAGCGACCGCGACAAAAAGCGTTCCCTGCTTCGCTCGTTGGCCCTTGAAGCCATCGATATCGCGTTGTCGATGTCGGCCCCGCGCAGCGTTGAAATGGCCGGTGGCACCGTCATGTTCGGTGGCGATGACACGCCGGGCATCGTTGATCTCAAGGTTTCCGGCGACATCAACAGCCAATCCGCAGGCGGCATCAGCGGCGTGATCGGGGCGGTCGAAACCACCCTCAAAGATGTCCAGCTCGGCGGCGTAACATTAACCACCGATCGCCTAAGCCTCGACGGAATTGATGGCTTTCAGTTGGCGTTCGAAGGCTTTGTCCCAACCGCGCTCACCATGAAAATCCACCGCGCCACGGCCGAAAAACTGTCGCTGCGCCTTGGCGCAACACCGTAAGCGGCGCCGCGACTCAGCGCGCTTGTTTGAGGCGTGCAATGCGCTCGGAGCTGTCCGCAAACGAGCTATCCCGTTTCGCTACCATCTCGAGATAGTACAACGCTTCGGCATTGTCGCCGAGCTGCTCATAGCTCACGCCAATTTCGTAGTACAGGCTTTGGCGTTCAAGCTCGGTTAACGCTGGCGCGTGCAGCGCCTGCTTAAACTGGTGCACGGCTTCGGATGGGTTGCCTTGGTCGCGCTGGCACATGCCGATCATCAAACGACATTGCACTTCGCGTTGGCGCGAACGCAGTACCTTGTCGAAGGCCTTAATGGCGTCATCGAAAAGGCCCATCTCTTTGTAGGCCAAGCCCAAATCGTAATGGGTCGAAACGTCGCTATCTTCAACCGGATTTTCCAGCATTACGCCGGGCCGGTTGATCCGGTCGTTTGGCAAATCGTCGTCGTCGTCCTCATCCAACTCAGCAACGTCGTCGTCGAATTCTTCGATCTCGTCCAAATCGATGCCTTCGGTGCGCAAGCCCGGCAGCGCGGCTTCGCCATCGTGGCCTGGCGCCATTTGCGCCGTGCCCGAGAAATCATGCACGGGTGAGCCTAACTCGGCGCTAATGCTGCGGTCGTGGCCAGATACCATCCCTTCGACTTCGCTTAGCTTAGCGGCGACCAACGGATGGTTGGGATAGCGCGACATCAAGCCACGCAAGACATCAACGGCTTCACCAAACATCGATTGCGAGACAAAAAACTCGGCCTCTTCAAGATCATCTTCGAGGCTGGTTACGCTGCGTGATGCGGCGCGGGCTTGTTCGGTTGCCATCAAATCGGCGCGGGTTTCACCATCGCCGTGGTGGCCCATCATGGCAGTTTGATCGGTGCTGGTTTGATGCTCGATCGAAAATGCATCGCTTGGGTCATCAAACGAGTGCACCTCCGGCACGCCTGGCTGGCCTAACTCAAAATCGGGCACGCTGGTATCGTGAGCAACGCGCGGACCGGTATAACCGCCTGCTTCGCCAAAGCCTTGTTTGTCGTTGTGCACGCCGGCATCAAACGCTTTGGCTTCGTCGGGATCAAACGGCAAGTCCTCTGGAAACTCGTCAGAGAGATCCGGTTCACCGTGGGGCGTATTATCGCCAAAGGCGCCAAGCTCGGCGGCTACTTCTTGGTCGATTTCGTCGGCTAACTCGGCGTCGCTGAGTTCGGCATCAACCGCAGCATTGATGCGGTTTGAATTGCCGGTGTCGGCGGGCACCGCATCAGCATCAAACTCAAATTCATCGGATTGATAGAGGTCCACTGTGCCGAGCGCAGCATCGACAGAACCTTGCCGCGTCACGTTTTGCGACCGGTCGTTGATATCGATATCGAGTTCGAAATCGTGCTGGCCTGGCGCCATGCGGGGCGGTGCGGGTGGCCGATCTGGAGCGGGGCTGCCGTGTGCGCCAATCAGTTCATTCGGATCAAAATCATCGATCGAATCTTTGCGGACCCGTTCGACGCCCAACGACCTCGACGGCGCGCCACCATCATTGCGAAAATCACCAAAGTCGTCGTCGCTGCGCGCCACCATGCCACCATCGGAGCCCAAGCGCCCCAGCCGTAGCCGGTTGCGCCGCGCAAGATCGAGTGCGCCGGCATGAGTGCCATCCATCGCTAACACTTCGCGCAAATAATCTTCGGCACGACGCGCATCGGAAAGCACCACGGTTTCCGCCAAGCGCAACAACTCATCTTGGGCTTCACGTTGCCGCCCTTGCGACAGCAAAATGTCTTTGAGCCGTTCGCGCGCTTCGACATTGCGACTGTCCAGGGCAAACACTCGACGCAAGTGATCAATGGCTTTCTGATGCAAGCCATACTTCACGTAGACATCCGACTCGGCGAGGACCTTGGCGATTTCTTCGGCGTGTTCTTCGGCCGCAGCATCGATGTGCGAATAACCACGCACATCACTGCCGTCTTTGAGCGCTTCGGAATAATTGCCGTCGTTATCGTCGTATTCCGGCAACGCAAAAGATTCACCAGAGAAGCTTTTGTCGTCGACAAGTGGCGTTGCGCCAGTCGCGCGTACGCCATTGTCCATGGCCGGCAGCTCGCCTGTGATGTTGAACTTCGGCTTTGGTGGCGCAACTGCAGGGCCGCGACCGTAATTTACCGCCGGGCTTGGCACCGAGGGAGTTGCCCGTGGTGGAGCAACCGGTGCAGCCACTGCGGCTGCAGCGGCCGTAGCCGCGCCGACGGCAGCAGCGGGTTGACCAGCCGCCGGCCCCCGCCCTAAAAAGCTCAAGGCTTCGTCGTCGTTGGGCACAAACTCAAGCACCTTGCGATACACCTCGGAGGCTTTGTCGCGGGCTTTGTTCTCAATGTGAATCTTGGCCAGCTCTTTGAGCACCGAAACCGTTTTGGCTTTTTGATCGAGCGCAAAAAAAGCTTGCGCTAACAGCCCCAAGGTTTCGACATCGCGCGCATCGGCTTTAAAACTCGCTTGCAGCTTTTGTAAGGCGCGGCGCGGATCTTTGCGCTGCAAGTACAATGCAGCGAGTTCACGATTCAGCGCGTGATT
>JAKQOD010000455.1 GCA_029565465.1 Deltaproteobacteria bacterium
GCCAGCCGTGCGTTGTTAGGCAACCAGTTGCATGTTGCCAATCTTGAGTACCGGCAAGAGTTGGGCATTATCGAGCGCGGCCTAGCGAGTTTGCCAATCTATCTGCGGCGCGTACATGTCGCTGGGCTGGTTGATGCTGCAGCGGCGTGGGATAGCTCGCCGACGTCCCAAAACACTCGTTTCGCCGTTGGTGGTGCGCTGCGCGTGGATGCTTTCTTTGGCTACTTCGTCCCTGGCACATTTGAATTTGGCTTCGCGCGCGGGTTACTCAACGGCGGGATCAATGAAGGTTGGTTTTTGCTGACGGGGTCGCTGTGAGTGATGCACCGCGCCAGCTTGCCGGCGACGTTGCGATTTCAGTCGCCTTGGCGGTCACCCAACCGCTGCGTGAGGTGTGTGATCGCCTCGCGCTGTTGGTTGATGGGCTGGAGCGTTTTGTGACGTCATCGACGGGACCAACGCCGTATCCGTACAAATCGCTGCAGACTCTGCGCAACGATGTTACCGATGCTTATTTACACGCAAGCGTAGCGGCGCGCCGGTTGATTGATCTGGAGTCGGTGCTGGCTGCTGATCGTAGTTTGGGCACGCTGGATGTGCGGCGTGAAGTTGAGTTGGGGGTGGCCTTGGCGCAACATCAGGTTGACCGTGGCACGGAATTGCTTGTTGATGTGTTGGATGTACCTTTGGCGCGTGGCAATCGCGGCGTGTTAGCGCTGGCGGTTGCGCAATTGCTCGCGCTGTGCGCTGCGTCGGCGCAGCGCCACCCAGGTAGCACAATTACGGTGCGGGTCAGCTTGGTCGCCACGCAACGCGCCATGGTGATGGTCGCTGACAACGGTGCTGGCTTTGACCAACCGCCGGCGCTGGTGGCGGAGCTTGCAACAGCCCTCGGGGTCGCTCCGCGCGACGTCGTTGCCGCGGTCGAGCCGGAACAAGGCTGCGTGTTCGAACTCTATTTTGACCTAGCTCCGTAGCGGCCGCGGAAATGCTATCGGCGATGGCGTTACGATGCGGATTTTGCAGACAACCCCTCGCCGAGTGCAGCTAGTTCGGCGGCCAGGGTCGTGCGCCAACTTGGATACTCCAGCGTAACCCCAAGGTCGTCGTGCAAGCGCCGATTGCTGATGCGGCGATTGGCCAGCAGCATCGCAGCAAGTTCACCTGTCACGGCCTCCGCTGGTGTTGCGGCGGGTGTTGCTAGGCCCAGCGCGGCACACACGCCTTCGGTCACAGCGCGCATGCTGGCGTGGTCGTCGTCGGACACGTTGACGGCGCCGGTTACCGTGCTGCGGCCAGCTGCAATCGCGGCGCTGGCCAAGTCGTCGACGTGAATCCGGCAAACAATCGTGCTGCCATCTCCGATGATGCGCATCATGCCGCTGCGCGCACGGCCAATCAGGCTGCGGCTGCCGCCGTAGATGCCGGACGCGCGCAACATGACAAGCGGCACCTGCGCGGCGTTGCATTCTTGTTGCAAGCGCGCTTCGGCAGCGGCACGCAGCTGGCCGGCATGTGACAGCGGCGCAATTGGTGCGGTTTCGTCGACCACCTGGCCATGGCCTGCGCCGTAGACGCCAGTGGACGAAATGTAAACGATGCGTGTGGCGGCCGCGCATGCCGTAAGCAGGTTTGCTTCCGCTGCGTTGCTGGACGGTGGTGCACTGTGCACAATGACTGCACCAGCAGCGAGCTGCGTAAGTGCAGCGCACGACGTCGCGTCGTCGAGATCGACGGCAAGCGCGGTTACGTGCGCGCCTGCAGCGGCCGCGGCAGCCAGGGCATCGCCATGCCGCCGCCGGGTAACGATGATTTGATTGCCGCCTGCGAACGCCAACTTTTGCGCGATGCGGGTGCCGGTGAAACCGGCGCCAACGATGATCCAGCGCGCAACCGTTTCCACCACAACTAGCGCCCGGCCGAGTGGCCGCTCCACGCTTCAAAATCGGCAATGCGTTTGGACAGAGCAGCAATGTCTTCACCAGCCGCCGCTCGCTCTTCGGCAGCCACGACCAGCAAGCCAAGTGCCGCTTGCAACAACCGTCCACCAGCTAGCGGCAGGTTGGCACCGCGCAGCGCGTGATCCCGTACTTCGGCCAAGCGAAACGCGATTTGCCCAACCTGTAAGAATCCATCGCGGACAAACACCGCATCGTCGCCGACCGAAAGCGCTTGTGACGCTTCCCGATTTGCGCCACGCCCCTCGGAGTTCGAACGAATGCGACGCTTGGCGTCTTCGTAAACTTCACCCGAGGTGATCGGTGCCGATCGCGTATACGGCGAAAGTTGGTCGGCGATTTTGCGTGCGGCCAACGGCCCATCGGCGACGTGTAATGCGACTTCAAGCGAACCAAGCACCAATAACAAGTCGCGACTTTGGCTGCGGCGGCGGCCTTCCATGGCGCGTTCAAACGCAAAATAGCCTGCGATGCCAACGGCAATAATGCCGCCGGGGATCAAGGAAAGTGCGGCGGCGGTTGCAACGCCCGCCGAAGCGCCAGCGGTTACCATTGGCGTTGTTGACGAACGACCGACCAACTCAACGCGATCCAGCAACCGTGCATCAAGGCTAATCGCGGGGTTGCCGGGCGGTGCAATCACCAGATACGGAACGCGGACGCCAATCCCGCTACGTGGCAGTAAGTCTGGCACCACGGCTTTGCTGGTGCCGCCGGGCGGCGGATATGAATTGGTGGATTCCACGTCGACTACTCAACAAATCCTAGCTCACGAAGTTGGGCGAAGGTGAGCAATGCGTCAGATTCTCGCATGCCTGCGCTGCGCAGCAAGCTCAGCAGATCCCAACAACCATCGACACGCGCCAATAATTCCTGTTGCACGTCGGTAAGCGCTGCGGCAGGCGATGGCGCCGGCTGTCGGCGACGGAGCACGCGTGGCCGGCCGAGCATGTCGCGCGCGATTTCGGCGACGTGAGCGCGCTCGATCGAGGCATAGGTGCGATGCACTTCGGCGTCGGTTGGATCTGCGGCTAAGGCTTGGCTCGCCAATGCAAAGGCGCCGGCTTTGTCGCCTTGCCGTAACCGACCGCGCGCACCGGCTGCCAACTCCAGCCCCGAATTGGTACGCCCACGTGACCGTCGGTCGACGATGAGCCGCTTTTCGTTGACCATCGCAGCAAGGGCTTCGAGGCAGGCAAAGCGTTCGCCCATGAACGCAGCGGTAATCTCGGCAGCCGACATATGCGCGCCCGCGTAGTCCCAAATGGCCGCACGATCGAGGCCGCCGTCGTCGGTAGCTGGCGGCGCTGCGCTAGGCGGCGTGAAAAACACCGCATCGTCACCGCCGAGTACTTGCAAGGCGTTCACCAAGCGTTCCGCGCGCCGGCTGGCAACCGTCAGCGCGATATCAATGGAAACCGACGCCACGATGCCGACATGATTCGGATGATTGCGTGGCACTAATTCGAACGTGCCGTCTTGCCAGTTCACCACGTCCGAAACACCCTCGCGCACTTTGGTTGCAAGGATTTCCACTAAGACGTCTTCGGTTGCTAAGCCCGACATCAACAGCACTTTGCCAAGCGGCACGCCGGTTTCGGCGCGGGTCTCCAACGCATCCGCCAACGCTCGTTCCGGCACATTGCGCGAACGGATCAGCACCGCGCCCAGTTGCTCTTCGCGCCGGTTGGAACTCGCCCACAGCAGCATGCCAGAGTCGAAACCGAGCGTTCGGGTCACGTTACGGCGTTCAAATGACACCACTCCCGAGATCCCGCGGCGGGCGGCCCAGGCCAGCACGTCGTTGGCTGGCATGGTTGTTAGTTGACCGCGGATAGACACGCTTTGAGCATAGCGGAAGTTGCGCTACAGTGGGGGCCATGACGGAAAGTTCATCGCAACCACGTGGCGTTATTAGCGTTCGCACGCTGTTAGGCGCCGGTTTCCTCGCGCTCATTGGCGCCGTGGTGCTGGGCTTGTTTTTATGGATGATCAATCCTGCGGCTGATCGTGAAGTCCGCGCGGCTTGCACCGGGCTGAACTCGGCACCGCCCAACGCGGGCTTGTGTCCAGCCGGCCAAGAGTCGTGCAGCTTTCCGGTTGTCGCGCCAGATTTCACAGTGTTCGCCAATGACGGCAAGCCGGTGAAGTTGTCGAGCTTCCGCGGCAAAGTTGTGCTGTTGAACTTCTGGGCCTCGTGGTGTGGCGTCTGCAAGATGGAAAAACCAGCGATCCAAAAAATGGCAGCTGACCTCGGCAGCGACGAATTCGCAGTGGTCACGCTGGCGTCGGATCGGGACTGGGCTTCGGTCTTGGTTGCGGTCGTCAAGGCGTTGGCACCAGCGATGCCGTTGACTGACAAAGACGGCAAGCCGCTTGGCGACACCCCAACACTGCAAGCCGCGCTCGACGTGTACGGCCGCGCATTGCCAAACGGTGTGCCGTTTGATGTGTATCTCGATCCGCCGGAAGGCGATGGTAACATCGGCAAGGTCGCTGCATCGTGGGGCATCAAAGCCGTGCCAGAAAGCTTCTTGGTCGACCGCGCTGGCAACATTCGCGCGTATTTCGTTAACAAACGTGACTGGACTTCGGGCATCGCCGAAACCTGTATTCAATCGGTCATCGACGAGTAGTCATGGCAAAAGTGTTAGTTATCGACGACGATGGCGCCATCGTTCGACTGATTCTCAAAGTGCTAAGTGGGCGCGGCCATTTGGTTGTGGTTGCGCGTGATGGCAAAAGCGGCTTGGCTCGGGTCGCAAGCGAAAAGCCTGAGTTGGTCATCGTCGACAGCGATTTGCCAAAGATCGACGGGGCCGAAGTGTGTCGCAATATTAAAGAAGACCCTGCGACTGCCAATGTTCCGGTCATCATGATGACACCTCACTACGTCGACTATTACGGTCGCGAAGAGACCCTGGCACCCAACGCGATCGTTGTGCGGCCGTTCACGCGGGAAGTTTTGGCGAATGCGGTCGAGCGAGCCTTGGGTGGCATCGGGCCGCGGCAAGCGGCCCAGCGGCGCGCGCAAACGGCATATTGATGGCAACCCGTAACGACAACGCCGAGGCGCCGGTCGCAGCTCCTGTGCCGTTTACGATTCTGACGGGCTGGCTCGGGGCTGGCAAAACCACCGTGCTCAATCGCATGTTGGGTGCGCGCCATGGGCGCAAAATCGCGGTGTTGGTAAACGAACTCGGTCGGATTTCCATCGATACGAAGTTGATTTTGGCGCGCGGCAACGACGTCTTGGAGCTGGCGGGCGGCTGCGTATGTTGCAAGGTCGACGCGAAAAGCGATTTGTGGGACGGCATCGCGGATGTGATCATGCGCTCCGCGCCGGAGCATGTGGTGTTGGAAACCACGGGCATCGCTGAGCCGGCTGCCATCCTCGATGGCCTTAGCCGTGTAACCGAAGCCGTGCGCGCCCGCATTGCGCCGGCCGGGGTGATTTGTATCGTCGACGGTGAAGCCGGTGCTGCAGCGCTGCATAAACGGGAAGAAGCGCGCGAACAGGCCAGTACAGCTGACCGCATCATGCTTAGCAAGCTTGATATTGCGCGTGCCGACGACGTCGCCGCAACCCATGCAGCGCTTGATCAGTTTGCGCCTATCGCTGAGCGCGCTAGCTTCACCAACGACGACGAAGGTGGGATGGCGCTCACGCACTGGGTGCTCGAACCACGCAGCGTGGTTGCCGATGCGGGCGCTGCTTTGCGACCGCAATTGCACACGCCGCACCACCATCACCACGCTGGGCATCACCATCATTCCCAATTGATTGCGGCTTCGTTCGTCGATGATGTGCCGTTGCTCGGCGATAAAGTCGTTGATGTTCTGCGCAGCTTGGGCGATAGCCTGGTGCGCGCCAAAGGTTTTGTGCTGTTGGCAGGTACCCGTGAGCAACCGCTGCTGATGCGAGGCTTTGTGGAACATGCGGGCCGTCGCACCAGCCTTAACGTGCTGGGGCCGTGGAGCGACGCCGCGGTCGCCGGGGCGCCACGCACGGAACTGGTGATTATCGGTGACAGCCTCGACGAAGCGGCCTTGCGCCGCGCGCTGTGGGCATGTCGGGCTGGCTGGACGGCGACGTAACAAGCGTTGGGCTGAGCGCGGGCTCCTCGTGCTTGCATTTTCACCAAGCGACCGTCGAACCGACCACGCAAACCGCGCTATGGTGGGGTGCTGTGAAACTTGGACGCTTGGGCTTCCGCATGTTCTTGCTCACTGGGATGGGCATTGCGGTCACCATTGTGGTGTTGCTCATCGTTGCGCAAGCGACCTATGCCGATCCGACCAGCAGCGCGACCGGGCCGTGGGCGGCGCTGGGGCAACGCGACATCCGCTCAGCTATTTCGTTGAGCCTCATGACTGCCACGGTGTCGTCGCTGATTGCATTGGTGATCGCGATTCCGACGGCCTATGTGTTGGCGCGCAGCCGCCGTCGCTGGATGAAAGTTATCGATGCGCTGCTCGATGTGCCGTTGGTGTTGTCGCCGGTCGTGATTGGGATTTCCCTGTTGCTGCTGTTTCGCAGCACGCCGGGGCGCTGGTTTGAAAGCCATCTGGTCCGCGTCATTTTTGAAGTGCCTGGCATCATCGTGGCGCAAACCGTGCTTGCGCTCGCCATGGAAATTCGCGTGCTGAAAGCCGCATTTGAAGATGTCGATCCGCGGCTTGAACAAACGGCCCGAACGTTGGGCTGCACGCCGTGGGGCGCGTTTTGGCGCGTTACGTTACCGATGGCGCGACCAGGCTTGATCGCTGCGTTGGTGCTTGGCTGGAGTCGCGCGCTTGGCGATTTTGGCGCCACCGTGACGATCGCAGGCGCCATGCCCAACAAAACCGAGACCATGCCGCTGGCCGTATACTCGCGCTTGGAGTCCATTCAGATCGGCAAAGCGTTAGGCTTATCGATGCTGTTGTTCATGATCGCGTTCGCCGTATTGATCGCCGTGCGGGTTGCGGCGGAACGGCGCCAGGCATGATTCGCGTCGAGAACGTCACGGTGCAAGCGGGTGACTACGCGCTTAAGAACGTCAATTTGCACGTACCCGAAGGCACCTCGCGTATCGTCTTGGGCCCTTCGGGCACTGGCAAAACTTTGTTGCTTGAAGCCATGCTTGGCCTGCGCGCCGTCGCTGCTGGTCGCATCTTCATCGGCGGGCGCGAGGTCACGAACCTGCCACCCGAAGCTCGCGGCATTGCGTATATGCCGCAGGATGGTGCGCTGTTTCCGCATCTGTCGGTGCGTGAAAACATTTGTTTCGGGCGGCGCGTGCATGGCACCCTTGCAGGCGTTGCTACCGAGTTACCGGAGTTGTGCCAAGCGCTGCACATCTCAGACGCGATGCTAGCGCGGCATTCGATTCGGTCGTTGTCGGGCGGTGAACGGCAGCGTGTTGCGCTGGCGCGGTCGTTGCTGGTTAAGCCAAACGTGCTGTTCCTCGACGAGAGTTTTTCAGCGCTTGATGCCAACGTACGGCAACAACTATTGCTGCAACTGCGCCAAATCCAACAAGCACGGCGTCAAACCTTGGTCTATGTCACGCATAATCAATACGACGCAGAGCTGCTTGGCGACGATGTTACCGTGGTGTTAGGCGGCGCCATCGCGCAGACCGCACCCGTGCGCGATTTGTGCGTGACGCCAGGCAGCGCGGCGATTGCACAGTTCTTGCAACTGCCGAACATGGTAGCGCTACAGCGTGCCAGCGTCGACGAACCGTTTCGCTGCGATGCGCTGAGCTGGACGCTGCCGACCGATGCACTCGCAGTTACGGTTACCATCCGACGCGAAGCCTGCCACGTGTTGGCAGCCGGGCAGGCCGAAGCGCTCGGCTTGACCAACACGGTTGCCGCTACGGTGACAAGCGTCTTTACTGCGCAGCGACGCGACTATGCGCGGGTAACACTGAGCGATGGCACCGTGCTTGAATGTGACGTGGCGCTGTGGCAACTACATGCCGACGGCTTGCCTGAGGTCGGAGCGATGGTACTAGTTCATGTGCCGTCGAATGCTGTTTCTTTGATCGGCGCAACGCGCTACACCCAAGGAGCCAATGAGTAACCGTAGGCCATATCCGCAACGGCGTTGGTTGCTGGCGAGCGTCGCCATTGGGTGCTTTGCACTTGGCTGTTCGCGCGATCAACCGAACGAAGGTAAGCGCTTGCCGAAACTGACACGGCCACCCACAACGGCGCAAAGCGATGTGAATATTGCGGTGATCATCGGTGGGGCAGCCAAAGGCACGATCACCGCTGCAACGCTTGCTGCCACCAAACCAGATTGGACCGATGAACGGCGCCGCGCGTGGCGGTTTGAAACCTTGATGGCGGCAGTCGGCGCGATTGCGCCGGGCGGGTTACCGGCTACCAGCCAAATCTCAGTGACTGGCACACGCGGCGTCACCGTCGATTTTTCGGTGGTGACACCAAATTCGCCGTTGGTGCCGGTCATTGTATTTTCGCAACGCGGTGAGGTAGTGGCACAGTTTGTTGACCCAGCCGAGCCGTTTCCAGCATTTCACGGCGAAGGCGGCCATCTAGGGCGCTCCCCAAGCCCAATGCCGCGGGTTTCTGAAGTTTCCAAACTAGAGCTACGCCCCTAACCCCGCCGACGTGCGATG
>JAKQOD010000189.1 GCA_029565465.1 Deltaproteobacteria bacterium
GCCTGCGGCAACCAGCGGGCCGATATCGGTGCCGGCTTCGCCTAGCTGCAACCGACCAGCGCCCACCCGGGCTGCACCAACCAGCAAGCTGCGCGCTTGTTGTTGCACACGCTGCAACTGCGCTTGTGGCGCACCTTCGGCCAGCTCCAGTTCAAACCCTTCGGGCGCAAAACCACCCGAGTCAGATTCGAGCGCGGCGACATGTTGTGCCATCTCGGCGGCGTGTGCTGCGGCATAACCTTTGGCGCCGCGAATGCCGTTTTCTTCGTTGGTGTACAGCACCACACGAATCGTGCGGCGCGGCGTCAAGCCCAGCTGCCGCAACGTGGTGAGCGCTTGCATCATGATCACGCAGCCAGCACCGTCGTCGTGTGCGCCTTGGCCAACATCCCAAGAATCGATGTGCGCACCAAGCACGACAATCTCGTTGGGCAGTTCGCGGCCTCGAAGTTCTGCGATGACATTGCCCGAAGCTGCATCAGGCAATGTCTGCGTTTGCAACTGGATGCGCACGGTGACGCGTTGACCGTCACGCGTTGTGCGCGCCAACCACATTGCGTCTTCAACCGACACGGATGCTGCGGGAATCTTCGTAACATCGTCGGCGTACCGCATCGCACCGGTGTGCACCGTGCTCAAAGATCGCGCGGTGACCGACCGCACCAGCACCCCAACCGCACCCAACTTGCCGGCTGCGATCGCACTGCGGCTGCGATAACCAACGACGTCGCCATAGCCCGAGCCATGCTCATGGGTCCACGCGGGCATTGCAACGTCGAACAATACGATGGCGCCTTTCACATCGGCTTTGCGTTGTTCGAGCTCGGCCCAACTATGCACGACAACCAACGGCGCGGTTACATCACCCGCGATCGACCCGCCAAGCGCCAACACGTGGAGCGGCCGCACGGCGCTGCCTGGTCGCGACGACACCGCGGTTGCCAGCGCAGTGCCACGAATCCACACCGGCACCATCACGGGCTCGATGTGCACATTTTCGTGGCCGTCGGCACGCATGGCATCTGCTGCCCATTGTAAGGCGCGACCCAACGCTTCACTGCCCGACAAACGATTGCCGATATCATCGGTAAGTCGCGTTAACTTCTGGTACGCCGCACGGCTTTTACGCGCCGCCGTTGCGATCACGATCTGGGCCTCGGCCAGCTTCGCGTCGTCGCGCACCGAGTCGGAAGCTGCCAAGGTCGAGGTGTCGGCCATCCACGTCGCAGTGGTAGCCACATCATTGCCACCGTCGCCACGCGGCCCACAGCCGATGAGCGAAGCCACCAACGCTGCAGCCCAAAGCGATCGGCGCAGCATCTTACGGCTCGTCGCTCGCTGCGGCGCTGGCGACATCACGCGCGGCACTCGACGCGGCGTCGCTGGCAGCATCACTCGCGTCGCTTGTCGCTGCGCGCGGCACGTCGCCGCGACGCGCCAATGCGATCAGCGTGGTTACCACCGCTACCAAGCGCTCGGCATTTTGCGCTGCGGCTTTGCCGCTACCAGCGTGCGCCAAATCATGAATCGGCACGGGTGAATCAAGCGATGCATCGCGGCCAGGCAAGACGCGCCACCCGATCGCTTGGTCGCGCCAATAGCCAATCCACCCTGGAATATCGACGAGCGCTGCACCAGGCAGTGGCTGGTCGCCACGCAGCTTGGCAAACAATTCGACCGGCCCAATGATATCAATGCGATCATCCTCAACCGTGGACCGCGTGCCTGACAACAACGGCACGCTCACGGGGGTGCCGGCGGGGCTTTGCCCAAACATCAACAGTGCAGGTGCATCGGTCCGCCTCGGTTCGCGGCCAACCAACACATCCACCATTTCCAAACTGCCTTGGCGCCGCGCCATGCGCACGCGCAGCGCCATGCCATCGGTTTCACCGATCAACAGCGTCGAAACATCGGCGTCGGCATCGCGCGTCGACAGCACATGAAGTGTCGGCGCGTGGGTCTTGAGCGCTTTGGCCAGGCTAGCAACATACGTCGACCACACACCGTCATCGATGCTCGGCGTTGCTTCAACCAGCCGCTCTTGTTCACGCACCATCGTGGTGGCATACGCGATCAGTGTCAGCCCCACGGCGATCAACAAATAATTTAGCGGCCAGCGATAGCCATTGCCGCCCAGCACAATCAACAACAAGCCGATGCCAACCTGGCGCCGCGCCGGTGCGGGCGCCGTGGCGGCCGAGATGACCGTCCACAACATCGTGGCTAACGACAATAGATACAGCGCCAGCTTCGGATCGGCCCGCATCGCCGAGATTTCGACGCCCAAGGTGCGATCGACCAATTTCGCCGTCGCCACGTAGTCGTTGCGCAGCAACAAGGCGCCGCCGGTGGCGAGCGACATTGCCACGACCACCGGTACGATGCGCACCACAGCGTTGGCGAAGGGCCGCGGTGCAAAACAATAGGGCGCCACAATCGCAGCGCCACACATCGCCAACAAGCCTAGCGTTTGCCAGCTGTCTTTGCCTTCGGCCACCGCGTCGAGCGAAATAAACCCAGCATACGCAGCAGCCACGCAGTGCACCAGCAACGGCACACTGATCGCGATGAGCCCGATGCGAATGCCCCAATCGCGGCGGCCAGCTGGACCGTTGAGCCATGCAAATAACAGCACTGCGAGGATCAACAACATCAACGCAACGTCGAGCAACAACGATACCGTCGAGCCGGCGCTGATCACCGCACGCGCCACCATGGCCATCAGCCCGATGACTGCGGTTCCCAAAAGCCAGCCGGCCGGTGCGGTGCGCCGCGCTGGCCACGCGGCAAATACTGTTATGCCGAGCTGCACCAGGGCCAGCGTCGTCGCAAAATAGAACGAAAATAGGGCCGCGTAATCGAGCGCGGTTAGCCACCAAGCGCCGGCATGACTGCGCGAAATCATCGGCACAACCCCGCGATTGAGCACAATCTCGATGACCGCTAACGCAACTAACCACGCGAGCGGAGCAAAACCACGCGCTGTCTTCGAATTCGATTCCAAGCAAAAAACGTAGCGGTTTTGCGAGGTTGGGTCAAGAGACCCTCACCGAATGGTCAATAATTGGCATGTTGCCGCAGCCGCCCCTACGATAGGCACAATGAAGCGGCTTGGCTGGCTATGTTGTGCTGCGGTTACAACGACCGCCATCGTGGGTGGAGCCCATGCCGTTACCACCGGCCCCAGCACACCGCCCGAAGCTGACCCCTCGAAACGAGTCCGCCCGTTGGTGGTGCTTGATGCGGGCCACGGCGGCAGCAATCCTGGCGGCAAGAATCAGATTACTGGCTTGCGCGAAAAGGACGTGACCCTCGACGTGGCACGCCGGGTGCGCAGCCGCTTGAATACCGCCGGCATCGACGTGGTGATGACACGCGACGACGATCGCACCATGACGCTGCGCCAACGCATGATGGTGGCGAACGCTAGCAACGCCGACCTCTTGCTGAGCATTCACACCAATGCGTCGCCAACGCGGACCCAACGCGGCTTTGAAACCTATGTGCTTACGCCCAACGCAGTTGACGTCGACGCGCGCGCGATTCGGCGTGATGCGCTGACGACGCGGCCCGGCATGCCGGCCGACTTGGGCCCGCTGCTCGACGACATTGAGCGCGGCGCAGCGCAATGGGACGCAGCCGAGTTTGCCGCTGACATGCAAGAGCAACTCGAAACCGTGCGCCCTGCCGACGGCAACCGAGGCGTACGGCAAGACGCTCAACATGTGTTGCTGGGCGCCACCATGCCGGCCGCCTTGGTTGAAGTTGGTTTTCTCGATCATCCACTTGAAGGCCGCGACCTCGCCGAAGAAGCCACCCGTGAAAAATTGGCCGACGCGATCAGCCACGCGGTTGCGTTGCAGTTCAACAAAAACTAATGACGAACGACCTGCCGGTGCCGGTTGCGCCCCATGCAGCGTTGGCCGTGATTGAACAAGTGCAACGCCAAACCGGTCTCGGTGCGTTGATCGCAACCGTTGTGCTGGGCATCACGTCGCTCTTTGCGTTCGTGGTCGCTAGCGCATCAACGCACGTCGCCGTGCCGGCGTTTCTGATCGGCCTCGCGACCGGCATGCCTGCCACATTCTTGCTATTTCGCGGGTTGCGCTCCAACCAAGAAACCGAAGCGCTGCAGCAAGCCAAAACGTTGGGCCCTGGTGCAACCGGCGAATTGCTTGGCCAAACTCTCACGATGCGCGAAGGCCAACGCTCCGTGACGCTGCATTTGTCGCGCAGTCAATGCGCACGCATCCGCCAGCTTGCGTTGCCGCAAGCTGTAGCGAAGCTTGGCGAGTAGGCGCATCTTTGTTAGAACGCGGCGATGCGCGCTGACGCTTGTTTGGCCGATGGATCAAGCTTCAGAATGTTTCACAGTTTTGGCGCTTGCCCAAAAAGACTGCTCCCCCAGCACACAACCTTGTCGTCGATTCGGATGCCACAGGTGTGATCAAAGCCCGCGGCGATGGCCTTGTACGAGTCGGCGGAAGGGGTCGACGGCGCTTGCGCATAGTCATCCTTGCCCCAACACACCACCTTGTCGTCGTTACGAATGCCACACGTGTGAGAGTAGCCTGTTGCAATGGCCTTGTACGAGTCGACTGATGGCGTCGGCCGCGCGTGCCCGCAATATGCGAGGTGCCGGTCAGGCCCCCCGTTCAGGTCTGGCTTGGTCTGGCAGGTCAGGCCCCCGTTCCGGGCTGGCGGGTCTGGGCCTAGGCTTGACCGCCCAAAGCACTTATGATGGCGTCAAGTTGTTCTCTAAATGTATTAATTTCACCTTCGGTGACTCTTTTTGAACACTCAAAACGCTGCTCATCTATGCCAGTAACGCTTACTTTGCATTCCAAATGTTCGCCCGTAAGCTTGGCGATCCGCAATTCTAGGCCCTCTTCGTCGAAATGAAAAATAGCCACTGCGTTGTCAAACTTTGATAAAAGGAATGCACTTAGGGCTAACAAATCTCCTAGTGTAATAGAAATTGCGATCTGCGTATTACGACTGCCAAGCTCCGTCGAGCACCACGCCCGGATCCACATTCTGTCGTATTCGTTCGCCGCAATTGAATTCTCAAATCCCGCTATTGAAAGTCGTAGGATGCAGAGGCTGCCGCTGCTAAGGATAGCTTCTCTCATCGTGCTCATTTCGTAATCACGGTAACAACGGTTCCAGTGGAATTTGTAACCAAACCAGCGCGTTTAGTTCGCGCCTACGTTAGCACTTGCACGCCGACCGCTTCGCTTGCCGCAGCATCCGAAGCGATGACGGTATAAACATCGCCAGTCTTGGTAATTTCGATCGATGCAATGGTTGCATTGCTTTCGATGCGGACATGTTGCTGGCCGCTGATATCGGTAATCTCGACCCAGTTTTCGCTAGCGCCCAACAACATGCGGGCGTCGGCGGAAATCTTGACGAGTTCGTACGCACGCGTCGTCAGCAACGGTTGCACGGCGTGTTCTTGCAGATCGATCGCAATGACATTGGTCTGGGCGCCTTGCCGAGTC
>JAKQOD010000205.1 GCA_029565465.1 Deltaproteobacteria bacterium
CACTCGCTTCAAGCAAGCGCAAATATACGATCCGCAGCAACAGCGTTGCCGCTGCGTCTTTCACCACGTCGTCGCGCAGCCTGGCCGCGCTCTCCAGCGTTCGCTGGTTCGCTCCAGTTCGGCTCCGCTCCGCTGGGTTGGCCCCGCTCTCCAGCGTTCGCTGGTTCGCTCCACTTCGGCTCCGCTCCGCTGCGCCGGCCCGGCCACCAGGCAGCGCGCGCACTTGTTCATCGATCCAGCCTTCCAGCCGCGCCCGCTTCACCCGCGCGGCTTCATCCAGCTGCGCCTTTTTCGCATCCGCCACCGATAGCCGATACGCCCGCTCCGTCGCTTCGCCCAAATCCCCGATCAACTGCGCCCGCAGCGCGCGAATCGTTTTCGCAAGCGCCCGCTTACCGTCCGACGTCATCGAGCTGTTCATCGAGCTGTTCATCGTACTGGTCATCGTACTCATTGGGCTCATCGTCCTCACCGTGCTCATCAATGCTCACGCCCCAAACAAACCATCCACCGCGCCCGCCCCCACCGTGCCCGCCCCACCGACTCGTCTTCGGCCCGCTATCCTACTATCCTTTGCCCCTCCATTGGCGTTTCGCCCCCGGTTTCAATTCCACAACCGCGGGTCGCGCATGCACCGCGTGCGCCGAACAAGCGCTACTGTTGAAGGCCTGTGCAATATGTGCCATCCGCGCTATCGTCCCAGGCCGCTACAGACACGAGCACAGCAAGCAGGAGCCCACATGAGCGTATCGCCGCATGCAAAAGATGAATCAGACGAGCGTATTGAAGGGCTCGGGGAAGATCCCAACGAATCCATCGGCTACCCAATTGATACGTTCCTTATTCGCACCGAAACGCGTACCGTCCACGACGTATTGCGACGAATTGATTCAGGGAACTTCATTATGGATCCTGAATTTCAGCGTGACTTCGTCTGGGACGAAAACAAGCAAAGCAAGTTGATCGAATCGGTCTTGATGCGGATCCCGCTGCCGGTTTTCTACCTTGGTGAAGACGAACACGGACGGATGATCGTTGTTGACGGCTTGCAACGCCTGACGACCTTTAAGCGATTTGTAAAAGGTGAGTTCCGTCTCAATTTGTCGGGCCAGACCGAGCTGCACAAGAAGAAATTCGACGACTTGCCCCCGAAGCTGAAGAATCGCATCGAGGATTGTAACCTCATCATTTATATTATCGACTCCAAGGTTCCGGAAAAAGCCCGACTCGATATTTTTGATCGGGTCAACGGCGGTGAACCTCTGACGCGTCAGCAAATGCGAAATTGCCTATTTACGGGCAACGCAACGCGGTTCTTAAAGGAACAAGCGGAAACTGAACTATTCCTGCGCGCGACCGGGCGCAGTCTCAAACCGAAGACGATGCGTGATCGCGAGTTTGTAAATCGTTTCTGCGCATTCCAAATCATAGACGCAGATGACTACAGCGATATGGATAGCCACTTGGCAAAAGCACTGAAAAAAATGAATGAATCGAGTTTTGACTTGGCGACATTGGGAGTTCAATTCCAACGCAGTCTACAAAACAACCTCATCATCTTCGGCGAGCACGCCTTCAGAAAACCGAATAAGAACGCCGACCGCCGGAGCCCACTAAATGCTTCGTTTTGGGACGTGATGTCGACAGGGCTTTCGCGTGTTTCCAATGACATCGTCGTTGCGCGCCAACAAAACATCAAAGACGCGGTTCACAATCTTCTCACTAAGAGTGATTTTGACGCAGCCATTACCTACGGTCCGAACACGCCAGATCAAGTCCGGCGGCGTTTCAAACTAGCGCAACGCGCCCTTGGTGAGGTGCTCAATGTTAGCGCAGCTTGAGCTAAAGCACTTCAAGTGTTTTGAGGAACAGCGCATCCCTTTTGCCCCGCTAACGTTGCTTTCAGGTTCAAACGCTTCGGGCAAGTCCTCAGTCTTGCAAGCCTTGGTGCTGTTGCACCAGACAATGCGAGCACATGAATGGTCAACACGGTTGTTGTTGAATGGCGAAGAAATCAAACTTGGTACAATCGCCGATGTTGTTGACAAAGAGTTTGGCCGCCAATCGTTCGAAATTCAAATCGATGAAACAGATGGCACAAGTCGTCGTTGGTTCTTCGAAGGTGAACGAGCGGAGATGTCGATGGCCTTGGCGCGCATTGACGTCGATGGTGTAATGCATGATCGACCGACACACCTCCGCTACCTCGTCCCATGGGCCCCGCTAGGGGAGGCAGGCGAGATAGAGCGTCATCTTACGAGGCTAACTTACATAACGGCAGAACGCCTGGGTCCTCGCGAAGTCTATCCGCTTATGGATCGTCAAATTGCCACCGTTGTGGGTGCATCGGGCGAACACGCCATGAGCGTGCTCCATTGGGGCCGCGACGAGCCAGTGCTTGCGCCCCTGGCGCTGCCGGGTATTCCGAATCTACGCCTTGCCCAAGTGGTTGGTAGAATGCGGACTTTTTTCCCGGGCTGCGGACTGGACTTGCAACCAGTGGCCAAGGCGAATGCGGTTACTGTGGGCTTCGCAACCAGTGACGGTGGTGATTTTCATCGACCGATTCACGTCGGCTTTGGTCTCACGCAAGTACTTCCGATCGTCATCGCTGGTCTTTCGGCGAAGCCCGGAGATATTTTGGTCATTGAGAATCCCGAAGTGCACCTGCATCCGGCAGGTCAAACTCGGATGGGTCAGTTCTTGGCAAGCGTTGCCTCCGCCGGGGTGCAGGTAATCGTTGAAACCCATAGTGATCACGTTCTCAATGGCGTTAGGCGATCGGTGAAAGAGACGGGAATCAAAGCACAAGAAGTGGCGCTGCACTTTTTTAGACCGCGCACGCAAGACGCCGATCAAGTCGTTAGCCCACAACTGGATGCGGAGGGTAACATCGACCATTGGCCCGAAGGCTTCTTTGACCAGTTCGAGAAAGACGTTGGTTACTTTGCCGGATGGGCAGACTAACGATGGCGCTGTTTTTTAATGACCTTTCGTTGCATGGCCAGTTCAACGATGAACAACAATTTGTCAGCACGATTGCTGCACTGATGAGAATGCGGTCTACCGCAAGGCGCTTTAACCAAGAACTGCGCTGCAGCCGGAGTTTGCTGACGGCACCAATTACGAAGGTCAAACAACTGCAGCAAGTGTTGGACGGACTTAAACCTGACCAACGTCGCGATATTCTCAACTGGATCGCCAGGCACGGCCCCTTTTGGACCGAGGAACCGCGCCACTCCCCAGATTGCTGGCTTTCGTGTCAAAGCAAAGTGGTCACCGATAGCGCGGTCGGTGAAGCCGCCACGCGAAGTGCAAGTGGAGAGGAAAGCGCGTTAGTAACAGCCGTCCCCTCAGATTGGCAAACTTCGCCCCTGGTGGTTAACGACGAAAGTGAAAAATGCATTGCGGCTGTCACCAACGTTTGGACAAACCAAGTACTTGAAGAGCATCTCGTCAACACGGAAGCCGAGCCGCGGAATTGGGCCGACCTTAGAACACGTGCGATGCAGCGATTTTCCCATCTCATATTTGCGGATGATAGTTTTGCGCCGCTAAAAAAGGAGCCCTTCGTTCTCGGCGCATCGCGAGCCATCTGGGTGTTGCTCAGGACGCTCAATTGTTTTGACGATGAAGGGCACCGCCGCGCCCCTAATTTTGCCGAATTTTTCGATCAACACCCAGGCCGTTTTTCGGATTCATCAAGCACCGAAAAGTCCGAGTTTAGCGAGGATCTGACCTTTCGCCATCCCGAGACCAACGCCGCGATATTTTGCCCGTGGCATGGCAAAGTTCAAACACCACAGCTCCGCGTCCACTTTTCGTGGCCACCACAAGGCAATGAGAAAATATATGTCGCTTACGTGGGGCCCAAAATTACTAAACGCTAGCAGTCGCCAATCGACTCGGTTCGCTTCCCGTCGGGGGGCGCGCTCACGCACAAACATTTTGTAATACTTTAGTTTTGTGCAATCTGTTGCGCTGCCGATCCGGCGGTTGACTTGCTCACGCTGTGCCGACTTTCCGATACACCTTGGTGCCGCCGATGTCGGTGATTTCGACGCCGAACGGTAAGCCGGGGCGCAGAGCGTCGAGCTCGGTTGCAAACTTGCGAGCACGGCGCGGGCCACCAACGATGCTGTTGAGATCGCCTTCGCCGAGTTCGCCGTGACGATCGAGAAATAACAGTGCAGCGCGGAACAGCTCATCGGTGATGGCCAAGGCCCAAGCTGGCTGGGCTGGCATGGTGGCGCTTGGTCGCGGAGCTGCGTTGGGGCCGCTTTCACCGGGGGCAGGAGCAGATGCAGCGAACAGTGGATTGGCGCTGGTGGAATGCGCACGACGCGGCGGCAATCCAGTCGCGGTGGCGGCGATCGCGGTGGCGCTCGGCGCAAGCACAGCGCGGTGACGCTGATAAATCGCGTTGCTGGCAGCGCCACGACAGCCCGGTACCAGTGCCTCGATTTCGGCAATCAGCTCGGCACTGCGGCGATGCCACGACGCAGCGGTGATTGGCAACATGCGCCAGCCGCGCTGAAGGAGCACGCCTGGCCGATGAACGTGCACGTCAAACGGCTCGCTGGGCCCAGTGCCATCTTGCAGCAACAACGCCAACGCAAAACGGGTTGGGTCATTTGGGTCGAGCACGGCGAGCGGGATGCGAAACTCCGAGGTGCCAACATCAAGCTCGTACGGAATGCCCGCAGCTTCCAATGCAAGGGCAAGTTGGGTTTGCAACGGCACAAAACCCTCGACGGGCAAGCGGTTGCGAACGCTGCTGTCAACGCGTTTGCCAGCGCGGACCAAATCGAGCACGCGCGACGCTTCAAGCCGGCGGCCATGATGCTGCAGGTGCGCAAACTCAAGAAAATGTTTGAACAGCCGCGGACCTTGGTGCTTCGACGACGCCACGGTGAGCTGCGCTGGATCGAACGATGCCACCACGTAACAGGCAGCCTTGGCCCGCGAGATGGCAACGTTGAGTCGCCGTTCGCCACCGCGCTGACCAAGCGGACCAAACCGCGCTGGCACATACGTCTCGTCGGTTGCAACACCGCCACGATAACGAACCTGCGGCGCGTGGCCGAGCGAGAACACAATGACATCGCGCTCGTCGCCTTGCACTTGCTCGAGGTTTTTCACAAACGGCCGCTCGTCGAGTGCACCAGCGGCAGCGTCGGTCCAGCGAGTGCGAAAGCCGGCATCGGTGGCGCAACGCGCTTCGATGGCGTCGAGTACGGCTTTGCGCTGCTTGAGGTTGAACGTGACCACGCCAACGGTTGGCTGCGGGTTGCGACCGAGCAGCTCGTCAACCACGTCAACCACGCGCTGCGCTTCGGGCAGGTTCTCACCAGCGTTGTACTTGCCATCCTCGACGGCAACCCAATGCAATGCACTGGCGGCCGCAGCGCCGG
>JAKQOD010000458.1 GCA_029565465.1 Deltaproteobacteria bacterium
CACTGCCACCTGCCGACACCGCAAGCTCGGCATACCCAACCGGCAAATTCGAAATCTCGATTCGTTTGGTGTGCGCGCCTTCGACGAGCAACAGCCCATTCACCGCCAAGGTGACATCGGACGCATCATCAAGCAAAACCGCGACCACGCCATGCTCACCACCGCTGTCGTCCGGATATCGGACCCGCACATCATGGGCACAACTGCTCAGGCTGGTCAGCACCAAAAGGCTCGCCATCATCATCGCGGCCCTGCGTTTGCACCGCGCCCACGTTTCATTTTGTTGCATGGCCCTTGGTCTTGGCCCAGGCCACTTGGGTTGCCCGCTTTCGCTACACGCGCAGCGTGCCGGCCAGTAACGCATGGGCTGCAAAACATGCTACCTACCGGCCATGGGACAACTTTCTGAAGCTGCGTTTGCCAAAGCCATTGCACCTTGCGCGTGTGGCAGCAGAGCATTTGACGTCCGCAGCTACATCGACCGCAGCGTTGCCGTGATGTTGGGCGACCCTAACGATGACGGCAAATGGGCGCACGACGGTGAGAAATTCGTCGATGGCACGTTCGCAATCACGTGCACGCAGTGCAACACGGCAGCCTTCCAAAGCAACGATTGCCCGCGTTGCCACGCAAGCAACACGCTCGCCACGACGTTGCACAGCAATTCGAACATGCCGATTCCCAAACGCTGCCCAGAGTGCAAAGGCATGGAAATCACGGTCACGGGCTTTGCGCCAGCAAGCGTAACCACGGGCGGCGGTGGCCGGCTGCCAACGCCTAGCGCACTGGCGCTCGTCGGTGATGCAGGTTTTCACGCGGCCATCTTGATGTGTGACAGCTGTGAATGGGTCGCGATCGCGGATGGCTGCCCACTTTGCAAAGCTCCGGGGCCGCTGCGCAAACGTCCGTAAACCGGACAGATCTTACGCACGCGCACGGCGCCGACGCAGCACGCCGAGCAGGCCAACCGCGGCCCACAGCCCGGCTCCGCCGGCTCGATCGCTGGCACATCCGCAGCCGGCGCTGCTGACATGGGCTTGCGCGTAGATGTGACTCGTCACCACGACACGATGGCCGCCTTCGTCGCTCAGTTCGAGGCGAAAACGTTCCAACGCACCGCCTGGCTCGATCGCAATGGAGGTGGTGAAATCATCGCTAGTGACCAGCACTTCTTTGCCGACCAAGACGCCGTTGCGCCAGATGCCTGCGTAGGTGCCTGCGCCGCCTTTCACATGCAGTGTGAACACTAGCTCGTTGAGGTCTGTGACCACATCGCCGATCATTGCTTGGGTATCGTCCGGTTTTCGGACCGTAAACTCGATATCGGGATCGTCTGGGCCACGCAATTTTACATAGGTACGCTGCTGCTTGATGCCAGTGATGAGGCTCGCTTCGCTGAGTTGATCAGCCCAAACCATCGTGGTCGGCGCGCCAATCTGCGATTTGGTCGCCGACATCTCGGCCCCGCCGCGATGATCGTCGCTACCGCCAACCGCAGCCAAATGGTGGCCGGCATCTTCGAGCGCATCCCAGCGCGCGATCGCTTTGGGTGTGAACAACATTTCCACAACATCGTAGGCACCCGTGTGCACTTCGATCGCTGCAACCTTGGCCCACGGCGTATCAGCATGCTCCCATGCACAACCGATGCATTCGCCGCCAAGGCGCAATTCGGGATGGTTCACCGTAAAAATGCCACCCTGTGCAGTCACCTCGTTGATAATCGTTGTTGCGCTAGCACCCGCAAACCCAATCCGATGATCGACATACGCAGCTGCGCCAAGCGCGTTGCCATGCCCTTGGTACGTCGTCACTTCGTTGCTGCGCAAAAACAAAAAGTTGCGCAGCGACTTTTGCGCTTCGGCAATCAAGGCATGCTGCGCAATCGTGTTGTGGTCCGAGATCGCGACAAAGTCTAAGTTGCGGCTTTGCGCAAATGCTGCAATTTGCGGCAGGGTCGCATTGGCATCGCCGCTTTGCTCCGAATGCACGTGCAGATCACCACGCCACCAGCGGGGGCCCGATGCCACAACGTTCGGTGTGTATGGACTGCGCTCAACCGGCGTTAGGCTTGCGGTGTCATTGCATGTAATGGTCAAGGCATAGTGTCCCTTGCCATTGATGAGCTTGGCCTTACCAACCAAGACCTGCCAGGTCCCGGCGTCCATCGGCCCAGGCAGATACCCGCGCGAAGATGCCAACTCCCCTACCACCGCATCATCGGTCAAGCCACCACCCCAGCCGCGAAACCCAGTTGGCGACCAAAGGCCCCAATCCAAGATCACGTCGGGATCGCCATCACTATGGGCGATCTGGCATTCCTTGGCACCCGCGGGTACTACGAAGTCAACCGCGACATAATCGCCGCCGCCGGTTGTGACATCGCCTGCAAGATTCACCGATGACAGCACCACCGCAGTCACAACAAGGCTCATACTCGATTGTTATCACAGTACAAACCGTACCGGCGACCGCAAAAAACGCCGATGACGCGAAGCGTCATTAAACTTCGCTTGGTGTTCACGCGTACCAACCAACAATTTTACTGAACGCATCGCGTTGCGGAGGTCACTATACTCCTACGACTGGGGCGGCAGGAGTTGACTCGCTACGGTATTAGACCGTAGGATGCTTGCCTCGGGGACCGATCGTTACCGAGATTCCAACTAATGAAGACGCTTGCATTAATCGCTGGTTTTTCTGCAGCTACCGCGCTGTTGGCTGTCGCTACGCCGGCCTCCGCGCAGCAAGCAGCTCAAGTGTCGGCAGTTAATCCTAACTCCAACATCGTTGAAGGCCCGGGCGTCA
>JAKQOD010000242.1 GCA_029565465.1 Deltaproteobacteria bacterium
CGAAGGTATTCAACGCACGCGCGATCAGGAGTTTCGACAATGGCGCACCGCCCGCGACGCCGCCGTCTAACGACGTGCCTGAAAAACTCGTTTTTGCGGCGACCGTTCCGGCGACGTGCGTGCCATGCCCGCAGCTAGCCAAAGCCTGCTGCGGATCGTCGTCGCGACCATCACCGTCAGCGGCGGACGCCGGATCAGTCATGAAGTCGTACCCACCGTTCGGAAAAAGAGCATGCGTGCGCAGTTGCGACGCGAGCTCAACGTGCTCACGCGCGATGCCGCCGTCAATAATTCCAAGCGTTTGTGTCGCCACGCCCTTGGTGATGTCCCATGCCGCGACGAAATTGGCACCTTCCGTGGTGCCAGCTTCGAATTGGTAACCCCACTGCTGAGTAAACAGCGGATCAACTGGCGTCGCCTGCGTACGTATCGTGCGGTTGGGGACAGCGTATCGGACGCCTTTGGCGCTGGCGACCGCAACCGCAATTCGTTGCGCCTCGGCCAACGGCAAAGCTTTGTCAAAGTGCAGGACTTCTGCCCCAGTAGACAGCGTGCGTTGGTGGTTAAGGCCGACGCCACCACGCTGTGCGGCTTGTGCAATGTTGGTGGCACGAAGCGCATTGGCTTGCGCGGTTGATCCAGCTATGCGGGCGCCGCTAGCAGAACTGGCGCCATCGAACTTCACGATCAAACCGATCACATTCGACTCGGGTGCCGCGGCTTTCGTCCTGTCCGCAAACGGCTCAGCCAACGCTGGGATCGCGCTCGCAACCGTCAACAGCAGCGCGATCACAAATCTCAGAAATTGGTGCCGCATGTGCTGTTAAGCCAAGTTTGAAGTTGAGGCCACGAAGTATTGGCCGCGCCGCTCTCGGTCGTTAGACCCAAGCCGTTGGTAACGCTCGTTCCCGTCAGGCCCTGCATGGCGCGTAGGATAACCATACCGTCACGCCCTGCCGTGGTTGTCGAGGTTCCCGCCGTGACGTTGTAGTTACTACTCGTCGCGGCAAAAATCGCAGAGGCCGACGTGTTCGCCGCACAGCTCCCAGCCAACCCGCTAAACGCCCCAACTTCCATGCCCATCATGCGCCGCAATATCGCAACACCATCGGTGGATGGCTCAATGAGCCCATTGTTGTCAACATCCAAGCTGCACGCCCCAACGGCCTGCACAACCGGGTTTTGGTTGGTCAAATTAGTGGTGACGTTGGTGAACGTTTGCGGTTTTATGCGAAAGCCCGCTGGCCCAGCGGCATGCAACTGGCCGCTCCAACCTGCGGGCACGGTGCAGGTGTAACTGCCCGAGGCCAATGACGCAGTGCAGCTGCCACCAGCCACGGATGATTTGAGGCAGAAAGTAACTCCGGAGAGCGGACTGCCGTTGTTGATGGTGCCGGTGATTGTGTTGGACGGCGGCGAACGGAAATTGCTCACCGCCACGCGCACAAAGTTGAGCGCGGCCGCAGTGTCGGCACTGTTGGCGATATTGCTGGCTGGCACACCCAAAACGTCCCCGGTGGTCGGCGTGACGTTGCAGGAGCCTCCGGATAATCCGACGACCGGGCCCTGGCGATAAACGGCTGGGCTGGAAAAACACGAAACAACGCGATTTGCGTAAGACATGATGTCGCCAACCGTTGGATTTGTCGCCGGAACGACGTAGCCAAACCCATAGGAGGTAGCACCATAAAAAATAT
>JAKQOD010000259.1 GCA_029565465.1 Deltaproteobacteria bacterium
CGTGGGCATCATTGATGCCGGGCATCATGCCACGTAGACCAGCTGCTACCGTGGGCGTTTTTTGGTAAACCGCACCGACGTCACGGCGCGATCGGTGGCAGCAACAACTTCAAGCGTACCGCTTTCGAACGTAAGTTTTTCACCGGGATCAGGGATGCGTCGAAACCGATCGATCAGGAGGCCCGCAATCGTTTCGTAGTCATCAGAGCTCGGCAGCTCGACTTCAACCTCTTTATTGACGCGCTCCACCGAAGCCTTGCCATCGAGTCGCCAGACGCCTGGTTTTTCGACGGCGATCAACGAAGGCTCACGATCATATTCGTCATCAATGTCGCCGACGATGGTTTCCAGCAAGTCTTCGACCGTGACGATACCAACGGCGCCACCGTATTCATCGACAACGATCGCGAGATGCTGGCCTTCAGCTTGTAGCTCAACGAGCAAGTCGGACGCCAACATTGTTTGGGGCACGTAGGTTGGCGGATGCGCCACTGCGCCAACGGTTTTGATCAGCGGCGTGCCGTCAGCATCCTTCTCGCTCATCGCGGCCAAGACATCAAACACATGCACAACACCTACGATGTCGTCGAGCCGGTTGCGATACACCGGCATGCGCGAATGCTGCTTATCGATGACTTCGGTTGCCGCCTCAGCAATCGTTGTATCTTCGGGCAAAGCTGTGACTTCCGACAACGGCACCATGAGTTCGCGCAGTGTGTATTCCGACAGCTCGAACACATTTGCGATCATTTCGCGTTGTTCAGGCGTAATCGAAGGCTGCGCACTCAACGGCTCAGTTTCGATCAACAACGCAAGCTCGTCGCGCGTGACAAATGCACCACGCTCATCGCCAGCGGTCAGCGTCGACAACACTTTAGCGTAGCCAGCCACCAATAAAATGAGCGGCCGCAACAGCCACGTCGCCAACCACAACATGCGGGTCTGCGCCAGCACCAATCGGTTGGCATACGCTGCGGCGATGCCCTTGGGGACCAGATGGCCAACAATCACGATCGCGGGCATCATCATAACTGGCGCCCATAGAATCGAGATATCGCGCGCTGCCAATTGAAAGGCCAGCAGCACCACGGCCGAAAGCCCGGCTAAGTTGGCACCCACCAGGGTCGTCGCGAGCGTAACCTGCGGCACTGCTAACATCTGCACCGCTTGCTTGGCGCGTTTGTCGCCGCTATCGGCTAACGCGTGCAACTTGCCGCGATCGCAAGCCGCCAACGCAACCTCGGCGGCAACCAACCAAGCCTGCACCATCACGAACAAACCAAGCAACGCCAATAAGCTCGCCATGCTCAGCATCAGCCGTCCTCTTCGCTGTCCGCAGCCGTTGCGGGCTCGGTGCGGTCTACAACGTCAGCGGTACCAGTGTTCGCTAGTGGTCGAGCGGCTTGCTGCCGCTGCAAATTGGCAAGTGAATCGCCAGCCAGCACCAATTCGGGCTCGGGCTCGAGCTTGGGCACGGCATTCGATTCATCGGCACGCTGGACGGCAACACCTTGCGCTGGCGTTCGCATTTTCCGGCCAGCCGCTTGTTGCCGCTCGCGCTCGTCGCGCAACACGCCAAAAAGCTGGCTCAACACATCGTCCATAGTAACGACACCAAGCACTTTGCCGTACTCGTTGACGACCAGCGCGAAGTGCACCTTTTTCTGCTTAAACGTCAAAAACAGCCGCTTCACGGGTGTGGTGCGCGGCACGAACAGCGGCTCATGTAACAGCTCTGTCAAGCCAGGCGCCGTGCCTGGTTGCCGTAAGCTCCGCACAACGTCTTTCGCGTTGACGATGCCACGAATATTGTCGACGGACTTCTGATAGATTGGCACACGCGAAAAACCACGCGCGGTAATTTCTTTCGACAACCGTGCCATCGGCAAATCAAACGACAACGCAAACATGCGTTCGCGCGGCGTCATAATCTGCCCAACATTTTTGTCGGAAAATTCAAACACGCGATGAATCATGCGGCGTTCACGTGCATTGACTTGGCCTTGCGCCGAGCCGGCATCGACCAAGTTGCGAAATTCGGCCGGCGACATGTCGTGGCTGCCGCCCTTTTTGGGCGCTGCGCCAACCAACGCACACAACCGGTCGGCGATGCCTTGCAAAATGTAACGAATGGGAGTCACAAGATTCACAACCAACGCCAACGGCGTCACGGCAACACGGACCCACGCCAGCGGCGATTTGAGCGCCAAACTCTTGGGCGTGACTTCCCCAAACAACACCATCACCGGCAGGCTGCAGGCAACCGCCAACAGCCCCCACAACCATGGCGACGCAACAGGCACGTGCATCACCATGACACCGAAGATCAATACCGCCACATAGCTATTCACTAGTTCATTCGCGATCAGAACCGCAGCAATCAGCTGACGCGGCGCCGTCAACAACATCAGCGCCCGGCGATCAACGGCGCGTTCCGATTTGCTCATTTGATCGCGTTCGACCCGCCGCAATCCAAAGATGGCCACTTCGGTACCCGAGAAAAACGCCGACAGCACGACGCCCAGCGCGATCAGCAGCAACACAACGGTGAATGATAGCGAACTCATAAACGACAGCCGCACCAACGATGCGCCGCAACGACCCTACCTCACCGTCGGCAGCGATGCCAGCGCAGCGCGGCCATAGTCGGCTAAACTGCGGGCGCTTCCGGCAGTGGCAGTACCACCCGAAACCGGGAGCCTTGCCCGGGTGTGCTGGTCACGGTAACGATGCCACGATGGGCTTCTACATACGCCTTGACTAAGGTTAAGCCGATGCCAGTTCCGCCGTAGGCGCGCGTCGAGCTCGGGTCGACTTGATAGAACGGCTCGAAAATATGAATCAGCTTATCCGCGGCGATGCCGACGCCGACATCGACGACCTCCAGGATCAAGCCGCCATTGGTGAACTGGCCAGCGTCAACGCGGAGCAACACCTCCACCGTCCCGCCGTCAGGGGAAAACTTCACCGCGTTCGAAAGCAAACAGTTCACAACTTGTCGCAGCTGGCGCGGATTGCCAACGATCTGTTCATCGGTATGCGCCTGCACTCGCACCGCGATCTTGCGAACGTCGAGGCTGGGCGTCAGCGTGGCCAATTCACTGCGCACGAGTTCGGTTAACGAAACCAGGCGTGGCGGTTCCCGCCGCTCCGAATCAAGCGTTGCCACGTCCAGCACGGATGTGATCAGGCCAAGCAATTGTTCCGATTTGCCAAGGATCGTCGCCAAGTATTCTTTTTGTTCAGGCGTCACCGGTCCCGCAAATCCATCGACCATCATTTCGGTAAATCCAATGATCGCGGTTAGCGGTGTACGCAGCTCATGCGACATGTTGGCCATGATGTGCGCTTTGAGACGATCCACTTCGCTCAGCCGTGCAACCGAGCGCGCAAGTTGTTCATTCGCTTGGGTCACTTCGTCAAAATTCACATCCATCGCGGCTTCATGCGTTTGCATCGCGACTTGCCGGCCAAACGCTTGATGTGCAGCAACTTCAAGCGCGGTTTGCAACGCAATAAGCGCATGTAAATCGTGGGCGTGGGTGCTACGCCAGCGCACAACATACACTGGCTCGCCGGCGCATTGCGCCACCACCTGCTGACTCGGCGCAACCATGGCTGCCGCATCCCCTGCCACCACCACGCTCGGCGCCGATGCAAAACAGATTGCGAGCGGGCCGCTCACCAACTTGGCAAACACGGTGCACAGCTCTTGCAGTTCGGCCACGGTAAGCAAGCGCTGCGCATCAGCGACCAGCGGGTCGTCCCATGCCGACATTAGGCAGAGGCTCCGCCGATTTGCGCGCTCAAAGCATCAAGGAAAGCTTGT
>JAKQOD010000270.1 GCA_029565465.1 Deltaproteobacteria bacterium
CGTGGCGGTGGTGGGTGGCGGTGGCGGTGGCGGTGGCGGTGGCCGTGGCGGTGTTAGTGACTGTCGACTTGTTGAAGTCGAGCCGACAAGTTGTGGCGCCGTTGAGGAATGCGATCGCTCTCTTGTTCGTATCTTTTGTGGGTCAGGGTGGCGAAGGCCGGTCGCTGTGTCGAGGGCAGGTCGCCGTATCGAAGTTGGTCGCAGCGCTTGGCCATAGTGAGATCCTGGTTGAGAATCTCTAGCGCTGCCCAGTCGTTGCATTTTGAATCTGAACCCGCCAACCCGGCCGTGAGCTTTATATTGGCCCAATCAAAATGAGCGTGGCGAAGAAAAAGCGGGATGGTTTGTTATCGGAGCAAGCGGCCACAGTCGCGAAACGTTTCGCAGCGCGCCGTCGGTGGCCTTGAACCTTCGAAACAGCGTTGCTACGCAGAAGCTCGATCGTACCGCTCGAAACGCCCGAGCGGTGGGGATTGAGCGCGCCGCTTCCGCAGTTCGAAGGTCTCTTCTGGCGGCGCAGCGCAGCTGGTTGCCCCGCAGCGCGCCCGCGGCTGTGCTGCCAACCGCAGGGCGCTCGCTCGAAGCGCCACCTCGCTCCATCTAAAGCATCTGGGAGGTTACCGTTATCCAGGCAGCCTTCTGCCGTAGCCCGTTGCCCGACTTCGGCTTTACCGTGTCGATGTCCGTGCCCGTGCCCGTGTCTGTGTCTGTGTCCGTGCCCGTGTCGATGTCCGTGCCCGTGTCGATGTCCGTGCCCGTGTCGGTGTCCGTGCCCGTGTTGATGTCCGTGCCCGTGTCTGTGTCTGTGTCCGTGCCCGTGTCTGTGCCGCTGTCCGTCTTCCCTCGTAGTGGCACGCGCGCGATGATTGTGGTGGCCGGCAGCGCCTTGGCGTGCGCTGCGCTTGAATGTCGCAGCATTTCGCGCGATGAACGCGCCATGTTAGCAATTGATCTTCGAGGCAAACGTGCCCTGGTCGCTGGCGTCGCTGACGACGCTGGCTTTGGTTTTGCAATCGCCAAAGCGTTGGCTGAAGCCGGCGCTGAAGTCGCGGTGGCAACTTGGCCGCCTGCGTTGGTTATCTTTCGCACGATGCTTGACCGCGGCAAATTCGACGAATCGATGACGCTATCCGATGGCAGCAAAATGAAGTTCGCCAAGATCTATCCGCTCGACGCTGACTACGACACGTTGGCGGATGCGCCCGCTGAGTTGCGCGAAAGCAAACGCTATCGCGATTGTGGCGATTTTTCGATCGCTGGCGTTGCGGCTGCGGTCGCTGCCGATTGGGGCCAGCTCGACATCGTCGTACACAGCCTGGCCAATGGCCCAGAAGTGAAAAACCCGCTATTGGAAACCTCGCGTAAAGGTTACTTGGCGGCGGTTTCAGCGTCGGCGTATTCGATGGTTTCGGCAGTCCAACATTTCGCACCGATCATGCGGCCAGGTGGCTCGTTTGTATCGCTGACCTACATGGCGTCGGAACGCGTGGTGCCAGGCTACGGTGGCGGCATGCCTGCAGCCAAAGCGGCGCTTGAGTCCGATACTCGGACGCTGGCGTATGAAGCCGGGCGCAAATGGGGCCATCGCGTCAATGTGATTTCGGCAGGGCCGCTGGCATCGCGCGCTGCATCGGCCATCGGTTTCATCGGCCAAATGATCGACTACAATCAACGCAATTCGCCGCTGACCAGCCCGCTCACCGCCGAAGAAGTCGGCGCTACCGCAGCGTTTCTGTGCAGCCCGTTGGCTAGTGGCATCACTGGTACCACGATGTATGTCGACAAAGGCTTTGCCGCCATGGGCATGGCAGTCGATCGCGAAGGCGCCAAGCCACTGTAACGAATCGCAGGCTACGAATTGCTTAGCGTCGCAGCGGTTTGTTCGAGTGCTGCGGCCATGTCGCGTGCCGAGGCATAACGATGCCGCGGATCTTTTTGCAGCGCTTGTTGGATAATCCTATCGAGTGGGCTCAACTTGCCATCAACCACCGCAGCCGGCGGCGGGTTGTGCAAGTGTCGCTCAATCAAATCGAGATCGTTCTCGGCAGTGAACGGTGGCACGCCCATGAGCAGTTCAAACAAGATAGCGCCGATCGCGTATAAGTCGCTGCGTTGATCGGCGCCTTCGACTCGCAGGCGCTCGGGTGCGATGTAGGTTAGGCTGCCAACGATGGAACCGGTTTGCGTCAGCGCCGCGCCGCCTTCGAGCGCCGCAAAGCCAAAGTCAATTAACACCACACGATCTATCGGCCCCGGCGATGGTTCAAGCATGATGTTGGCGGGCTTCAGATCGCGATGCAGCACGTTTTGGTCGTGTACGGCAGCGAGGCCCTGCAGTGCTTGCCACGCATAGCTGGCGGCACGCAGTGGCGGCACCGGCCCTTGCGCCTTCAAAATGCTGCGCAGCGATTTGCCACGCAACAGTTCCAGCACCAAATAGGGTTCGCGATTGCGGGTGACGCCACTGGCCAAAAGCGCAGCGACGTTGCGATGGCGAATCATCGCTTGCACCGCAGCTTCGCGTTCAAAGCGCAGCCGTGATTCTTGCGACTTTTCGAGTTCGACCGTGATGATTTTGAGCGCGACTGCCAAGCCCGTAACCACATCAACCGCGCGATAGACCTCGGCAGTGGCGCCACGGCCGATCAACCGCTCAAGTCGATAGCGGTTGTCGAACACACTGCCACTGCGATCAGGCCCGAGCACTGCCCATATATACCAATCAATCGTAGCGTTTGGGGCTGGCATGGCGCCATTCCGTGCGGTGTGCCTATGCCTGCGGTAACCCTGTGAAGCGTCAACCGCTTGTGCTACCACCAGCGCGATGACCGGTGCCTCTGCTGTGACTGCTGAAACCACCGATAGAGTCGTGTTACCGCCACGGTTTGCGCATCGCCATTTGTTGAGCATGCGCGATTTGTCGGCGGTCGACATCACCACAATCTTGGATGTTGCCAACGCCTTTTGGACGTTGGGTGAACAGCCGGTGAAAAAGCTGGCGAGCTTGCGCGGCAAAACCGTCATCAACTTGTTCTTCGAAAACTCGACGCGGACGCGAACGTCGTTTGAGATCGCCGCCAAACGCATGGGGGCCGACGCTGTGAACATCAGCGGTTCGTCATCGTCGACGACCAAAGGCGAAACCCTGCTCGATACCGTGCGCAACCTAGATGCGATGCACCCTGAAGTCGTGGTGGTGCGCCACGCCTTTGGTGGCGCCGCTGAAATGGTCGCTGGCAAGCTGTCGGCGTCGGTGATCAACGCAGGCGACGGTCAACACGAACACCCAACCCAGGCGTTGCTCGACGCTGCCACCATTCGGCGCCACAAAGGCCGCATCGCTGGGCTATCGGTCGCCATCGTTGGCGATATCGTGCACTCGCGAGTGGCGCGCTCCAATGCTATCGGCTTGGCAACGATGGGCGCCGAAGTTCGCCTGTGTGCACCGCATACGCTGATCCCACGTGGCATCGAACAAATCGGCGGCGCCGTCACGCAGCAACATGTCAGCGTGGTCCACAAGCTGGAAGACGCTCTCGACGGTGCCGATGTCATAATGATGTTGCGTGTGCAAAACGAGCGCACCGGTGGTGAAGCGCCAAGGTTCCCCAACACGCGCGAATTTTCGCGCACCTACGGCTTGTCGGAACGCACGCTGGCGATGGCGAAGCCCGACGCTATTGTGCTGCATCCCGGGCCGATTAACCGAGGCGTAGAAATGTCGCCGCAAGTTGCCGACGGTGTGCAGTCGCTGATCTTGGAGCAAGTCAGCTGGGGCGTGGCCGTGCGCATGGCTGTGCTGCACTTGTTAACCGGTGGTTCGCCAACGGAGATTTCATGAGTTCAGCAGCGAAGGCCGCGATCGCTGTGCAAGGCGTGCTCAAGCGCTTTGGCAATCACACCGCGGTTGAAAACGTAAGTTTTACCGTGCCACGTGGGGTGGTCTACGGAATTTTGGGCCCCAACGGTGCTGGTAAATCGACGACGCTGCGGATGATCAACGACATCATCGCACCAGACAGCGGTGAGATTTCAATTTTAGGCACCATGAAGCCGGGCCGGCAAGCGAGTGCCCACATCGGCTACTTGCCAGAAGAACGCGGCTTGTATCCCAAGATGAAAGTCGCCCAAATGATTCAGTTCATGGGCGAGCTGCGCGGCCTTACCGTTGGTGATGCCAAAACGCGTGCGGCGAGCTGGCTAACCAAGTTGGGCTTGACCCAGTGGGCTAACAATAAAGTTCAGGATCTGTCGAAGGGCATGCAGCAAAAGGTGCAGTTTGCGACGGCACTCATCCACGAGCCCGAATTGGTAATCCTCGACGAGCCATGGAGTGGCCTGGATCCAATCAACGCCGAAGTGCTGCGCGCTACCGTCGAAGAAATTCGCGCAGCCGGCCGGACCGTGTTGTTTTCGACCCATCAAATGGAACAAGCCGAAAAGATCTGCGACTCGGTTTGCATCATCGCGCGTGGGCGCTTGCTGCTTGAAGGCACGCTGGTTGATATCAAGCGCGATGCTGCAGCGGGACGTTTGGTCGCCTTCGAAGCTACCGATGAAGCTGCGCGTGGGCGGGCCAAAGCCGGCGTCTTGGCCGACACCTCGTTGGTTGCACAACATCGGCCGGCGCGGGCCGGCCATCCCGACGAAATCGTGGTCGAACTAGCAAGCGTCGCCACGGCGCAGCAGTTGTTGGCCGCCGTCGTGCAAGCAGGCGTTGGCTTGCGCAAATTTGAAGTTGTAACGCCTTCGTTGCATCAGATCTTCGTTGAACAGGTTGGTGCGGCCAACGCCATGGTCGCCGAGCGCCGTGAAGGAGAACCGTCATGACTGCGCATCGAAGCTGGTTTGTGATCGCGCGTCGCGAGTTTCTCGAACGCGTGCGTACCAAGTGGTTTGTCATCGCAACCTTGCTTGGCCCAGTGTTGATGCTGGGGCTGATCTTAGTGCCGGCGCTGCTAGCGCGCACCGGCGGCGACAAAAATCGCATTGCGCTGGTCGACCGCTCGGCTCCTGAGGATCAAGCACTCAAGATCGCGGACAAGTTACAAGCCGTGTTTACGAGCAATGGCTGGACCGTCACGCGGGTGCCGCCTGCAACAACGGATGCTGAGCTGTTGGCTGAAGTAGCGAATGAAAATGTAAATAGCTTTTTGGTGGTGCCAGTTGATCCGCTCGGCAAAGGCCAATTTGTGTATCGCGGCGATAATGCGTCAAGCCAAGGGGTATTGCTCGCATTACTGGGGTCGCTGACGAATGTCATCGTGCACGAACGTGGCACCAAAGTTGGGCTCACAACGGAGCAGGTTGATAACCTCAATCGACCGCCGCAAATCGACATCAAGTTAACGACCGGGCAAGCCGAAGGTTCGTCCGGCGGTGCTGCATTTGTCGTCGGTTATGCCGTTATGATCATTCTCTACCTTGCGATCATGATGTACGGCGTCAACGTTATGCGCAGCGTGGTTGAGGAAAAGACCAGCCGGGTCGTCGAACTGATGGTTGCCGCCGCTAAGCCGCGGGACTTGATGGCTGGCAAGATCCTTGGGGTCGGTGCCGTTGGCCTTCTGCAGCTCACGGTGTGGCTGGGGATGGCGGTCGTGACGCTGACCTATCGCGATCAATTGCTAGGCATATTTGGCGTAAGTGCAAAGGGCGCCGTGTTGCCGGCGCTCGCGTTGTCGCAAATCTCGGTGGTGTTGTTGTACTTCGTGCTGGGTTACTTCTTCTACTCGGCGCTGTTCGCTGCCATTGGCGCGATGGTGTCGTCAGATCAAGAGGCGCAACAAGCTCAAACGCCCGTCACGATGCTGTTGATGATTCCTATTTCGTGCGTCACATTGGTGGCGAATAACCCGCGCGGACTCACCTCGCAAATCATGACAACGATTCCATTTTCGTCGTCAACCCTGATGCCAATGCGCTTTCTCCTCGGCGGCGCCACTTGGTTGCAAGTATTGGTCTCCGTACTTGTGCTGATCGCATCAGTGGCCGTGGTGGTGGCGTTAGCAGCGAAGATCTACCGGGTCGGCATCCTCATGTACGGCAAAAGACCGTCGCTGCGCGAGTTGCTGCGCTGGTTACGGTATTAGTCTCGGTGTGGGCGAGTTGCCCACTTGCAGGCAAAGTGGCGCTTTTTCACACACTTATGTAAGAGAAGATCAGCCAACAAGTGGCGCGCGGTCGGCTCGCTAGCCTACAATTAAAGCATAAGGCTGGTTCCCGCATTATCTGTGTGCGTCGTCGCGCTGGTTGGAACATCCGCATTCGCCCAGCCGGCCGATGCCCCAGCAGCAAAAGCGAAGGTAAGCCTTGGCACTGGCGCCATGGCGGGTGGCCTGCGTGTGGGCGCGGCGCAGTTTGTGCCCAAGGGCACGTTTTCCGTCTTTGGCCTCGGTGGTTACGGGCGGCGTGGTGGGTTGCTTGGTGGCGACCACGTGCTTAATCGGTTCACGGGTAGCGTCGCTTTGTCGTATGCCCCCATTGATGGCTTGATGATCGGTTTTGCAACCGATGGTCGGATGGATCGCCATTCGGGTAGTGGTGCCAGTGAAAAAGGCCTGGTCGGTGACCCGCGTTTGTTCATCCGCGGAGGCAAAGCGTTGGCGTCGGTCTCGTTGGGCGCGCAGCTGAGCATTTTGGTGCCAGGGAAAGACGCTCCATCGTTTGTGTTCCCAGCGACCACCGTCGAAGGCCGCGCGATGGCCTCGGTCGCGGCGGGGCCCGCTACGCTTTCGTTCAACGCCGGCTTTCGCTTAGATCGTACCTACCAATCGCTGGTAGATGCTGACGGCAACAAGGTGAGCCAAGACAGTTTCTCACAAGAGGACCAAGTATCCCTCGGCATCAGCAAGTACAATGCCTTCCTGGCCGGCGCGCATGCGTACATTCCTTTCGGCAAGGCCTATGTCGGCGCTGAAGCGAGCATGGATTTGTTTTTGGGCAGCGAATCGGGCAAATCAAAGCCGGGCCCAACGATCCGCGGTGGCTTGACGGGTGGCTTTCATATCGCCGATCGGATCGCAGCGTTTGCCTATGTTGAAGGCAGCAAGATCAGCAAACTGAGCGAAACGATACTTGCCGATAATTTGATTCCGCTGGTGCCATACGAAACCACATTTACCGTCGGGCTTGGTTTGGCAGCCAGCTTCGGTGGGCCATCGGCACCAGGCAAGAAGTTCGACGTTGTCGAAAACAAAAAATGCCAACACCCTGAGAATCCGGATCCAACCAATCCCGACGACAAAGACTGCCCACCAAAGGTGCAAAAGAAAGCCACCTTGATTGCACAAGTGAACGACGATGCTGGCCAGCCGGTGGTTGGCGCGAAGATCACCGTGAAAGCTGGCGACAAGATTGGCTCGGCAGTCACCGATGCCAAAGGCGCTGCGGTGATCGGCGATTTGCCGCTGGGCGACTCCGAAGTGTCGGTTGAAGTCGACGGTAAAAAGCCTGCCAAGGTTGGCCAAGTGCTGGCTGAAGGTGACAACAAACTGCCAACACTAACCTTGGAAACGATTTTGCCACCTGGCGAATTGCGCGGCGTCGTGCGTGCGCAATCGAACGGCAAGCCGCTGGCTGCGAAGATTGCAGTGGCTGCTACGGCCGCCACACCTGCACAAACGGTGTCGACCGAAGCGGATGGTACGTTTGCGGTGCCGCTGCCACCAGGCACCTACACCGCGACGGTGACCGCCGATGGCATGGCTGAGCAGAAGCTCGAAGTTGTCATTGAAGCCAATGGCGTCGCGATCAAAAACGTCGATATGCGAAAGAAATAGCACGATGGCGGCACGCACACGATTAAGTCGAATCCTAGGTGCAGCGTTATCGCTTGCAGTGCCGGTTGCTGCGGCGAGCTCACTAGTGATGGTTAGTGCGTGTAAGAAAAAGACGATGGCAGGCGTTGCCGAGCTCGTTAAGACGGCCGGCCCGGTTGAGAAAAACACCACCGGTCCTGACTGGAAAGCGGCCGGGCAAGGCACCATCTTCATGCTTGGCGATGCCGCTCGCACCGGCGACGGCGGCGCGGATTTTAAGCTGGTAAGTGGCGCCATGTTGGCAATGTCGCCTCATACAATTTTGCGTTTTGGTGGCAATCAAAAAGACTTTGCGGTTGAACTGGGTGCGGTTGAACTCAGCGGTAATGGCGCATTCAACTTGGAAATGGGCCGCATCGAGATTGGCAAGAACGGCGCCGTTCGCATCACCAACAACGGCGATAAGTCGACCCAATTTGACTTGTTGCTTGGCGAAGTTTCGGTCTTGCGTGATGGCAAAGCGGTTGCGCTCGAAAGCGGCAAACCGTTTGTGCTGCAGCTCGGCGAGGTACGGGTTGACACGGTTGATGCCAGGCCGGCAGTTGATGCACCGCTGGCTGCCGATGCCGGAATGCAATTCGTGCTCGGCGAAATTTCGATTGCCGTGAGTGGCCCCAATGCCGAAATGCTGGCACCTGGCAGCAAAACCTGGACGCCGATGCCGGCTGGTGACAACAAGCTGCCGGCCGGCGCCGCCTTGAAAATCGGCGGTGGTACATCGGCAAAATTGGTGCATGCGGGCACCGTGCTCGATCTGAATACGGGATCGAAGATCGCGGTCAGCGAAACCTACGAGTTAACGCTGCAAGGCGGCTCGGTGACAGCAGCAGTCGAGCAAGGCGTCACCGGCAAATTGTTACTGCCTGGCGGCTCGGCGACGTTGCAAGGCGAAAAAGGTCCGGTCATTTCACGCATCGACGTTGATGGCCGTGAAGCCAAAGTGGCGGTGTCGCGTGGCATGTTGGAGCTGACCGCCACCGACGGTACCAAGCTGCCGATGAACAAAGGCGATAGCGCGGCGTTAACCAAAGCTGGTGCGATTCGCGTCATTGATTCGATTCCGACGTACTTTGACTTGGCGGTGGCGGTTGGCTCGTCAGTGCAAGTGCATGATCCCAAAGGCGCCACCGCGATTCGTTTTGATTTCGGCGATCGTTGTGCAGGCAGTGGCGATCTTGAGCTCGACCATGACAATCGTTTCAAGACGCCGCGGATCAGCAGCGGGCAGGGCTCAGCCAATCATATGGTGTCAGGTGGTTGGACGTATCGGTTGCGCTGCAATGGCAAGGTCACGGCGTCAGGCCGGATCTCGGTGGTTCGGGATAGCGGCGAGCGTCGGTTAGCGCCGACCGCGCCAACCAATCCGATTGAAGCCGACGGACGCAATTATTCGATTACCTACCAAAGCCAATTGCCGAACGTGCAAGTGAAATGGAAAGGCGCAAGCGGCGCCAACTTCAAGTTGTACATTGCGTCCGGTGGCAAATCACAAACCTTTCCAAGTGCAACGCCACAAGTGACGGTGCCCGGCAAAGCGCTTAAAGAAGGCCAGTATACCTACTGGTTTGAGCGCGAAGATGGCTTGAAGTCGAAAGTCTCGACGCTGACCATGGACTTCGATCAGCAAGCCGCGCAGGTATATATTGAAGCCCCACAAAACGGCAAACCTTTTGGTTCGCCGCTCGAAGTGCGTGGCGCCGCGCTAGCGGGTTGGAACGCGTATACGGCCGAAGGTGTTGCGCTCAAACTCGACAAGCAACGGCGGTTCTCTGCGCAAATCCCAGCGCCAAGCGGCAATGCGTTGGCCATCAAATTTACCCACCCGCAGTTAGGTGAACACTTCTATCTGCGCCGCGCCAAATAGCGCTATTGCATGCTGGCGTAGTCGGTTTGTTCGAGCAAATACATCAAGCGCGCGAGATTGAGGCGCGCTTCGGGTGAGCGAACTTTCGCCAACAACGTTTTGAGTTTTGATTGGCCATCGAGCAACGCATGCACGCGCTTGAGCGCATCACCAAGGCCGAAAACTTCGAGCTCGGTGTGGCTGGCTTGGTCCGACAAGATGAACCGATCTTGATTGCGCGCTTCCCATGCTTCGATGAACGCGCGATCGAGTAAGCCGGCGCCTGAACCCAGAATGCGGAACGAATCGAGGTGCAACGGACGAGCTTTCCATGGATTGCGAAAGCCTGGCACAAAGGCTGCGCCGCCGCGTTCCCAATTGAACGCCGATGTCAGCTTGGCAGCGACTTGTTTGGCAAATAAGCGGTACGCATCGAGCGGTGTGATCAAGTCAAGCGCCACCAACGTGTCAGCCAAGCGACCGTCGAAGCGATGAATCACCGACAGCGCGCGTTGCAACGCTGGGTTGTTGAGCACGCCTTGCGCCACCAAGAACTCACCGAAGCGTTCGCTTGCAACGTTGGAGTGAATGAATTGGGGCTGGCCTTCCATGAAAAAGACCTGCTTGACCACGCCGGCGCCATTGTCGAGGGTAATTAAGCCCGAGCGCCGCTGCTTTGCGATTTCATGAATCAAGCGCAAGACCGACACCTCGGCGAGGTCGGCCTTCTCGGGCTCCACTGGATTGAGCACTTCGTTATCATCGGGATCCGCGAGCACGTCAGCGTCGTCGACGATCATGTACGATGACGACGATTCGTCGGCGATCTCAACATCGGGCGTGCCTTCGGTGCTGTCGGGCCGACCGGTACTGCTTTTGCCCGCCACCACCGCTGCGCTGCCACTGATGAACTGCGCACGGGCGGCTCGCACATCGGCTTCGGCTTTGGCCATGCTCATGCGCGTTGCCGGACCACTGAGGCCAGCGTCCGATTCACCGTCAGGGATGCCTTCAATCTCTTCGTAGATATCGGCCGTTGGTGCGCCGGCTACAGCCGCCATGAACTCTGCGAGATCGCGATGCGTGGTCGAGGTGTTTTGCCGTAGCCACAGGTCCAAGTCATCGCGAAACGCCGCCGCCGAGCTCCACCGCAACTCCGGGCGACGCTGCAAAGCGCGAATCACCAGCGCACGCAATCCGTCGGGAAACTCGTTCGAGTATTTGTGCAGCCGATCGAGCCGCGCATCGCGCACGGCGAGCAAAATATCGAGGTCGTTGGGCGCTGCGAACAAGCGCCGCGCCATAATCATTTCGGCGAGCAAAATGCCAACCGAAAACAAATCGGAACGCGCATCAATTTCGGCTCCGGAGACTTGCTCCGGGGACATGTAACCGTACTTGCCTTTGAGCGTGCCAGCTTCGGTTTTGTGTTGCCGCTCGACCGCGCGCGCGATGCCGAAGTCAGTCAGCTTGATGTCGCCGCGCCATGACAGCAATACGTTGCCCGGCGACACATCGCGGTGAATCACTTCGAGCGGGCGGCCGTTGTTGTCACGGGCGCGGTGCGCGTAGTCGAGTGCATCGAGAACATCGCGCGCGATCAACGCTGCCAGATCGGGCGGCAGGCGAATCTGGGTGCGAGCGCATTCGCGCAACAAGCCCAAGACATCGAGGCCGTCGACGTATTGCATCGCGATATAGGGGGTATCGGCGTCGGTGCCAAGTTCAAAGACAGCGACGATGTTGCGATGGTCAAGCTGCGCTGTAATGCGCGCTTCATCGACGAACATCTCGACAAACGTACGGTCATTGGCGAGGTGCGGCAGAATCTTTTTGATCGCCACCAGCTTTTCAAAGCCGTGTTGACCAGTGAGTTGCGCTTTGAACAGTTCAGCCATGCCGCCCACGGCAACTCGGTCGAGGATTTGATACCTCCCGACGGTTTTGGGCATGGGCGCACTCATGGCCGAAAGTATACTCCTACCTGAACCTTGAGAACACCGAATGGGATGAAATGCCGGCGCTGCGCGTAGCTACTCTTTGTTGCCGCGTTCACTGCGCTCTGCGTTCGGCTCTAGCACCGTGATCGTGCCATCATCATTGGCTCGCACGCGAATGTCGGGCGGCAAGGTGTCGGCATGCGCGAGTGCACGCAGCCCAATTGGCGGCGTGACGCGGCCCAGCGGTTGTGTCGATTCGGCCAAAGGCGCCACCGGCGCAGGCGATGAAATGGCCCGCATGGGTTGGGTGGCGCGTGATTCCAAGGCGGCATTCCGCGTGTTGGTCGGAGGTTCATCGGCGTCGTCGAGATCGTCGTGTAGCTTCGAGAGGTCGACGGGCTGGGTCGAATCACGTTCGTGAAAATCACCCGAGCGGACCGGCGACCGGACCTGCTTAATCAAAACGGCGATGCCCGTGATGTTGTCGTGGCCACCGCGATCTTTGGCCGCTTCGACCATATCTTTGAGCGCTTGTTCAGGTTCGCCTTGGGCCAGCGCTTCGGCGATTTCGTCTTCCGACGGAAAGTAGTCGTGCAGCCCGTCGGAGCAAACCAACAGCCGGTCGTCGCGACGCAATTGCAAATGTGCCATTTCAACGCCGACTTCGGCCGAGACGCCAATGGCATTAACCAACACGGTGCGCATCGGTGAAACCGCTGCTTCTTCGGCGGTTAATTTGCCTTCGATCACCCATACTTCGGCCACCGTGTGGTCGGTGGTGATCTGCGAGCATTGGCCGTTGCGCAGCAAGTAGGTGCGGCTGTCACCAACGTGGGCGACAAATGCTTCGGCGCCCGCGATCAACAAAACATCGAGCGTGGTGCCCATGCCTTGTTTTTCTTCTTCCGCGGTACCGCGCGCGAACACCGACTGGTGCGCGGTTAGCACGGCCGACTGCAGGGTTTGCACGATGGCGCGGCGGCCGTTTTCGTCGGGGGCACGTGCAAAGGCGGCGATTTGACCTTTGGCATCGGTAAGCGACTTGGCAACCGATTCGACGGTCATGGCCGAAGCGACTTCACCCGCAGCGTGGCCGCCCATGCCGTCAGCAACGATGAAGAAGCCAATGTTGGCGTCGAACAGCGACGAGTCTTCATTGTGCTCACGCACCATGCCCACGTCGGTTACCCGCCATGCAGAGAGTTCCACTACCGGCTCGGCCGGCACGGCGTCGATTTTTTCGGGGTCAGGCGTCATTGCGGCGCGCGAAGCGCCTGCTAATTGTCACCTGCCTGGGCCGATCAAGCAAGCGATTGCGCGCGCGGACTTCGGCCTTCCGCCATGTTAGGGTCTGCTTGTGGCACTTGAACACGTCGCCCAGGGCCAGACCCGAATCTTCATTCCTGGTGTAGCGCCTGACCCGCGTGGCATCTTGCTCGGGAAATCTTGCGTGCTGACGTTTTCGTCAGTCGAAGGCGCGGTTTCGTGGCTGCGCCTGTATTCCGCCGAAGCGTCGCTCGACGAGCTATTGTCGGGCTTGGCCATCACCAAGGCCACCACCGCGCTAGGCACCCGCGACATTCTTTTGCGTATTCCCGCGATTTCTTCGCATGCCGCCGACCGCGCAGCACGCATTGCCCGTTTGCTAGGTGGCGAGATCTACACCGGCAGCAACAAACATTTTGTAAAGTATCGCGACGACAAATCGCCCTACGGTTACGACGTCGTGGATGTTGGCCCAGCGCCAGCGGATATTGACACCCTGTTGTACGGCGACGACTTCGTGCAGTCGTATCGCCACGCTGGGGATCTGCCGTTTGAGCGTTTGTTGTTCCGTTTATCCTTACGCCGGGTGCCGGGGGCCGATCGCCTAGCGGATTCCGACCGCGAAGAACTCGTGCTCGTCGTTGAACGTGGCTTAGCCGAAGGCGTCGTGCGCTATTTCTGGCGCAACCGGGTCAGCGCGCGCACTGGCTTGTTTGCACCCCAATCGCGTAGCGCCTTCGATGAGGGCCGGTCTGAGCGCGGCTTTATGCTGTTCATGGTGCGTGGGTTGCCTGAACGTATGCTCAAGCTATTTTTGGGTACGCCTGGCGTTGATGTCTTTCGGCCGCGCGGTAATGCCTGTGCTGTCGCTGTGGGCTACCAACATCCCATTGACCTGACGTCGTGCTCGTCGGTGTTTGGCAGTGACAAGTACCACTTGTTTTGGCCGGGCGATCGCGTCGATATTTTGCCTGGGCCGCTGGAGCTGGTCGATATCGCCGATTTGACCAAGCTCGATATCAGCATCGACAAAGCGATCACCGAAAAGCCGTTTGCCAACGGTGTAAACGATGCCATCTCGGTGGATTTTCAACTGGTGCCAACCGTGGTGCCCAGCGCGCGGATTGTGGGCACGCTGATCGATACCAAACAACGCGATTGGTTGAAGCGGTTATTGTTTGCGCTGCCGCCGGCATTGTTGCGTGGCCAACGTGTGGCCGTGACCGATCGTGGCATCTTGGTGGTGGCCGAAGCGACGGCGGCGAAAGCCACCGATACATTTGGCGTCGTGCCACTAGGGCAACCGCTCAAAGCCATCGCGCCGGGCTTGTTGCTGCCGGTCGGCCTCGATGTCGTGCCTCGCGTTTCACCCGAGGTGTTGGCGCGTGCACTTGGGCACAGCGCCGGCATGGTGACGATTTTGGTGCCGGACGCACCTGGGTTTCGCGTTGCCGATTCAGATTTGGTGCCGTTGGAACGGCGGACCATTGCCAAGCTCGAAATCGAAGCGGCCGAAGTCACCGACGTTGCATTGGCATCGGGCGCAAGCCCAAGCGTGGTCAATGATCCGGTCGGGCGCTTTTCTCTATGGGGCTTTCCCGAGGTCGAAAATCGCAAGTTGCTGGGCGGCGGTGAGTGAAGCAACGCCATGGCGAAACGCTCGGTTGAACAATTCTTAGCGCACTTTGCATTGCCATTGGTCGGTGGTGGCGAAGTGCACGTCGGGGCTCCAATTTCGGTGCCCGAACTCAACGATTTTACGTCGGAGATGGACCGCTATAATCAGCAAACCGTTGCGATTGATGACGCTCGTGAAGCGGCGCTCGCGACGCTGTTGGCCCGCGTGCCGGCGTTGTTGCTTGAACCCGAAGATCTGTCGCTGCTCGCAGCCTTACATAATGCGCTGTTCTTGGTGCATCCGCGCGCGGACACCTGGATCGTCACCGATCGTAGTCGGCGCCGTGTCGTCGATGCGTCGCTGACGATGGCGTCGGTGCCGTTGACCGCAGTGAAAAACCGCGTGCTTGGCCGCCACGGGTTGCTGCACCAATTGTTTCGCATTACGCGCGACGACATTTCGTTGTCTTGGTGGACTGGCTCGGCCAAATTTTACGGGCAAAAACCACCGACGCGGCTCACCGCGTGGTCCGGCGTGCGAAGAGTGAATTCCACCGTGCACCATGCCGGTTTTGGCGAATTGCTTGGCACCACCGACGCTGCGCCCATTGTTGCAACGCTGGTCCGTCGCAGTCCCTTGACGCAGTTGCTGGAATTCGCGGCTGGGGCGCCGCCGTTGCATTGGGAAGACGCCGTGTTTTTGCTGCGCGATCATGAGCTAGCGCGCGCCGTTGCCTACGCAATTACGCCTAGCGGCGCGACGGCAACCGGGCTTGGGGCGTTGTGGCGTGCCGCAGCGGCGTTTGAACAAATGCTGGAACGCACTCCCGCTCCCGCCGACGTCCGTGCGGTGGCCGCATTTTTAGTCTATTGCGACGGCCTGCTGTGCATCGACGAAGCGGTGCTGCGTGGCGGCAAAGAAAAATCAGCGCTGGTTGCGCAAGCGTTGGCTACCGGTGATGCCGGGCTGCGTGAGCGTGGCGCCGCAACGTTTTTTGCGTTGCCTGCTGCGCTAGCGCTGGTCGACCAACGGTTGGCGGTGCCGCCGGGCCTCGGCGACCGCGCGGCGGCTGGCGAGCGCTGGGCCATTCATCGTTCGCAAGCACAAGCCATCTTGGGCGACGGCGTAATCGAGGCCTTGGCGGCTCGGCTGCGACGCCACTTCGGCACCGCCTCGTGATATAGAAAGACCGCGTCATGACCATCCCTCCGACTACACCGCCCACGCGCACCACCGTTGCCGATCTGGCGCGCGCCAGCGCTGCCTTTACTGAATTGGCGCGTCAAATGGGCAGCCAGTTTCTGGATAAGCAAGAGATCATTCGTTTGATGATCGTTAGCGCAATCGCAGGCGAACACATGGTGATCGTGGGCCCGCCAGGCACCGCAAAATCAGCGATGATCGACATGTTCTCGCGATTGATCGACGCAAAGTATTTCGAATACTTGTTAACTCGTTTTACCGAGCCCAACGAATTGTTTGGCCCGGTGGATATCGCGGCGTTTCGTGATGGCCGCTACACCCGCCGCATTGACAACATGTTGCCGACTGCGGAAATCGTTTTTCTCGATGAAATCTTCAAGTCCAACTCAGCGATTTTGAACTCGTTGTTGCATGTCATCAACGAACGCAAGTTCCAAAACGGCCCGGAAGTCATCAAGGTGCCGTTGATCTCGCTGTTTGCAGCTTCGAACGAAGTGCCCAACGACGAAAATCTTGCGGCTATGTTTGACCGCTTCTTGATTCGCGTGTTGTCGGACAATCTCGACAGCTATCACTTTGCCGATCTGATGAAGAAGGGCGTGGCGATCGAAACCGCCAAGATGACCGGGTCGCGCACGGCGTTGCGCCCGGTCATTTCGGCCCACGATCTGCGCACCATTCAAGCGAACTTCGACAAGTTCATGGTGTTCCCTGACGACTTTTTGACCAAATACAAAAGTCTGATCTTCCAGATCCGCAGCGAAGGTATTTCGGTGTCGGACCGTCGCTCGGTCAAGCTGCTCAAGCTGTTTGCGGCTTCAGCGGTCTTTGACGGTCGCACCCAAGTACACGACGGTGATTTCTTTATCTTGCGCCACATCTGGAACAACCTCGATCAAGTTGAGTTGCTCGAAGAGATCGTCAACCCGGTGGTCGATGCTTACTACCGACAAAATCCGGAGCAACGGCGCTTCATTGGACCAACCGCAAGTCTCGACGAGCTGCTGGCGGAACTACAATTGATTCGCGAGTTGCTGACCACCGGAACCGAGCTGTCGGACATTCAGCTGTTCTCGCAGCTCAAGAACCTCAGCGAAATCAAAGTGGCGCTTAGCGCGTTGCCCGGTGACACGGCGGCCCGCATGGTGCGCGAAGTCGATCAACTCCTTGAGACGGTGTTTGCATCGTCGAAGTTTGGCGTGTAACCACCATGATTCCGGTAGCCGCCTTCGACCCCACCGCAACGCTCAAAGTCGCAATCTTTGACGACGTGGTAGCCGCGCGCGCCGAACAGTTCAACATTCCTGGCGTGTACGTCGAGGTGTTTGCCCACGCTGATGATGCGTGCTCGCTGTGCATCGACGCTGGCTTTGACATCGTGTTTATGGATTTTGCGATGGGGCAGGGCCGCAAAAACGGTGGCCAAGCGGTGGCGGAATTGCGTGCCGCGGGTTTCGCGGGGCGCATCGTGGCAACCTCGTCAGATCCCGCCGCCAATGCCGCGATGAAAACCGTTGGCGCCGACGAGTCGTTGGCCAAAAAAGCCCACTTGCGCTCGTATTTGGTGCACCTCGGCGCCAAGCACATGCAAGGCGCGGAGAAGTAACGCCCGGTAACGGCGGTTAGTTATGCCCATCCCGGTCGAACAACGGCGCAGTCCCTTGGCGCGGCAAGTCGCGTCGATGGTGTTGTCGCATGTGCAAACTGAAACGCCGATGGCGATGGTGCGCGCAGCCGCGTGGCACAATGCGTTGGCGCGCACTGGCATTCAGTTGCCACTGTTTGTGGTGTTCGACATTGGCGTCATGCTCAGCATGTCGCGCGGCGCAGGCGGCTACGACGTCGCGGCTCGCGTGGTGCAACTGCAGCGCATTGCGCCAACGCCTGCGGCGCGCGGCCAGCTCGATGCGTATAAGCGGCTGTTGTTCAACATCGCCGAGTCCGATATTGCCGAGCGTTTGTCGGGCATGCGGTTGCGTGATGAGTTAGTTGGTGTGTTGCTCGCCCGGATTTTAGGCGACACCTACAATCGTTGGCGTGACAAGCCACGGGCCTCGGGGCAGCCAGCGTTGCCGCTCGATCTCGAGGTGTTGTCGGACATTGATTACGCGGGGCACTTCGCCGACTTTGATCCGCGGCAGTTGTGGTCATTTTTAGAGCACATCTGCAACCAAGCGATGAACGTGTACACCCAAGTCGAGTTGATCGATCTCGACACGGTGCGGTTGTTGGGGATGTTCAAAGATGGTGCTGGCAGTGCCCAATCAACGCTGGGTAGCACCATCGATTTGGTGGACCTGTTTGCCGCCTTGGGCTCGCCTGAAGCGCATGACGTTGCCAACTTTTCGCTTGACTTGTTGCCGAGCGTGCTGGAAACCCGCCGTGCGGCAGGGGCGCAAACGTTTGCCGTCGACGGTTACGCGTCGATTGAACGGCGCGGCAACGTTGACTCGATGGTGCTTTCGGAACTGGCGTACCCGCGTGAGATTTTCGATCAAAAAGTGGTCGACAATGAGCTGTTGTACTACGGCCGCGACAAGCACCGTGAAGACGAACGGCGGCTGCAATATGTGTTGATTGATGCCTCGGCGTCGATGCGTGGCCAACGACAGGTGTTCGCACGCGGCTTGGCACTGGCGTTGATCAAAAAGCTAACGCTCAAAGGCGACGAAATTTGGCTGCGCTTCTTCGATTCACGGTTGCATGAAACCATGAAGATGGGGCGCAGCGGCCAAGTGCCCGTGCCGTATGTGTTGTCGTTTCGGTCCGAACGCGGCCGCAATTACGGACGCGTGTTTCGCCAGCTCGCCGCCGAAGTAGGGCGCCTGCGGGCCGATCAAAAACGCAACGTAGTGGTTTACATCATCACGCACGGCCAATGTCACATTGAACCAGAGCTCATCAGCCAACTCAAAGGGCTGGCGTTTTTGTATGGCATTGTGGTTTTGCCAACCGGGCCGCTGCCCGAGTTTGTGAGCCTGCTTGATCGGCAACAGATCGTCGACGCTGCAACGATTTCGAATCGCAATGCACGCCAGCGGCGCGCCTTGGATATCGTCGGTGACGTCACCGGCGACAAGCAACACGCGGCGACGTCCGCCAACGTTTCACGCACGGGCATGAAAGCCGCAACCGGGCAGGAACCGTAATGGCACGCGGAGGCATCGAAGGCACGTCGGATCAAGCGCTTGGCCTGATGCAATCGGGCCGCTGGGTCGATGCCGAGCGCGCGTATCGCGAATTGATTGGGCAGACCCATGTCATCAACTACGAGTACGATGACTGGCTGCGCAACCTGATCGAAGTCTACAAGCAGCTCGGCCGCACCTATGAGACCGGCGTGGTGCAGTTGTATTTGCACTATTTTGATTTGGCTAAAGCCGCACTGCGCGGTGGCGAACAATTTGCATTGCTCGGCCGCATCGCCGAAACCGAAAAACGCTGGACCGAAGCCGCCGAGCTATTCACCAAAGCTAATTTGCCGATGCATGCGGCAATTGCGCTTGAGCGCGCCGAACTCAAAGACGCCGCAGCGGCGGCTTGGCGCCAGCTGGCGCAAACCGAAGCCACCAAGATGCGGGCGTATGAGGCGGCGCTGGTGCATTTTAACTACGGCATGGCAGCTGCCAAGGTCGACGCCAAATCGGAAGAAGCGCGCCGCGCGCTCATCGAAAGCCAACGCAAGTTGGAACAAGTGGCTGACGATTTTGAAACTTCTGGCGAGTACGAACGCGCCTATGACTGCTTTCAGATCCTGCTGCGCATGGGCAAAGAAAGTGGTCAGTTCGAAAACCTCGCGGAAGGCTACGTTAACTGCATCCGGGTGTTGGCGTCGGACAACCTCAAGTTCTACGTGCTGCAGTACTACGAAGACTTTGTGCGGTTTGCATTAGAACGCGACGAATACCAAGCTGCAGCAACCGTGTTGCAAGAAGCTGCCGCATACTCAGCGCGGGTTGGCTTGCCCTACGATCGGCACTATCAAACCAAAGCGGCCAAAGCTTGGCTGCGCAGCGCCGAACATTCGACGCAAGCTGGAGCGCCACCGCAGATGGTTGAAAACGCCATGCTTGCGGCCGCATCGCAGTTTTCGTCGATTGGCGACTACGCGTCGGTGCGCAGCGTGTTTGAAAAGCTCGGCACGCTTGAACTTGGTGACCGTTCGAAGAAACGGTATGCCACCATCGCGGGGCGCTTCGTATCGATGCAAAGCGTGCAACTCGAAGCGCCGGGCCTGCCGGACTATCTTAAGCAACAGCAAGCGTACGCCGAAATCTGGTTTGCCGATTTGCTGGAGTGGGAAATGCGCGGCGATCCGGCCGCGGTGGCATCATCAATCGTTGGCGATATCCGTTACCCCAACGGGATTCGCCGCCGTGCGCTGGTGGTGTTGTTGACGGTGGCGCAAGCCGAGCGTACCAATACGCGCGACAATCCCGCGACGGCGGTCAAACTGGCCGAGTTGTTGGGCGAACTACAATCGTATGCTGCCTTAGCGCCGTTGGAAAAGCTGTTCGAAAGCAGCGACGCTGACATTCGCCGGGCTGCCGTCAAAGCCTTGCGCTATTTGTACTTCAAACGTTCCTTTGTGCTGGTTCGCAAAGCGCTCGTTGATACTGATGAAGCAGTGCGCTCTGCGGCGGTCGTGGCCATTGGCGGCTTGCACTTTCCACACGCGTTTAATCCGTTGGCCCGGCTGTTCCGTGAATCGACCGACACACGTGTGCAGCGCGCTTGCCTAGAGTCAATCGGCAAGATCGCCAGCATCGAAGCTGCTGAATTTTTGGTAGGGGTACTTCGTCAGAGTGAAGGCCTCATGCGCGACGCTGCGTTCGCGGCCCTGCGCACCGTCGACAACGCCGATGCGCTGCCGATCTTGCGCCAATATGCCGAAGTTGAAAATAATCCAGCAGTTCGAGACATGTTGGCGACCTTGGTCCGGCGCTATGCATAAAAATTCAAAACAGCAGCAAAAGTAACGCCAACGCGCTATTGTCCCGGGAATCCCCATGCATACCACCCCTACATCATCAATGTTCTTGCATGGTTTGGTTGGCGCGTTGGGATTGGTTGTCGCTGCCGTCGGTTGCAATTCGCGAGCAACCGCGTCTGATCCACTCAACGAGCCGCGGCCGGAACAAAAATCGCGCGAGTTCGAAAGCTGCGCGTCGACCCCCAACTGTGCGCCTGAACTTGCGTGTTTCGACCAGGTCTGCCGTCGCACAGCGCGCTCAGTGGTTGGCGATTATTATGCAGCACTTGGCGCTCGCGCATTTTCACGTGGTGACGCTGACTCTGCCGTTGCTGCGTACACCGAAGCATTGTCCCGTTACGACGCCGACAAAGTGCCGCTGCCACCCGAAGTCGATTGCGCGTACGGCGCAGCGCTGGCACAAAACAAAGCTCGCAAAGAACAAACCGAGCTAGCAGCGCGGGTCCTCCATCGATGTGTGCTGTCGGTCCCTGTCGGTGCCACCTTGCGCCAGCGTGCGCTAAGCGATTTGGCCTCGCTTGCCGATGCAGGCTTGGAACCGTCGACGCTGGCCAAAAACGCGCCGGCCGATCTCTACCTGACGCGTGCTCCCGTGGTGGCCAAAGGCTCAGCATCGGTCAATGTTACGGCGGCGCCAATGCCAACCGGTCGGTCGTTCGCGACGGTACTCGAGACCCTCAACTCGGATAATACTAAAAGCGCGTTGATGAATTGTTGGTCGAGTTACAGCACGGCAACCAAGCGCGATGCGTTGACGATCGAAGTTGGTGCCAAAGCGCGCTACATCGAACCCGAATACATCGAAGATCCGGCGCGGTTTGTAATCGCCCTCGATGGTGCACCGGGTGTTGGTGCGTCGGCTGAAGTGGCTGCCGATGCGTGCGTGCGCACAGCGCTCGATGCCGCTGCCAAGCGTGTCACCGGCGTCAAAGAGACATTTACTACTAAGTTTGTTGTTAAATTTCAGTAGGTTGCATATCTCGCTGAGATTTGCGCTTAGACACTGCAAGTGCTGGAAGTTATTGCTCCGGCAGCCCGCGCTGTGTTACCGGGTTGCATCGTGACAATGCAGCAAGTCGATAATGCGCAAGCACCAGAATCCGCGGTGGTTGCGGCCGTGGCCGACAAAGTGGATTTGCGCCGGCTCACGCTGCCTGAGGCGATGACATTTGCGGTGTCACTGGGTTGGCCCAAGTTTCGTGGCGAACAGATTTGGCGTTGGGTACACGGCAAACGCGCACGCAGTTTTGACGAGATGACCAATCTGTCCAAAGACGTGCGTGCCACCCTCGAAGCGCGCGCCACAATCGGTTGTTTGACCGTCGCCGAAGTGCAGACGTCCCGCGACGGTACGCGCAAGTTGCGCTTGGTCACGCGCGATGGCCAATCGATTGAAAGCGTGTTGATTCCCGACGGTGACAAGACCACGCAATGCATTTCGTCGCAGGTCGGCTGCGCCGTTGATTGCCAGTTCTGCGCTACTGCCAAGCTTGGGCTCAAGCGTAATCTCGACGCTGGCGAAATTGTCGACCAAGTGTATCTCGCGCAGCGCTTGCTCGCCGAAGTGGAACCCGATCGCCGGTTAACTAACTTGGTGTACATGGGCATGGGTGAACCGCTGCACAACTACGACAACCTAGTCCAGTCGCTGCACATCTTGAACGACGACAAAGGTGCCGGCTTGTCGATGCGGCGAGTCACGGTTTCAACCGCTGGCATGGTACCGCGGCTCGAAAAGCTCGGCAAAGAAACCATTCGGCCGAATATTGCGATTTCCCTCAACGCCCCCAACGACGAAATTCGCGACGACATCATGCCGATCAACCGAAAGTGGAACATCGGCAAATTGCTCGACGCGATTCGAGCGTATCCATTAGAACAGCGCCGTCGCGTCACGTTTGAA
>JAKQOD010000464.1 GCA_029565465.1 Deltaproteobacteria bacterium
TCAAGACCACGGTGTGCGCCTGTGCAACGTTGGCCTGTGCCGATCAAGCACTGACCGCTATGCCAACCGCTCCGGCACGGCGCATTGACAAAGCACAGGCCGTCGCCGGCGAGATATTTGAATGTTACAGCCGGCTGGCAAAAGCCGGAGAACCAGTGCCCGAACCGCCACCTGCCCCGACGGATTCGAGCGGCCCCATGGCCCCGGCTGCGCCGCCCACGGTTCCACTGGAATCAACCGCACCAGCACCCACCATGTCGCCTGCTAGCGTTCGGTAGGCGTCGTCGCTGGCACCTCGCCACCTTCGGTAACCGCCGACACCGAAATGGTTGGCTCAACCGGCAAGATCATTGCCATTGCAGGCGATACCGCGACATGCGCATCGGCCTCTTCACCAAAGAACTCGGTGTGTTCGTAGTAGGAAACCAATTTGCGTAACAGCACATTGACCGTGGCCGCCAGAGGCACCGCGAGCACGACCCCGACGAACCCGAGCAACTTGCCACCAGCAACCACGGCGAACAAGGCAGCCGATTCCGATAAGCCGACGCGATGCCCAACGATTTTGGGCGTGAGCACGGCGGCTTCGAGCAAGTGCAATACTAAAAACACGATACCAGCGCCGAGCCATACCGACGTTGCAGCGCTGCTTGCCAGCATGATGGCGGCCGTCAGCCCGGCACCAACGAACGTGCCAACGAAAGGAATGACGGTGAGACCGCCAACAATCAAGCCAAGTGGCATGCCACCAGGCACACCCAACACTTCGAACGCAACGGCGTACAAAATCATCAAACAGATGACGACGATGCCTTGGCCGCGTACCCACCCCGCGATCACCCGATCAATTTCAACGGCGGTGTCGACCACTGCAGCGCGCCGACGCGGCGGCACCAGATGCTTGATCCGCCGCAACAGCGCGTCCCAATCGGCCAAAAAGTAAAACGCAAATACTGGAATCAAAAGCATTTCCCCGAGGAACGCCAACAAGTGCAGCAACCCAGTGACTGCCGCTTGGGCCCCTTCGCTCAGCGGTCCAACAGCATCTGAAAAAGCGGTGCGCACTTCGTCACTCTTGAGATACGCGCGCCAGTCAGCGGGCACCTCGACGCCAAAGTTGTTATGCAACCAAGCACTTAGGTTGTCGATCAGGCGAGGTAAATCTTGAATTAGGTCCGCAAGATCGTGAATCACCATTGGCACTAGCAGCACAGCGGCGGTTGTAACCACCGCCAAAAACACCACAAGCAACAGCCCGGCAGCGGCAGGACGCGACATGCCAAGGCCTTGTAACTTTGTGGCTACCGGCGCCAACAAATATGCGATGCCCAACGCCGCTAAAATCGGGCCCAAAATTTTAGCTGCCCACGCTACCACTAGGTAGCCAATCACAATGAACACGGCAATCAACAACCAGCGTGCCATCGCGATGACGTGCTGTTCCTGCGGAGTACGCGTGGGCAAATTTTTCACGGCGCCAGTGTAGTCCGGCGCGCCCGGTTTGCCCAGGGCTGGACCTACCGTGCCGCCCTAGCCATCCCGCAACGATCGGCGCGGCCGTTGGGCGCCGCCGTAGCTTGATGCCTGGCGCGTCAGGCGTGCTGCGCGTTTCTTCGACGGAGACGGTGAAAAAAGCGTCTAACCAACCCACACCCGGGCGTTTTGAAACATGCGCATCCACGGGCTGTGCCATGGCGCCGTGCCGCTACGCCATGCAGCTGGCGCCCATGACATTGTCGCACTCAGTTGCACGCGCTCAGGATGCGGCATCATCGCAGTGAACCGGCCATCGCGCGACGTAACTGCCGCAATCGCGCGCGGTGAACCATTCGGATTTTCAGGGTAGCGCTGCGTCGGCGCGCCCGTGCCATCGACATACACGCCACTGACACCACCGCTTGCATGCAATGCGTCGGCGCCGGTGGCTGCGGCAAACTGTGCGCGGCCTTCACCGTGCGACACTGCAATGGGCAACCACGAGCCGGCCATGTCGCGGAAGAAGATCGACGGCGACGGTTCGATGCGCAGCAACGACAGCCGGGCTTCGAATTGTTCCGACTGATTGCGCACCATCTGGGGCCAGCCTTCGGCACCGGGAATCAAGTCGGCGAGCTGCGTGACCATTTGGCACCCATTGCAAACGCCCAAGATAAACGTGTCCGGTCTCCGGACAAACGTACCGAACTGCTCGCGCAACGCAGCGTGATAACGAAAGCTCGCGGCCCAACCGCGCCCTGCGCCAAGCACGTCGCCAAACGAAAAGCCGCCGCAGGCAACCATGCCGCGAAACTCGCTGAGGGTGCGGCGCCCGTCGAGCAAGTCGGTCATATGGACATCGACCGCGTCGAACCCAGCGCGGAGAAACGCCGCCGCCATTTCGAAATGGCCGTTAACGCCTTGTTCGCGCAAAATCGCCACCCGCGGTTTGGCGCCACCGATCAGCGGCGCTGCAACATCAACTGCGTGGTCGAACGTGAGCTGGACGGTGCGCTGCGATGCAGGCGCATTGCGCTGCGCGTATTCTTCATCAATCGTGGCCGCGTCGTCACGCCGTTTCGCCATGGCGTACGACAGCGCCGACCAACGCTGGTGCAACGGACCACGGGTTGTTGCGAGCACCGTTTGACCAGCATGCTGAACAGTGATGCTTTCACCGTCGACGGAGTGGCCGATCGCAACCAAACAATCAGCGATACCGTGCTTCGCAAACGCATCGCGAACGGCGGTTTCGTGGCCGGGTGCAACTTCGATCACCGCGCCTAGTTCTTCGGCAAAACACGCAGCCATTGCGGAAGCGCCAATGGCGGAAAGGTCAACGACGAAGCCGCGATTGGCAGCAAACGCCATTTCCAACAACGTTACGATCGTGCCACCGTCGGAGCGGTCATGATACGCCGTGATGCTGCCCGCGTCGCACGACGCGCGCACTGCCGCAAACATGCCACGCAGCAGCGCCGCGTCATCGAGATCCGGCGGCACGGTGCCAAGCTGTTGATACACCTGCGCCAGCGCGCTGCCACCCAAGCGTGCTTGGCCACGCCCAAGATCAATGACAAACAAACGGCCATCGCCGCGCAGCTCCGGCGTCAGGCCGCGCCGAACATCGGTCACCGGTGCAAAGCCTGTAGCGACCAGCGACATTGGTGCAATCACGGCGCGCGCACCGTCGCGCTGCCACGCTGTTTTCATGGACATCGAGTCTTTGCCAACGGGAATCGCAATGCCCAAGGCAGGCGCCAATTCCATGCCCACGGCATGCACGGCTCGATACAACGCGACGCCTTCGCCGGCTTCGTTCGGCGCAGCCATCCAGTTGCAGCTCATTTTGATATCGGACAACGCCGCAATCGGCGCCCCCATGAGGTTGGTAATGGCTTCGGCAATGCACAACCGCGCAGACGCCGCAGCGTCGAGCAATGCAACGGTGGGCCGCTCGCCCATCGCAAGCGCTTCGCCACAAGGTTCGAAGAAGCCGCTGAGCGTCATGCCGTAGTCAGCTACCGGCACTTGAAACGGTCCAACGAATTGATCGCGCGCCGTCAAACCACCCACCGTACGGTCGCCGATGGTGATCAAGAACGTTTTGTCAGCTACACACGGCAAGCCCAACACGCGATGCAGCGCTGTCGCGATGTCATCGGCGATAACCAAGGGCGTCGACGCCGGGGCGACAGATTGCGCCGTGATTTGTTTCGCTGGCATTTTGCCGAGCAATACCGGCAACGGCAGGTCGACCGCGGCTGGGCCGCCTTGCGACGCCAAGGTCAACTGGGTTGCATCCTGTGCCACCCCGAGCGCCACCCATGGCGCACGCTCGCGTTCGCACATGGCACCAAATGCTGCTAACCGTTCGGGCGCAATTGCCAAGACATAGCGTTCTTGCGCTTCGTTGCACCATAATTCCATCGGCGACAACCCAGCATCAGCCGACGGAATCTTGCGCTGGCCGCGGCGCCACGCTCGACCTGCGCAAGATTCCATCGGCGACAACCCAGCATCAGCCGACGGAATCTTGCGCAGGTCGAGCGTGGCGCCGCGGCCAGCGCAAGATTCCGTCGGCTGATGCTGGGTTGTCGCCGATGGAATTATGG
>JAKQOD010000283.1 GCA_029565465.1 Deltaproteobacteria bacterium
AATCAACTCGTGCCGCAGCAACCAACTCGTGCCGCAGCAACCAACTCGCGCCGCAGCAAGCAACTCGCGCCGCCGCACCCAACTCGTGCCACGACAACCAGCTCGCGCCACGCAGCGTAGTTGCTCTACGTGAGGACCGCCAAGCGCAGCGCCAACGAACGTGGCCGCGATGGATCGGCACGACCCATGACCACGAACCCACCACGGCCCCAGCGCACAACACATGCGACACGACGCATTTGCATCGGCAGGGCACACGCGCTGCGCGCCGTCTTACTTACTGATTCGCTGCGCCAACGGTGAGCGTGGTGCAGAACTTCCAGTCAGCATTTGCCTGATCGGTATCTTTGCCGTCGGCAAAGCGACACAGTGCGCCAACCACGGTGTTTGAGTCAGCGGTTGCGACGTCTAATGCAGTGCCTTCGATCAACGAGGTGGTACCCGTAAAGCCGGTGATGACCGCAGCCATAATGCCGCCTTCATACGACAGCGCATCGACCACCGTTTTGGTGGTTACATTGATCAACGCGATGCCATCTGGTGCACCGTTTTGCACGTTATCAGTTGCCAACCAGCCCGCCGGGGTTAGCAACGTAGCGTCTGGGCCAACCACCGTGCCAGCAGCCGCAATCACCAGGTACTTGCCAGCGCCGAGCGTGCCTGCACCGCTAAGGTCAATGCGTTTGTATTCGGTGCTGTTCGAGCCGTTGACCAACACAATCGCAAGCCCGGTCAGCGAAATCGGCATTCCGGTTGGGTTCTTGATTTCAATGTACTCGGCATTGTCGGTATTGATTTGATCGTAATCAACTTCGTTAATTACCAAGTGGTTGGCGCCAGCCGACACCGTGATGTTGCTGGTTGCCGTGCTCGCCAACAACGTTGCCGAAACCGTGGCCGTCGCAACCACCGAGCCATCGGTGTAGGTAAACGTTGCTTGGGTTTGCCCAGCCGCGACCGTTACGGTCGCCGGCACGGTGCCTGCGTTGGCAGGGTTCAACGAAATTGCAACCGTGGTGCCGCCAGTCGGTGCTGGCAGGTCGAGCTCGACGGTAAAGGTTGTCATGCCACCCACGTTCACCGTGGCATCTGGTGGCGTCATCGTGACCATGGTTGGCACTTCAGCTGCGCCAAGCACGCGTACGTCGGCGGTCTTCATCGAGCTGTTCAAGGATGCCGTCAGCGTAACTGCGGCTGCTTGGGTCAACCCGCTGACCAACACTTGGCCGGTGCTTTGGCCTGCCGGAATCGTGATGCCGCCGCCACTCACCGTGAGTGCTGCAGCGTTTGACGAAGTGATCGTCACCGTCGTGTTTGTCGGTGCCGGTCCGCTCAGCGTCACAGTCAGCGCCGTTGGAATCGTTGGCGACATCACTTGGCCGACCCGAATAAACGAGGTTGCCGGGGTAAAGTTCAGCAACGTCACCGCACCGCCAACCAAGTCGGCTGCGCTGCGTGGCTCAAGCTTTGGCACCATTTGGCGCTGATGCAGCACACCCGCGATCGAATTGAAGTTTTGGCCGATCGTTGGCGTTGGGGTGGTGACGAACAAGAAGTCGTCAACCTGTAGCGAGTCGGCACCCGAGGTCGCCGTGAATTCACCGAATGTGGTGTCGACCGCGCTGACGCTGTTCATTGGAATTTGCACGATGACCGATTCGAGCGCAGCAGCGCGGGTGCCGCCGGCTTTAACTTCCGCGATCGTCACAGCGACTGGCGCTGGCGCAGCTTCAACGGTGGCCGATGCAACGCTAACGCCGGTCACGCTGGCCAGCTGCAAGGCGCCTTGGAACGCGCCAACCGTGCCGTCAACATTGACACGGGTGCCAACCACGGCGTCCGTCAAGAACGGCGATGCTGTGCCAGTGAATACAAACAAGCCCGAGTTGTCGGCGCCGTTGTAGCCAGTGTCGCCGGCTTTAACTTGCAAGTAGAAGCCGTTGTTGCCTTTGCCTGTCACGATCGCATTAGCAACGCGAACCGACGTGCCTTGCGCAACCACGCCGGCTTTGATGTCATAGATCGAAGCGCTGCAGCCTTGGCTGCCTGGGTTCGCCGCCATTGGGCAGGCATCACAAGCGTCGCCTTTGCCGTCGTTGTCCATGTCAACTTGGGTTGGGTTCGCTACGCCTGGGCAGTTGTCCGACGCGTTCACCACGCCGTCGTGGTCTGCATCATTTGGGTTAACCGGCGTACACGATGGGGTATTAGGATCAACTGGACACACATCACATGCGTCGCCATTAGCGTCGTTGTCGGCGTTGGCTTGTTTGCCCTTGTCGACCGGCCGAATTGGATTGAAGACGTTTGGACAGTTGTCGACGTCATTGGCGATGCCGTCGCCGTCGCTGTCACCAGCGGTTGGCGCGCCCGTGTAAATCGTCGAGCCATCAACCGACAATGGCCGGGTTGGAGTACACGATGGTTCGTTGTCAGGTTCGCCGCAGAAGAAGTCTGGGTACGCGTTGGCGCCGACCGCGGTCTTGAGTGCCGAGTAGGTCTTGCCAACTTCGGACATGAGGCAAACTTGTTTGGCCACGCCGCACACGTCGATGGCGTCACAACCGGTTGCGCCGGCCGCGGTTACAGTTGCGGCTTCGCCGAACAACACTTTGCCGCCACGCATCACGAGCGCAACGTCTTTCGGTTCGCCGGCTAAAATCGCCCGGTAGCTAGCGTTCACTTTGCCGTCGAAGATGGCGATGTCGGCGACGCGGCCAACCGCCAAGCTGCCGATCTTGTCGCCCGACGCGGTGACGCTTGCAGCGTTTTCCGTGGCCATGCGCCACAAATCGCGATCGCTAAAGTACTTGTTGTAGTACGTCTTATTGAGGCTGTCGGCGCAGTGCAATTCGCGCAGCATGTTCATCGAGCCAGTTGGCATCCAGTCGGTGCCAAGCGCGATTTCAACGCCCATCCGTGCTGCCGTGGTCACTTGTGCCGTGTCGCCGTACAGCGTGATGTTTGAGCGCGGCGACCAGATGAGCGCGGTGCCGGCTTGCGCCATGGTGCCGAGTTCGCCTGGGGTCAGGCCAATGCCGTGAATCATCGCGGTTTTGGCAATCGTCACATTGCTCGAAACGCCTGGCGCAGTGGTGTCGTAGCTGTCTGAGCTCAAGCACAAAAATTCATTGCGCGATTGTTCGTCAATGCCTTCGGAGACGTGTGGTTCGTACGCGTCGTCGCCAGCGATCGATGCTGGCGTGTCTGGCATTGCGCCGTAATTGCAATTGCCGATGTTTTGGGTGCCGCTCGAATCGTCGAGCGGGAAGGTTTCATAGTGCACAGGTTTGATCGCCAAGCCTTCGAGCATGTTGGCGCGGTCGAGGTTGCGCAGCAAACCGGTTTGGCCGCCGGAGCCCACCGTCGATGTTGCGCCGCTGAACAGAAAGCGCATCTCGGCCCAACGAATTGCATCGGCGGTTGCGCTGCCAGCCGACGAGATTTTGGTGTGACCGCGTTTGCCAACCCGCCAATCGTGGCGTTGCTCGTAGCGCTCGCCACTATCGTTGTATGGATTGTTTTGCGCAAACGTGATGTGGTCGTGCGCGTTAATTAAGCCTGGCGTAATCACGCCAGCAGGACACGTGATGACGGTTTCGCCGCCTTGGGTACAATCACAACCAACGCACGTGATGGCGCCGGTTGCATCGACGGCAACTTGGCCACCTTTATACACAGTGGTTGGCGCAAGCACGGTGCCCTTGAGCAACTTGCGACCATCACCGGGCGTCACTTGGCAAACGCCCGACGATAGTGCTGGCAATTCTGCACAGACTACTTCGGTTGGCCCAGGCGCATCGGGCGCGGCGTCGAGGATTGGGGCATCGGGCCCGCCTGGGTTGTCTTTGTCACAGCCGTCGCAGCCGGCCAAAGGCACAGCAAGTCCGAGTGTTAACAAAGCGAATAAGCTCAGTAGGCCCGCGTGGCTGCGGCGAAGCAAGTTTGGTACTGCCATCATGTGCGCGGACCCTAACACCGACCCCCGACAGATCGTGAAACATCTTTTCGCCAAAATGGTGCCGATCTGATGGCGATGTAGGCTATTGAATTTATGAGGCTTTTCTCTGTGCGGTGGCGCACAGCCGCAGAGATAGGTCGGAACCACAGAATCTCATATAGTGATGCTATGCATCCCGAGAAAAAGAAGAGCAGGGAGCAAACGCTCCGAGCGCCTGCTGCTAAGAAGGTTGGTGCTGCAACCGCTTGGCTCCATGCCACTGCGCGCGCGATTGCTGAGTACAATGCGCGTGTGGCGGTGGATGGTGTTTTCGGTGACGACTGGCGAACGTTTTGACTGACCAAAGGCAAACCGTTTGCTGAGCTGCTCGCCTGTGCTAGCGAGGTTGATTTCTATTTGGCATCATACGAAGCTGACGAGTAGCCGAATTCCGTCAACCTTGCTACGACACCGCGTGCCCTTAACCCGCTATCGCCGTATTGCGAATTTGTGGAATTGGCTGCCGCCGTTCCGCGCCGCCGCCGAGTATCAAAGCATTCAGCGCGCAGCGTTGGCGCTGAACATGAGTGCATCGGCGTTGTCGCGCACGGTGCGCCTGTTGGAAGATGCGATCGGTGCGCCGTTGTTTGTGCGCGCATCGACCGGGCTGACGTTGACGACGGCCGGCGAAACGTTGTTGGCCGCGACCCGCGATGCGATGCGGATGATCGACGAGGCGTTGCACGAACCCGCCACGGCTGCGCCGCCGCGCTTGGTGCTCGCCGCAAGTGGGCCGTTTTTACCGCAGTTGTTAGGCCGCGCAGTAAGCGCGCACCCGACGCTGTTGCATGAGGCATCGCTTGAGATTCGCACGGTCGCCAGCCATGAGGTCGCTGAGCTGTTGCTGCGTGGCGGCATCGATTTGGCGTTTGTGCATGCGCCCGAGCTCAATCGTGAGCTGATGGCGCAATCCGTTGGTGCTTTGCAGGTATCGACGTGGGCGCCCACCCACGCCGCCGCATCGCCGTGCGTGATGGTGGCCAATGGCGATGAACCTGAAGCGGACAATCGTGTGCGCGACACCTTATGGGTCGATGCCTTGGATGCTGCGATTGAACTTGCACGTTGCAGCGCGTTGCCCTTGCGGTGCCCTGATGTGCTGGCGCCACGCGAGTTTCAGCAAGTTGCGGCAGCTGACACACCGCCATTGCCTGTGCTTGCATTGCTGCGCAAGCCGTTGCCTGGCCAGCAACGCGACTTGCTCGATCAGCTGTTGGTCACCATGCGTGAGTTGCTGGTCGGTTCTCGGTAACGACGAAGTGCCGTGCGACGTCGAACCTACATGGACACCAAATCGCGGCATCTGCTTCTGGCGACGGCGACGGCGTGCGGTTTGTTGGCGGTGCGCGCAAGCGTCACCCATGCTGATACTCCACTTACCGCAACGGTCGTTCATGAAGCCGGGCCGGCGGCGATTCTGCAAAATGATGGCGAATACGGTGCGAATGGCACGCGTTACAACGCCGGCGACGTTGGCCAGCGCAAGAATTTGGTCGTCAGCCAACGCACCAGCGTCGAAGTCGCACGCGGTCGCCATCGGTTGATCTTTTTGTACGCGCCGTTTGAAGTGACCACCGAAGTTACGCTTGGTCGCGCCCTGCAGTTTCGCGATACCAACTTTGCGGCCGGCAGCGTTGTCGCGCATCGTTATTTGTTCGATGGCTATCGCGCATCGTATCTGTACCGCGCCGTCGATCGCGGGGCTTTCAAACTCGAAGTTGGGGGTTCCGTGCAGATTCGCAATGCTGAAGTTGCGTTTCGCACCGTCGACGGCACCCTGCGCGACGCTGAAAACGACATTGGGCTCGTCGGTGCAGCGAAGGTGCGCGGGTGGTACCAGCCTCAGGCGCTAGGTAGTTGGGCGGCCTTAGAGTTTGATGGGCTCTCGACGTTTGGCTTGTTATCGAACGTGCGTGGCGGCATCTATGATGCGCAGCTAATGGCTGGCTATCCGGTGGCGCGCAGCGTTGATCTCTTTGTCGGTGCGCGGCTGCTTGGCGGCGGCGCCGATGTGAAATCCAAAGACATCTACAATTGGGCGAACTTCGTCGCGTTTACGTTGGGTGTGCGCGTTTCGCTTGATGAATTGTTTGGCCGCCGCATCGGTGTCTTTCGCTAGGGCACCGCTGCACACACCACTAGCGCTGGTTGCAACGCGGCGCGCGTCGAGTCGTCAAAAAATGCTGCAAGCTTGTGTCGCGTTGCGCACAGTTGCAAGGCATGTGCTGCATTGGCGTTGCGGCCGGCCGCGAGGTCGTACCGCATGCGCGGCCGCTGGCCGTCGCGGCACAAGCCTGTGGCTAGGTCTAGTTCGCTACTTGGGCAAACCAAAACAACGTTGGCATCGCTGCGATTGTTATCGACCGGCCGGTAGCGCTCGATCGGATCTTCGTCGCGAAATGCCGAGCGGATACTGAATAAGCCTTCGGTGTCGGTGCCGCGCTGCACCAGCGCAGCGGGGCTGCGATCTTCGTTGCGATTTGGTTGATGGCAGGCAATGCAACGGTTGATCGATGCGAGATGGTCGGCGGCCCGTTGCCGCGCCGCTGGCCCGCTTGGTGATGCAAACCGTTGTTCGAGCACAAATTGCCGTAGCAGCTCGCTGGCCCGCTGATCATTTTCGATGCTGCACGGCCAGCGCAGCCCAACCAGTTGACCATTGTGGTTAGGGCGCAATACCGAACATTGCCGACCCGACGGGGTCCATTCAAATGCCCGAACGTCGAGCACGCGCCACGACGCTGCAACTGGTGCGTCTGGTGCGTTGGCTGGCCCTGCGTATTCAACCCGTGCCGCTGCACTGCCAACTGGCCAGCGCCCGTCGATGATTCGGCTACCGTCCGGAACCCGGACGACGACCGCAATGTGCGCTTTGGTGTCTTGGGATGTCGGTGGTCGCACTGGCGTAATCACCTCGACGTAGCCTGTGCGGTGCCACTGCAGTGGATCGTTGGTGGTCTGCAACCACTCAAAATCAGCTGGCAAGTGAGGCGGCGGGCGGTTGTCGTGCTGGCACGCAACGCTTACGGCCAGGGTTGCGAGTGTTATGCCCAAGGAGCAGCGGATGCTCACAAACAACCTTGGATTACGGCCAGCGCTGCTGCCGACAGCAGGCCATGGTCGTACAAAAAAGCGGCTTCATGCGCGACGTGGGCATGATCGACGACTGGCAGTTCATCTGACCACACGCGATCTTCAACCAGCTGCAAAGCAACCAGCGTCGGCAGGGAAGGCGAAACCAAGACTAAGCTTGACGAGTTGCGGTTGCGCCCAAGCAACACCACGGTTGGCTCTGGCCGTGGCCGGCCCGTTGCGGTTTTGTCGCGTTCGACATCATTGATGAATTCGCCAATCGCATGGCTATAGTGACGAACCGCCAGGCCCTCGATGCCATCGCTTGGCGCTGCACTCATGACGTCGTGCCGCGCGCGTGCAAAATCGGCCAATTCGATCACGTCGGTCGGGGCGCCATGGCTTTCGACAAAATCCGCAAACGGTAACACCATCGGGATTGGTGCCCAGCCCGTCGGTGGATATGCTTGCATGAAATCAAGCTGCAAGCGTTCACAGCGTGCGGCGTCCCAGCAGCGCGCGGCTACTAACGCACCATGGAAAAATGATTCCAACACGCCACGATGTTGGCGCTCGACCAAGGTCCGATACACCGCAAATCGCGCCGTGCCTGACGGCGATGTGCCGATCGCCGCTTCGCATTGGGCCGCACTTTGCTGGCCCGCTAACATCGCGGCCATCTGTGCCAGGAAATCATCGAGCGGCACGTGGCTCATGTGTGTTGCCTCATTAGGTCGCGGGCGTGATCGGCTTGATCCAACACGGCGTCGAGCGAAGGAATATGTTGGTCCCATTCGATCAGCGTTGGAACCGGGCCGCAACGTCGCAGCACTTCAACATAGAGGTCCCAAACCGGTGGCGCGACGGGCGCCGCGTGCGTATCAAGCAGCAGGTCGCCATCCCAGGTGTGACCAGCAAGATGTAGCTGTCGTACATGCTGCAAAGGAAACTCAGCGAGCAGCGCGAGCGGATCGCGCTTGCCATTGACCGCATTGATATAGAGATTGTTAACGTCGAGCAATAAGCCAACCTCCGCTTGCTCGGCAACGCGTTGCAAAAACGTTGCTTCACTGAACTCACTGCCTGGCATCTCGGCGTAGGTGGTGATGTTTTCTAAGATCAATGGCACCCCGGTGGTGGCTTTCGCAGCTAGCGCGTTGCACACCACCCGTGCCACCGATTCGGCATGCCGCGGCAGCGGTAGCAGATCGAGGTAGCTGCGGGCGCCGACCGACGAATAACAGAGGTGATCGCTGATGTACGCAGGTTTGATGCGTGCAACTAACGCCGCAAGACCGTCGAGGTAGCCAGCTGGCGCTGCGCTGCCGACCGAAAGCCCCACACCGTGTGGAATGATCGGCCACCGTGCAGCACAGCGCGCAAGCATTTCCGAAGCGCGACCAGTCGCGTCGATATAGTTTTCGCTGACGATTTCAAGCCAGTCGACACGCCGCGACGACGCCAGCAAGCCGTCATACAGCTCTTTGCGAAGACCAATGCCAATGCCTGCGACGTTCACGGTACTTGGGTGTACACAAAATCGCGGCCAGGGTGTGCGGCATCGGTGCCTGCGCCTGCGTGACAACCACTGCAGACATCGGTGTTGGCTTTGGCGCCTTTGCCGTTGATGACCACCGAGTTGCCCATTTTTTCGTACCAATACCATTTGCTGCCGTCGGAGGCGCCATCGTTCAGCTTGAGGCCAATGGCGTAACCGGTGATGGTAGTGCCGTCGGCGGCGAATAGCTCTTTGACGCTAGCTGCACCAAACGGATACAAGCCGGGTGCTGCGGTTTGCGCTAGCTTTGTATTGCTGCAGATGCGGTTTTTGCCATGTGGCGAAGGCGAGCGCGCATCGTGTGCAGCGGTTTCGCATTTCCAACCTGCGCCCTTGTAGCTGCCGGCGGTGATCCACGCTGAGATAACGGCATCGCTGCCTTGAGGTGGCGTTTGGGCATCGCCGGCAGGTGCAGGGCAACCCGCAGGGCAGCCTGCTGGACAGCCAGCGTCGGTATCGTCGTCAGTGCAAGCCGAAGCCGAAGCAACCACGGCCATGGCGGCAATGGCGGTTGCAGTTTTCAGAACAGTCTTAATATTCTTGATCATGGGTCTCTCACGCTACAAGTTGAAGCAAAGTGCCAGGGAGGCACCATTACCGACTCCTACGTTGTGCACCTACCGTGGTAACGAACTCAGTGTTCGAATGATTCGCATGCGGTATGCGAGAAAACGCACACGGTGCTAGCGTGCCTCGATGGCAATGAAAGAAACCGAAGGCTCGCTGCGTGCGTACTTCCTGGTCGCTGGCGGCCTGAGCACGCTGAGTGCACAACCGCCGATCGCGAGGGTTGTATGAGGTCATTGGCCGCCCTTGCCAGCGCGGTCATCGTCGGCACGCTTGGTTGTTCGACGCCCCAAACGGCGCTTGCGCCAGCACATGCTGATCAGGCAACACCGCTGCCGAACTGGCCCGTGCAGCCGGGTTGGAAATCTGAAACGATTCCGTTTCCACTCGGATTCGCGCCGTCGATTGAGCTGCAAGGCGCCGAAGCACTGCGCTTTGCGCCCGACTTTTACACCAAGGATGCGCCGGGTTACTTCACCTATGCATTTGTTTGGACTGCGCAGTTTCCTACGTTCCCGGTTTCAACCGATTGGTTGAGCGAGCAGTTGCGCGCTTACTTCGACGGTTTGTGCGTAGCCGTGAGTGATTCGGGCGCGCAAACCTGCGCCGCCAATCCAACCCAGGTTGCGGTTGGTGTAGCTACGGCAACGCCGTTTGCTGCGTTGGCGCAGGTGCCGGCCAACGTTGTGAACGTGCAAACCTTCGACGCGTTCAAAGCGAATCAACCGGTGCAGCTCACGGGCACCGTTGTGCTCGCACGGTGCGGCTCCCAATTGGTCGTTGCAGTCACGCTCGCACCGTCGGTATCGGGCGGCGGCCTGCAAGCCGCGTTGGCATCGCAAGCGCACGCATTCGCGGCGCCGAGCCAACGGTGCACCGCCGCAGTGGCGCCGTCGGCACCTTGATGAGTTAGACCGCGCCGGCCGCTTCGAGCAACGCAACCACCGCCTCGCCTTGGCGCATGTTCTTCGCAGCGTCGAGCGCAGATTTGCCCCTGTCACAACGCAATGATAGATCGGCGCCGTTAGCCACGAGAAACTTGATAGCAGGGACATTGCCACGCGAAATCGCAGCGTGCAGTGGCGTGCGTTTGTTGCTGCACTGCGCATTGATGTCGGCTGGATTGTGGTCGAATGCAAACGCCCACACGGCGCCGCGGTTGTGGTTGCAATCTACCGCGCGATGCAATGGGGTGTCGCCGTGCTTGTTGGTGGCGGGCTTGCCGCCGAATTTGAGTAGCATATCGATCAGCGTAGTGTCGTTGTCAGCGTGGTAGATGGCGGTGGCCACGGCGTTGTCGGTGTTATTATCTTGCGCGTTGGCGTCGGCACCACGGTTGAGCAACCATTCCATCGCAATGCGGCTGGTTTTGGTATTGGTGCGAATGGTGAGTTGCAGCGGCGTTTCGCCTCGGTAGCCGTCGCGAATGTTGATGTCAGCGCCATTGTCGAGCAGCACGCCCGCAAGATCGAGCTTGGGCCGCAAGATCGCGTGATGCAGCGGGCTTTGGTCGTCGCTGGCCAGCACGTTTGGGTTGGCGCCAGCTTTGAGCAGCGCTGCTGCGAGATCGAGGTCGGGAAACGTCGTGCAGATGACATGCAGCGGCGTGACTTGTTTGGCGTCTGCCGCGTTCACGTCAGCGCCAGCATCGAGCAACAGTTTGCTTAGCGTTTTGGACTTTAACTCCAACGCTTCAAGCAAGACCGGCCGCTTTTTCGCAGTGACAGCGTTGGCGCTGGCGCCAGCAGCCAGTGCCGCCTTGGCTGCTTTGGCATCTTTTGCAGCGACCGCGGCAACGAGTACAGCGTCGTTAGGATTCGTTGTGTCGGGCATTGCACAAGTACATCCGGTTCCACCGTGGTTGTCATTTGGTGGTATTTGCGTTCGACAAAAAATGCGTCGAATTGCGCTTGTGCCAACCGCTTATCGCGCGAGTTGCATGGCGTGGTACCGTCGGTCGCGTGAGCGTCGACGTTTGACGCAGGTTGTGGTTAACCCGATCGATCGGTGTCCTCCGCGCCAACGAAGACTAGCTTGCCAGCAAACGGCGGCACCGGAACGTCATTTATTGAGACCTTTTTGAAAGTTAAAAATATGGCGAAGCCTGCCAGCGCTCCACACTGCTTCAACCGTCATCGACAAGAACATAAGCACCGCTGCGCGCAGCAGGTGTGGCGAAGCTGCGGCGGCCGCCCGGCTGCGTGGTGGTGGCTTGGTGCGGCGCGCACACTCGTCCGGTCGCCGGACATCAGGCTCACGCCCGTGGCGGCATCAACAAGCGAAGCCGCAGTCGGAGGGACAGAACGTACAGTCGTTCAAATCACAGACACCGTCGCCGCAGGTGCATGCACCCGCATAGGCCACCGAGGTGTTTGCTACAAACGCATAGTACTGACTGTTGTAGGTGATGCCGTCGCAGCCACACACCTTAGGGAAAGGCAGCGGGAAACCCAAATTCCATGGGTCATCGAGGTCCGTGGGGACCGCTTGGCACACACCGTCGCCGCCACAGCCGGTGCTAAAGTACGTGCAGTAATTGCCTGCACCACAATCGGCGTTGTCGTCGCACGTTGGGCAGGTCACGGGCTCGTACGGCGGAGGCGCAGCGATCGTTGCTTCGATCCATGTGCCGATTTGGCCGTAGAGTTTGGTGTACAGCGCTTTGCCAAAACCGACGGCACCTTGTTGACCACCACCGATGCTCAACACGCCGTACACTTTTTGATGACTTGGACTGTACACTGGACCGCCGCTGTCGCCGAGCCCAACTGAGCCCAGGGGATTTTCTGGAATGACCTGGGTGTAGTAACAATCATGGGCATCAGCATTGATGCCCCAGGCGCCAATCGACGCACACGCACTAAGTGGCCGACCACTAACCGTAAGCTGTCGCAACATCGGCGCAACACCGGTCGGCGCGCCGTCCCAGTTACCCCAGCCCCAGGTTTGCGGCAATTGCAACAAGCTGCTGCCATCGCGCGTGCCGGCCGTCGTTGTGCTTCCGGTTGCGCCCGTGCGGCCGCCGGTGGTTGCCGCCGTACCTGAACGATCATCCGGGTAATCTGCGACAAAGCCTGGTGGCGGCAAGTTCGCTGGCGTTTTGGTCGACGGGGTTTCAAGTTTGAGCAACGCGATATCAAACGTCAGATTTGAACCGTTGCCACCGCGACCGCACAGCGGATTCCCTAAAAACAAGGACAACGGAATCCACGCACCAGCAGCGCCCCACATTGGCGCAAAAGGAGGTGTATAAATCGCGGTTACATTGCGCCGCTCACCGGCGGTAGGGTCGGTTAGATCCGAACGGCCAATCACCACTTGAAAGTCTTTTGCCGGACGCGGCGTCCAGTAGAAAGCTTCCAGTGTGCTGATGTTGCCATGCACACAATGCGCTGCGGTGGCGACCCATTGCGGTGCGATCAAAACACCGCCACACAAATGTGACGCTTGATCGCTGCCGCCGTCGCGCGTGCGCACTTGCGTCATCCACGATTTTGCATCGGGTTGCTCGATACCGCCGAAAATTGCCTGTTCGGTTTGCACGGTGTCGATCGGCGCTTCGTCGACGCACGCACTCATCGATGCGACGAGCGCCACATGTAGCAAGGTGATGTTGGCCGGTTGCCACTTGAATGGTCGCAATTGAACTGATCTCATTTGCGCAGCGTAATCGAAACCCGGCTGCCGGTATAGCCGCACGACAATATTGCCCGGCCCCGGTATGGCACTGGCTGGCACACCTCTCGCTTATAGCGAATGTATCGCGACCGTAATTTGCCCTTGTGAGGTCGCTGCATCATTCGGTGAGAGTCCGACATTAAATGGCGTTGCAAAATCGGTCACTTGACCGTCCGAGAGCCGGACAAGCGTTAGCTTTGCGGTGCCAAGCGTATCGCCTTCAGCAACAACGACATGACTTCCGTCTGGCACAAATGCTGGCCAATGCCGGCGGCGCGGATCATTCGTTACATTTACCAGCCCACTGCCATCGGCATTCGCAGTCATCACGTCACACGTTGACTGGTCATACGCACTGCCCGTCCCAGCACAACGCAAAAATGCGACCTTGGTCTTGGTGTTGTTGATCGCAGGATAGGTATAAACAAAGTTTGCTGGCGGCGTTAGCCAGGGCGTAACCGTCCCACCTGCATCGAGTTTTGCGATGACATACGTCGAAAAATTGCCAAGGCGTCGCGAAAAAAGCAGATTGCCATCGGCGAGATAGGCGCCACCGTCGTCATCTCGCGTTGAGACGCCATTCATTTGCGACGTCAACGACGTTGCCGTGCCTGTCGCTACATTGACACGATATAACAAGAACGGATATTTAGGATTGCCGTTGGCATCAGGCCTACCATACGCGCTTGTAACCACCTCAAGTCCATTCGGTGTCAATGCGCGTGGCGTATCGATTGGTAAGCCAACATACGTTGCAGTTCCGCCTGTGATGGCGATTCGGCCAATGCCTTGGCCAGTTGATGCAATCACCGAATTTCCGTCAGCAGAATAAACCGGAGCACCCCATGCGTTGGTGCCTACGATCTCCGTCCAACTGCTCGTGTTCGTCGCGTACTGCCACAAGCGTTGCTTGCCATTTACCATTCGTTGCGCCACCAAGCGAAACGCCGGAGGCTCGGCTGGTGCGGCATCCGTGGCCGTCGCGCCATCAACGGTCACGCCATCATCGCCAGCTTGGTTACCATCGATAACCGTCGCGGAAGATCCTGAGCAGGCCGCCAATAAACCGATCGCTAAAACGCGCATACGCCAAGCGTACTTGCGTCGCACCTTGTTTAAAAGCGTATTCGAACAGAGTTCCAGCGTCGCCGGTCGGCGGCAGTGATCACACATGGCTGAATGTTGGCAACCCGGCGAGGCCGTGTTTCAATGTCGAATGCGAAAAATTGCGGGTGGTGTTGTTAGTGTTTTGCTGAGTGCGTTAGTCGGCGCTGGTTGTGCGACAACGAGTCCGAAGTTCGGACAGCCGCGCGCGGCTGGCGCCGTGGTTCCAGGCGAACCGCCAGCGCTTGAGTGCAAAAATAAAAAGCAAGACGGCGGCGTGTTGGTGTCGGACCAACGCGCGCAAGCGCGGCGTGGCTACAGCGACCAAAAGTTTAGCGATCGCGTAACCACCGCAGACCGGCCGATCGAAGTGTGCGGCTACGCGCAGCAACTCAGCTGGTTAACCGCGCTGCATTGCGACGATGGCTCACGCCCGTGGGGCGACGATGTGCACGCTGCTCACGCCGCGCGTCGTGGTTCGGTCACGCCCGACGACATAGATTCAAGTTGTCTGCATCCGATCGATGCCTACGAAGTGACATGCCCCGAGAAGACATACACGGTGTACATCAACTTGTACGTGTGCCCAGCCAACGAAGGGGTGATGGACAACTGGGGCCCAGGCGCAGGCTGATTCGCTACGGCATGTACAAAGCAATGCGATCGAAGACTGCATCGGTCGAGACTTGCCGCGACACATAACCGTTGCTGTCAACCGTCAGTTCGTTCGTCGTCGCGTTGACTGCTTCACGCACAGTGGTTGCGTTGATGCGGGTAAGCTTGACTTGCTGGATTTTGGGGCCAATGTCGTCGAGGGTAACGATGGCATAGGTGGCTTCGTTGCGCTGGCCGCTGGCCAACTCAGCGATCGCCTTGGCCATGCCGACTTCGGTATTTAGCTCAACTGGTGCTGGCAATTGCCAGTCTTTGTCTTTGCCGTTGCGTTGCAACGAGACCTGCGCGAAATGCTTGTCGGTGGAATGGATGTCCATGCGAACATCACCAAACATCGCAACCTCGCGAATGTGGCGACCCGCGGGATTGCGAAACGTCAGATGCGAGTGATCTCCAATGGCCAAAAACTTTTTGGGCAAGCGGGTAAAGTACGTCGCGGTTTCGGTCGAGCCTTCGGGCGTTTTCACCACGGTCACTACATGAAAACCGGTGAGCTCGCCTTGGGCCTGGTCGCGATACCCTGCCGCAAATGTCACCGTTGCCTTCGGATTCGGCATAACTCGCAAGCTAGTGAACAAGTTTTGGGTCGCGTTGCGAAACGTGGTGCGCAGGCCAGCGTTGTGGTCGCTGCACATCGTCACCGTGCCGCGTGCATAGAGCACGGCAGCTTTGAATGTAAAAAAATTGTCTTGCTTGAAGTAATCGATAGCGAGTTGCATCGCGATGCCATCATTGACGGCATCGACCGTGAAGGCTGAAGGACCCAAAATCGTAATATCGTCGCCTAGCTCTTTGCCGAGGGTTTCGCCCAGGCGCAGCGAATTGACGCCGATAAACGCGCAATGCATGGTTGCAGTTTCGTTGCCGATGGTGCCGTACGCAAAATCAGCTTGGCACGCTTGTTCACCGCTTTTGCCGACGATGGCGCAGGGGATGGGGCCTTTGCCTTCGAGCGCAGCGCTGCCGGTCATCGCACCGTCGAGGGTCGTGAAGCTACTCGCTGGCGCTGCACTTGCGCCTTCGCGGTTCAACAGCTCCATCAGCTTGGCTTTGTCTGCTGCGGGCAGGTCGTCCAATGGTGAAACGTCCGGTGCGTCGTCGTTATTGGCCTTGGTTGCCGTCGACTCGCTTGCTGGTTTCGCAGCTTTCGTCACCGGTTTGGCGCTGCCGCAGCTGCCCAACAACATCACAATTCCACCCACGATGCTCATTCGCATCAGCGTAACCTACCATGCCCGCCGTCGGAATTGTTCCGATGGCCGGGCCGCCACACTAAGTAGACCGCTTGGCGAAGCGCTGCGTATACTGAGCCATGCGATTATTACTTATTGGTCTAACGGCGTCGTTGCTCGGATGCTCTACCAATCCAACGCCAGCACCGCGTTACCCAACGGATACACAGGACCAACAGTTTGCAACACCACCGGATGGTGATGGCAACGTGATCGCGCGCGACGGTGGTTCGGGGACCGGCCCTACGATTGTCCCAACCTCCGCTGCACAAGCCTGGGATGCCGTGTTGTTGCAAACCTGGCCAACGTTAGAGGGCGCAACGGAAGGCTTAGTAATTCCTATCGCAACGCGGTGGGGCGTGCACGCGACCTGGAACAAACAGCTTTGGCCGGTTGGTACGCCTCCGACCGCACAGCCCAACACGTTCATGTTTGCGCAAAACAGCAAAATGCCCTTCGCGGTCTATTTTCAGACCGCACCAGGCGAAGCACCGTCGCTAACGCATTGGAACCCAGGTGGCACCAACGTTGGCGCCTACGATGTGCGGCAGGCGGCGCCTGGTGACAAACGTTTGGGATTGCCCAACAACGCTCACATCGTCGCTGTTGAAGTAAATGCCGGCCGTGGCAGCCACAATAACTACGGGCCGCATTTTGTTGCAACTTCGACCAAGCGGCTTGATGGCACCGACGCTGTGCCAATGAACGTAGTGGCAACCCTCGACGATGCGATGGCACGGTGGACGAACTTCACAGCGGCACAACAACGCGCGGTCAACACTGCGCTCGATCGCGCTGGTCAAGACACGCCTGGCAAACCATTTGGCGCGGAAACCGTGGTTGAACAAGACGGCTATTTCCCAAGTTGGCGTGCCGACTCCCATGAGTTAGTGGTGCTTTACTATCGCCGCGTGATTCGTTCGAGTTCACATTCCGAAATGTCGCTCGGTGGTTACACCTGCAGCAAGTATCGCATCCCAGGCAATCAATTTTGCCCAGCGCCACCACCGCCGCACTTAGTGACAACATTTCGTAGTTATGGTGCAGAGCTCGCGATGGAGCTGCGCTACGACAAGCGTGGCAAACTGCTTGCGGCCACGGAGTTACCAGCAGCTCCGCACCCGAATCGAATCGCTGCCGCCGCGCTTAATGGTTGGTAATGTCCAGCTCAACGGTGTTGCGCCAGCCTTTAGGGTCGTACGTGATGGTGTAGCCGTTCCATTCCAGCGCTTCATTGCCAGCGATATCAACAATAGCTGATGTGTCGCTTGTCTGAAGGCCGAGCTTTACACGCATCACTGTACCGCCGGTATTCATGTACTTTTCGCGCACTTCTTGAACCGTAATGGTAAGGCCCATGGCCGTGCCTGTGCTGGTCGGCGTTTGCGATTTCGCGTTGAGTGATAGATGCGCGGTGGTGGTAGTTGCGGTAGGCGCAGGTGTGGCAGGCGCGGGTGTGGCAGGCGCTGCAGGCGCTTGGCTAGATGGACCCGTTGTATGGCACGCCCCAGCGCTTGCGAACATTGCACACAGCAGTAGCTTCGAAAATGACGAGGTCATGTCTTGGTATAAGTGGTTGGCGGCCGGTGCGCTACCCGCGTTTTTCTGACAGCCGACATTTGCCGTTGGCGGGAAATCCGCGCAGTTCTTGCGCCGCTACCTGTGCGGTGAATTGTCGCGCCGATCGCGGGATGCATTATATATGCGACGGTCTGCCGCAGGATGAGACGTTTTGCCACACGCTAACTATGCAGTTTTATTGCGATCGCGTGCATCACATTGGCAATGCTGCGACAAGCTGACTTCCCAGACAAAACAGTAACTTGTGGCTCCAAAACCTTGCGAGACAGGCCGCTGCCGTGGTCTTTCATGCGGGACAAAAATCCTACACGCGGCGACCGCCAAGTTCGGGTTTTTCCTCATCCATCTTCGGACACTGCAACGAGCCGAACAGGGAACAAACTATGTCGAGACTGATATTTCCAGAGTGGACCGAAACGCTCAAAAAGTACGTGAGCCTGCTTCTCTTAGGAGCGCCGGTTTATCTAGTCGCGTTGATCGCGTACGGCGTCACGCCCGAAGCGATTCGGCTAGGCTACCAACCCGATCAGCCAGTGCCGTACAGCCATGCGCTGCACGCCGGCGAATTGGGGATGGACTGTCGGTACTGCCACAACGTGGTGGATCGCAGTGCCAAAGCGGCCGTGCCACCGGCGGCAACCTGCATGAACTGCCACACGGCGATTCATGCCGAAAGCGAAAAGCTGTTGCCAGTTCGCCAAGCCTACGCTGGCGGCGAACCGGTGAAGTGGACGCGCGTCACTGACCTGCCGGACTACGTATATTTCAACCACTCGGCGCACGTTGGTGCCGGTGTTGGTTGCGAATCGTGCCATGGCCGAGTTGATCAAATGGTCAAGGTGTACCAAGCCAAGTCGCTGACCATGGGTTGGTGCTTGGACTGTCACCGCAACCCAACGCCAAATCTTCGCCTTCCTGAAAACATCACCAAGATGGGCTACAAGCCTGCTGCTGGTGAAGGTGCCGCGGTTCTCAAGCAGAACAACGTGCAACCTCCTACTAACTGCTCGACGTGTCACCGCTAAGGGGTAATTGAGATGTCTAAGATCGATTCCCAAGATGAAGTAACGACCGCCGCATCAGTGCCGGAATATGGCTACTGGTCGTCGATGGCCGAACTGCAACGCATTGAAGCTGGTGCTGACGCGCCAGAGCCAACCGATTTGAACGCGTTGCATGACAACGCCAATGCGGTTGCAGATCCAATGTCGCGCCGCAATTTCTTCCAACTGATGGGTGCCAGCATGGCGCTTGCAGGTGTGGCTGGCGCAGGTTGCCATCGCTACGAAAAAGAAGAAATTGTGCCACTGGCGCGGCGCCCCGAAGACCAAGTGCCTGGCACCACGCAACAATACGCAAGTTCGTTCGAACTCGGCGGCGTTGCGCAGCCGCTGTTGGTCTCGTCGTACGAAGGTCGGCCGATTCACGTCGACGGTAACCCAGAGCATCCGTTCTCTGGCCCAGTTGGCGAAGGCGCCCATCGCCACGCTGGCTCGTCGGCATTTGCGCAAGCCAGCGTGCTGCACCTGTTCGACCCAGACCGCGACCCGGGCAACTCGAAAACGTTGCCAGCTGGTAAAGGCACCAACATCGATGGCCTGCGCTCGTGGTGGAATGAAGTTAAGAAGTCCGGCCTTGCAGGCGTGCGGATCTTGTCGGAAGCGACGTCGTCGCCGACGGTGGCCGTGCTCAAGCAAGAGCTGATCAAAGACGGCGCGCAATGGCACGAATACGAAGCATTGTCGTGGGACAACGAACGTATCGGCACGGCCCAAGCGTTTGGCCGTCCATTGCGCCCGATGGCGCACCTCGACCAATGCGACACGATCGTGACGCTTGATGCCGACATCTTCGTCGAACATCCAGCAGCGCTGCGTTACAGCAAAGACTTCGGCAAGAGCCGTCGTCCAAACGGTACCCGCGGTGGCGACAAGATGAACCGGCTGTGGTCGGTGGAAAGCGCGTTCACCAACACCGGTGCACTCGCTGATCACCGCTTGCCACTGCGCGCTGAATTGGTGCTTCCACTGGTGATGGCGCTCGACGCTGCCATCTCGGGTGGCGGTGCACCTGGCGCTGAATTCTTGAAAGAAGCCGCAGTTGCTCCATTTGTTGAGCACCTGTCGTCGGAACTCAAAGCAAACACCGGTCGCGCCGTGCTCATCGCGGGCCGTCGCCAACCACCAGCTGTGCATGCGCTGGTCGCCAAGATCAACGCTGCGATTGGTGCCAACGGCGCCGTGCTCGATTACATCGAAGACGCTGAACCAAATCGGTTGAGCCACCTCGATTCGATCAAGAAACTCGTTGCCGACATTAATGGCGGCGCGGTGAAGCACTTGGTCATCATTGGTGGCAATCCACTGTTTGATGCACCTGCCGACCTCGATTTCGCAGCCGCCTTGGCCAAAGTCAGCAGCTCGTTGCACTTGGCCGAATACGCTAACGAAACGTCGGTGGCCTGTACGTCGTACATGCCGCGCACGCACTACCTCGAATCGTGGAGCGATGCTCGCGCGTACGACGGTACCGTGACGTTGGCGCAGCCACTGATTGCGCCACTGTACGGTGCCATCAGCAGCTTAGAACTGTTGGCAGTGCTCACCGGCAAAACCAAGTCGGCCGAAGCGCTGTTGCAAGATCAATATCCTGGCATCGAATGGCGCCGCGCTGTGCACGACGGTTTCACGTCGCTGCAAGCATTGTCGAAGGCAACGCCTGGCGCTGCCAACGCACCATCGGTGCAATTGCAACCTGGCCAGCTCGCTGGCTCGCCACGCAAGA
>JAKQOD010000284.1 GCA_029565465.1 Deltaproteobacteria bacterium
CATCCGTGCTGGCCTGTACGCAGGTTCGCCAAGTCGGCGCCAGGTGGCCGCCTTCGATCACGTCTGCAAGGTGACCTTCGTCGAAGGGCACCCTTCGGACTCACCCAATTTCGTCGAGCGAGGCCGAGCGAACCCAAGATACCTCGCGGATCTCTTCCCACCCCTTACGAATAACACTCCCAACCCAGGAAATCCACGGGGCCGAAGGTAGAAAGGGTTGGCGATTGTGATGTCGGATGCCGGTTTGCAATCAATCGAGTACTGCATAGGCAACGCGACACGTCGACGGCAAAGACCCGCGGCAAGAGTTGCGACCACAGCACGCGTGTTCTTCGAATGTGTGCGGTGTTTGGGCATGGTCGACGACATCTTTGCCTGGGTCTGCACAAGATGCGCCGTCGTCGGAGTGCTTCTCATCCGAGATTCGATCGGGGCTAGCCCTTCAGGTGATCCTGGGGAAAACTGTTCGTGAACCCGCTTGATGGTCGGCCCGAGTCTCATTTTTCTGCTTGTAACCCAGTCGAACCAAAACTCTGAGCGAACTACGGATGTGAGCCGCTAACCGTCACTGCGTTTGCGCAGAAACTTTTGCGGATCAACCGGCGTGCCTTCGGGGCCCACCTTCAGTCGCAGCTCGAGATAAAGCCGCGAACTCGCAGCGCGGCCAACGCTGTCGCCGGCGTTGATCGTGGCGCCGACAACGCGCGTCAGTTTGCCGAGTTTCGCAAGCACTGTGTAATACGTGCCGTGGTCGATAATGACGCCGTTGTCGAGACCACGGATGGGCCCGCTGAACCGAATCACGCCGGCTGCAGCGGCATGGGCTTGTGCGTGTTCATCGACTTCAATGTCGATGCCGCGACGCGATAGCGTTGCCTTCGACCGCGTGTGAACATAGGTGCCGAAGCTACGTGCGATGCTGCCTTCGGCTGGCCACACCAAATCGTTGGGCGGCAACGCAATCGTAAGCGCGCCGGCTGCACCATCGCCAATGGCATCGCTGGCAGCGACCAGCTGATCGCGTTCTGCCGTGAGCAGCAAAACTTCAGCTCGTTCGCGCGTCAACACAAGTTTGGCTGCAGCGCGTCGGCGAGCGTTGTCCATGGCATCGTCGCTGTTGGCCGAAACATGATTAGCTAAGATCAACGCAGCTGCCCGTGCACGAGCTGCGCGTTGCAAGATCGCTGTGTCAACCTTGGCTTGCACTGCGAGCCGCGTCCGGTCCAGGGCTTCGGCTTGTGCACTCCAACTTTTGACTACGTCGCTGCGTACTTGATCGTTGCGTTCTTCAGTACGAGTACGTGCACGTTGCGCGACGACGAAACCCGAGGTGGCTGCAATGCCTGCGCTCGCGAGGCTCAACGCCAACACAAGTTTAGCGGCGCGCACGGTCACCTGCGAGCAGCCCGCCGAGCAGGCCAAGGCCAGCGCCAACGGCGATGGTGAGCAGCGCTTGTTCGCGTTCCAACGGCGCAATCGTCATGCCGACCATGCTGCTTGCCAAGCGCGCAGATACCGCTGTCGCAAATTGATTGTGCAACAACCAGGTGAGCGCTACCGCCAACGCTGCTGCACCCGCGCTGACGATCAGCGACGCCAATGCCGCGGGCAGGCGTGTGTAACCTGGGCCTGCGCCCAACAGCCGTGCCACTGCGAGCATCGGTGCTCCGCGTTCCCAACGCATGCGTGCAGCAAACAACACGACCAAGGCTGCGATCGCTACAAATCCATACTTGATAGTGCGCGCAACCAGCCCAATGATATTGAGCGTGGTGCTGGTTTGATCGGACCATTCACCACTGACTTCAACGTCTTCAAATTGACCACTAGCGCGCAAGGCTCGAAATGGCGCGCTGACTTCAATCACGTCGCGAATCCCAGGCTCCAACACCAACTCGATCGACGCTGGCATGGTGCTTGGTTCGATGCCATCGAGCAGTTGTTCCGAACCCGACAGCGCGCGTCGCAACCGGCTCTCTGACTCTTGAGGCGAAACGTACTCGGCGCGTTCGACGCCTGCGAGCGCTGTTAGGTCGGCCGCAAGTTTGGTGGCCGCCGCTTGGTCAACTGCAGGTTGCAGATACACCACCATGCTCGCACCACGGTGATAGGCGCGTTGCCATTGCGCAAACGCGTTGGCTCCAAGGTGCGCAAGCAAAGCGACCGTAATCAATGCCGTGCTAACTAGTAGCGTCCACACCGTCAAGCGGCGCTGTTCGCCAAGCATGGCGATGGTCCGTCGCAGCAAAGCCATGTTAGTGGCGCTCCCCGCGATGATGCGATGCTGAACTTAGATCGGTGCTGCGCTCGGGGCCGGCAAACGGTCCCGTCACGCGATCGAACACTAAGCGCGGCGCGCCATCTTCGATGGTGGCGTCGTCGATGCGACTGCGGCGCAACATGCGTGGTGCACGCACACGGCGTCGGGTTGTGAGCTTGGTTTTGGTTTTCATGATTGAACGCCTGCGGTGCGCGCGCTGATCGGAAACCGAACCAGCGCTGGAATGCCCGACGAAACATTGGGGCGCGATTCGCCGTGGTTGCGCACGGGCGCCGATTCAACCGTGACTAACAGCTCTTCGATCACCGCGTTGTCGAGGGCCACTTCGGTGGCCGAATGCAACGAGCCGCCAGCCATGATCCACTGCGACCACTGCTCGGCTTCGGCAAAATTGCGAACCGCAGCGTCGCGCGAAATCACCAAACAGGTGGCCCCGCGGGCCGCTGCTGCAGCGATCGCTTTGCAAACCAGCATCGCACCTTCAACGTCTTGGCGATCGGTGGGTTGATCGAAAATCAAGACGTCCGGTTTGCGGACGAGTGCGCGGGCCACTGCCACCCGCTGTTGCACTGACGCTGGCAAACATTCGACCGGTAGACCGGCCTCCGACGCCAGCCCTAAATCGGCCAGGGCTTGGGCGGCACGCACCACTGAAACACTGCGTGGCACGCCGTCGATCTCCAACGGCAAGGCAACATTGAGTTGCGCGCTGCGATCGTCGAGCAAGCACAGTTGCTGCGGCACGATGCCTACCCGGCGCCGCAGATTGCGCAGCGATGATCGCCGGAGCTTTTGGGTATTGTGGCCAAACAAGATCGTTGCACCATTGCTAACCGGCGATTCGCCAAGCATGGTGGCAACCAAGCGTGAACTGCCGACACCGGCGGCAGCAATGATGAGCCCGACCTGGCCAGGGGCAACACGTAGGTTGGCCGCTTTGAGGATCGGACCGGTACCTTGAGGATGCTCTAAGCGCAAATCGATGAACTCGATCATCCCTAGTAGGTACGACGCCTAGCGGCTGAGGGCAAAAAAACGGCGAAAACGCCACAAACTGGAGTCAGGCATAGATAACGGCTATCGTGCCAGCGTGACTCGTTGGCGCCGCATTGTCAGCACGTGGCCGATTGCGGTCGTGGCCACCATTGGCTGCCGCGGCACCGACGATAAAGCCACCGCATCGCAAGATCATGCAGCGCTGGTAGACGTTACGGCGAAACTGCAAGCATTGCAGGCCCACGTTGCCGCGTTGGCCGCACCCCCAGCGGTGGATGTGCCGCGGTTGGCCGACGAATTGCTGAAAAAGGGTGTCGCGGTTGGCCCGTTGGGGCCGCCAGGGGCGATTGGTCCTGCGGGCCCGCTGGGGCCGGTGGGGCCCACTGGTGAGATTGGTCCGCTTGGGCCGCCGGGGCCGCCGGGGCCGCCAGGTGAACGGGGCGCGCCCGGCAACGATGGCCCGCAAGGTGTGCAAGGCCTGCAGGGCCCACAAGGTTTGCAAGGGCCGCAAGGTGCACAAGGGCCCAAAGGTCCCGTTGGCCCAGGCGCTGCGTACGGCAGCAAAGGCGACGTGGTTCGCCGCGAGAACAAGATTACAGTGGCCGCGGGGCTCACTGCATCGGCGATTGCGTCGTGTGATCGCGCAACCGATTTGTTGATCTCGGGTGGTTGCGCCGTTGAGCCAATGTGGCTGGGGCAACTCGCTGCAGCGCGGCCGGTTGCGCTCAGTGATGCAACAACGCCTGCGGGATACCGATGTGACTATCGCAATTTATCGACGACGGCGACCATCGAAATTGCAGCGCAAGTGTACTGCGTTGCAGCGCGCTTGTAGCGTTATAACGACGCGCCCGGTGTGCCCGGCGCGCCCGGCGCGGTTGGTGCGAGTGGCGCTACTGATGCATCGGGCGTTGCTGGTGCAACTGCGGCCGCGTCAATCGTTTTGACTGCAGCATCTGGGGTTGCAACAAAGGGCGGTGTGCTTGGTGGTGGCACTGCCGGCGCTATTGGTGGTGCTGCTGTCGGTGCTACTGCCGGCGCTGCTGCGGGCACAGGTGCAGCTCCTGGAGCAGCGTTGCGATCACCGCGGCCGCCGTGATGAGGATGGCCCACCGGTGCACCCGGCACAACGAGTTCAACATCGTCGAGTTTGCCATGCACCACGCCGTTGCTGGTTGGCACAAAACGATACCGCGCAGCAGTGTAACCAGCGAGCGTAAAGGTGAATTCGCGTTCGCGGCCGGTGAATTCGCCTTCCCACAAAATTGGCGTTTGCCCAATTGCGACGCCGTCGACCGCGGCCAACGCGCCAGGCGGTGTTGAGCGCAGCAAAATCTCTAGCTGGCGCGCATTGTGCGGGGCTTTGAACGTCTTGAGCGGCCCTGGCGAATCTGGATCGTCGTCGAGATGGGCGCCCGTAGGATCAACTGCGCCAATCGTGGTGATGCCAGGTACGTACGCGTCAGGCGTGGGTGCGGCCACCACCGGGGCTGGCGGCGGTGCCGACTTGTTCCGGCAAGCGCCTGTCGCGCAAACACTGCACAACAAGGCGGCAACCATCGACTGCGAATTCCAGCGAGACATGCGTGGAACCCTACCACAGCAAAACGGATGTTACAGGCGTTGCAGCATCAACGAACCGAGCGAATAGCCAGCGCCAAACGACGACATGATGCCGTATTGGCCCGATGCCATATCGGCGTGGTGCAACGAGAACGCGATCAGCGAGCCGGCCGACGCGGTATTGCCATATTCGTCGAGAATGAGCGGGGCTTCGGTCCGGGTTGCAGCCCGGCCCAAGATCCGTTCGACGATCAGCTCGTTCATATTTTGGTTGGCTTGATGCAACCAGTAACGGGTCACCGCGGTTGGCGCTAGCTCGTGCGCAGCAACGTGGTCGGCGATAAACTTCGACGCCATCGGCACCACGTCTTTGAAAACCCGGCGGCCTTGTTGATGGAACAGTTTGTCGACATCGTTGGCGTGCTCTGGATCGCAGCGATTGAGGAAGCCTTGGTTGTTGCGAATATTCGACGAGAACTTCGACAACATCCGAGTCGACAGAATTTCGAAGCCGCCGTTTTTGGCGCGCGACACCGGCTCAATAACCATGGCAACGGCAGCATCGCCGAAGATGAAGTGGCTATCGCGCTCGCGCCAGTTCATGTGGCCGGTGGTCATTTCCGGCACCACCACGAGCGCACAGGTTGCACCGCCAGACTGCAGCGCTTGCGTGGCCGCAATCATCGCGCCGGTGGCAGCTGAGCAGCCAAGCGACATATCAAACGCGTAGCCGCGCGCACCGATCGCATTTTGCACTTCGATCGCGATCGCTGGATACATGCGTTGCAAGCTCGACGCGCCCAGCACGATAAGATCAATTTCTTCGCCGACGCGACCCGCCGCCGCGAGGGCTTTTTTGGCGGCGTTCACCGCGTATTCGGCTTGCACGCACAGTTCGGTTTCTGGGCGGTCGGGCACGTTCGGGCACAACCGCATTGAATCCATCAACCCGGTTTTGTCGTGCACGTAGCGCTGCTTGATGCCCGAGGCTTTTTCAATGAACTCAGGCGTCGATTCGCGCAGCGCAGCCATGGTGCCGGCCGCAATTGCGTCGGCATTCTTTGCGTTTTCACGAATGACAAATTCATTGAACGCGTCGCAGAGTTCGGCATTGCTCAAAACGTTGCCTGGCGTCCAAACGCCTTGGCCAGTGATCGCCATGTTGGTAGTGATGCGAGCGGACATATTTCTCCCAATTTTACTGCCAAAACTCATGCCGGGTAGGATAAGCGCACACTCGCATTGGTACGGCTAGTGCGGTCATCTGTACACGACCTTACATCTATGGTTACAGATGCTTAGCTAGCTTTTGGGCGGGCTATCGAGCTCGGCCAAGACCCGTCGCAGATACGCGGACGAGGGATCTGCCGCGATCGCGAGGCGCAGTTGCAGGCGCGCGTTGGTCAAGTCGTTGGTTGCGAACGCAGATTCCGCACGGCGAAAGTACGGCAACGCTTTGGCATTCATTTGGGTTGCGGGACTGGTTTCCGAAGTTTGGCCACTGTTGTTGGATGTTGGTGGCGGTATCGTGGCTGGTTTCACCGCGCGAAACACGGGCATCGCACCGGGGGCTGATGCGACGCCAGGCGACGAGCCTTGCGCTCCGATGCTGGTTGCTGTCGCAGCGTTCCGTCGCACGCGGCCGCCTAGCGTCGCATAAGCATCGGCGATACGCGAATAGGCACGGGTGAGCCGCTCAAGTTGTGGCGGTGTTAGCAGATTGCGAAACCGATCGGGATGCGATTGTTTGGCGACCGCGTAAAACGCAGCTTGTACAGCCTCGGGCGTTGCCGTCGGCGGCACACCCAATAATTCATGCGGCGCAGCCCGTGCGTTGGCTTCGACGTGCATGACCCACGACATCACGGCCGCGGCGGCGCTCACGTTGCAGCCTTGGTTGGTGCACCGATCACCGAGAGTGATGCCTTTTGTTCGGCACCCGATTCAGCATCGCGGGCACGGACATGCAGAATGCCGTCCGAGTCGACGCGAAAGGTAACTTCGATCGTGAGTTCACCGCGCCGTTTAGCTGGCAAGCCGTCGAGCACCAACGTGCCGAGCGGTTCGTTGTCGCTGAACTTGCGTTGTTCGCCACGACAGCATGCAATCTCAACCATCGTTTGGTCATCGCGCACGGTCGAAAACATGCGCGAGCGTTCGATGGGGATGGGTGCATTCTTTTCCAAAAGAACTTCAGTATAGCCACCTGCGGTTTGGATCGCTAGCGCAGAAGGATTGACGTCCAACAACAGCGGGCGCGGTAACGCTGCGATGTTGGCCATCACGCTATTTAGCGATTGCGGCGAGGTGACGGGCTGCGACGATCGCGCAGCCGAACCTACTTTTTCCCCCATACCCGTACCTGCGGTTAGCGTACCGGCGAGGCTACCGGCCGCGATCGCTGCGCCATGCGCCACCACTTCATCGGGATTGATCGTGATATCTGGGGCTCGCCCGAAGTACTCGGCGAGGCGCGAGCGCACCAGCGGAATCCGACTTGAGCCACCAACACACAACACGCGGCCGATCTGTTGTGGCGTGAGCTGCGCGGCCGCCATGGCTTGTTTGGCAACTTGCATGGTGCGATCGATGTAGCCTGCAATCATGCCGTCGTACGTGCGGCGATTGATGCGAAACGGCAAGCGCCCGACGACGCCACCAGGAAAATCAAGATCGTCAATGTCGCCTTCGGCTGCGGCGTACTCCGATAAATGGCACTTGATGGCTTCGGCACCCATGGCCAGTTTTGTCATCAGCGTTGGATGCGGTCGCGGATCGATGTTTTGGCTGCGGTTGAGTTCGGCTGCGAGGTATTCGGTCAACGTGCGATCGATATCATCACCGCCAAGGAAAAAGTCGCCGTCGGTGGCAAGCACTTCGACGACTTCGCCAGCGATGTGCAAGATGCTGACATCGAGGGTGCCGCCGCCGAAGTCAAAGACGCAGATCGTCTCTTCGATGTTTTGGCCAAAGCCGTAGGCTAGCGCTGCCGCGGTTGGCTCGTTGATTAAGCGCATCACATCGAGGCCAGCGAGCCGCCCTGCTTCTTTGGTTGCTTGCCGTTGTGCGTCAGTGAAGTTGGCGGGCACCGTAATCACGGCTTGATCGACGCGGTCGCCAAGTTGCCGTTCCGCGCAGCGTTTGATGTAGAGCAACACCTGCGCTGAAATTTCCGGCATCGTCATGCGGCGATCGCGCAGCACCGCAATCGGTTGTTGATTTGCGCCTTCTTCAATCGCATAGCTCACGCCGGTCATCGCGAGCTGGACGAGTGGCGCCCGAAAGTTTTGGCCAATGAAGCGTTTGGCTGACGACACGACGTGTTGCGGTTCAGTGAGGCGAAACAGCTTGGCATCGGGCCCAACCGCGATGCCACCCGCATTTGGCAAGGCCACCACCGATGGATGCACGCGTTCGCCGCGTGGCCCCAAAATAAAATCTACCCCCGTCGCCGTGGCTACCGCTGCCACCGTGTTGGTTGTCCCTAGGTCAATGCCAAGCGCAATACTCACAGAAGCATTGTCGCCGTGGGTGCGTGGGCGTGTCGAGCATTAGGGTAAAAAAGTCTCATAAAAGTCAATATGACAACTAGGTCGCAATGACGCCGGTCAGGTGCTTCGCAATGATGCGCCGTTGAATTTGGCCAGTGCCTTCAAAGATGTCGTAAATCTTGGCATCGCGATACCATTTCTCGACGGGATGGCCAGGCAGCAACGCTTCTTCGCCTAACAACACCATGGCGCGCGTCGTCACCATTTGCGCAGTGCGTGCAGCGTGTGCTTTAGCCATGGAGGCAAACGCCACATTGTCTTGATGATGGTCGGCCATCCACGCCGCGCGATGCACCATCAAGCGTGATGCTGCAACTTCCATTTCGAGCTCGGCGAGTTCAAAGGCGAGATGTTGATGCGCTGCCATCGGCGTGCCGTGCAAGCTGCCCGAACGCACGCGATCGACGACGAATTCGAGGGCTGCGCGAGCGATGCCAACTGCTTGGGCGCCGACGGCCGGCCGCGTCGAGTCGAGCATCTTTTTGGTATCTGAGAGGCCGCCTGCGGTTGCAACACCCAGCATCATGGCTTGATGCACCCGACAATCTTCGAAGTGCACCTGCGCGGTCTCCGAGGCACGAATGCCGAGCTTAACTTCTTTGCGGCCAGGTACCAAGCCCGGGGTTTCGCGCGTCACGATGAAGCCACGCACGCCAGCGCGGCCAGCCGCTGGATCAGTTTGCGCCCAAACCACGTACACCGAGGCTGATTGGCCGTTGGTGATCCATTGTTTGCTGCCACGCAATACCCAATAGTTGCCGTCGCGGGTTGCGGTGGTGGTGAGGCCTGAAATATCCGAACCGGTAGCAGGTTCCGACAGTGCCATGGCTGCGACTTTGATGTGGCCGTTGCTATCGCGACCGCTGAGTGCTTTGCGAAATTCGGCTTTTTGCTCGTCGGTACCCATGCGCGCAACGGGTGAACCTGCCAGGCCCGAGCCGCCGATGGCAAGGCAGATGCCAGCGCAGCCGTACGCTAATTCTTCGGCGCCAACGACGCCGAGGCGCGCTTGGGTCTTGGGTTTGCTTGGATCGCTTTCGCTTTCGTCGGCTTGGCCCGTGAGCTGTTTGCGGCCGTCGAGCACTTGGGTTTGGGTCAAGCCAAAGCCTTGGGCAAATTTCATCAAGTCCCACGGCATCGACTCTTCTTGGTCGTGCTTGGTGGCGATGGGCCGAATCATATTTTTGGCGAATGCGCCGAGCATTTGGCGCACGGCAGGAAACATTGGATTGTCGTGAAAAAGATCCATGGCCTGTCCTTGCGATGGCTAGGTGTGTACGAGGGCAGTGTTGACAAGATTGCGAGCACGCAGCGTGCGTTCGAGTCGCTCGTCACCGAGTAAGGCTTCAAACGCGCGGGCATCGCGCATCAGTTTCTCGACGGGATAGTCGGCCACAAAGCCATACCCGCCAAAGATCTGCACGGCATCAATGGTGGCTTTGCTCACGGCATCGCATGCAATGATCCGTGCGCGGCTGGCGGCGTCCCAGGCGTTGCGCACCGCCGTCACGCTCGGTTTGGCGCCAAGTTGGTCGCAGGCCCAGCCTGCATATAGTGCATTGAGGCGTGCCGATGCCGTCGCGGTTTGGCAATCTTCACGCAAGCGAATCAATGATTCGAAGTTGCCAACTGGTTGCCCAAATTGAAAGCGTTCGTTGCCGTAACGTTCGGCATGTTCCATCGCTGCAGCCGCAACACCTGCTGCGCGGGCCGCGAGGCCGGTGCGGTGCCAAGCGAGGATCCAATCGGTGGCAAATTCACCCAGCGGGCCACGTCCGAGAATATGGTCGGCATCGATATGGGCATGTTCCAACGTGGCAACACCCCAGCTGGCGTAGCGCC
>JAKQOD010000347.1 GCA_029565465.1 Deltaproteobacteria bacterium
AGGCGTCGTGATATCGGTGGGTAACGTACCCCAAGTTCCTAGAGTCATTCCATCCCCGCAACGCAACAAGCATCAGATCCTTACGCCTTTTGACACGTTGGACAATAATATGTAGCGCGGCCTTGGACCACATTACGGCGAATCTTGGTTTGGCACCGTGAACACGGCTGCCCTTCCCGGCCATAGACCAATAGGTAATCGGCGTGTTCGCCCGATGCACCGTCAGCGTCGACGAAATCGCGCAAGCTGGTGCCGTTATGTTCGATTGCGTTGTGCAGCACGTCTTTGATGACTGCGGCCAATTCGGTTGCACGTGCGGCGGTCAACCGATGCGCGCGCACCGTCGGGCGCACGCCGATACGCCACAACGCTTCCGATGCGTAAATATTGCCAACGCCAGCAACGATGCTTTGGTCGAGCACAAACGATTTTAACGTGGTGGTTTTGCCACGCGACGCAGCAAACAGATGCTCGCCGGAAACTGCCTCGGCTTCTTCGATAGGGTCCGGCCCAAGCACAGCCAACGCTCGATGTTGCCGTTCGGCGCCACGCATAACAACATCAACTTGGCCGAACCGGCGCGGGTCAGAAAACCGCAATTCCCGCCCGTCGGTGAGGCCAAAGATCACATGGGTATGTTTCACGCGCTCGTCGGTGCCGCCGTTCACTCGAAACCGGCCGCTCATGCCCAAGTGCACCAACAGCGAGTTGCGTTCTTCGACGTCAACGAGCAAATACTTGCCGAGTCGACGCAAGCCTTCGATGCGCGCACCGACTAGCTGGCGCAGTTGTGCCATCGGCACTGCTTGTCCCAACCGAAGTTTCTTCCCACTCGACCAAACCGTCTCAATCGTCGCGCCTACCACCGGTGCCAACGTTCGGCGAACGGTTTCGACTTCGGGCAACTCAGGCATCGTTGCCGGTCTCGGTGTCGGCGTTGTCGTCGGTATCTTCGTCACTGGCGGTGTCGCCAGTATCGGGCTCGCTCGTCGACGCTTCGGCACCGACACGGCGGCTTTGCGGCGGTAGTGCATTGGCGAACGCTGCAAACTCAGCAATCGAAAGCGTTTCAGCGCGGCGAATGCCATCGATCTTGGTTGCAGCCAGCGCTCGATCGACCGCAGCGTCGTCGAACATCGCACGCATCGAATTACGCAGGGTTTTGCGACGTTGGCCAAAGCCTGCGTGCACCACCACCGAATAGTGTTGTTCGTCGTCGATCGGCGCACGGGTGCCAGCATTCGGCAGCGGCGTCAGCCGCAGCACTGTCGAATCAATTTTCGGCGGTGGCACAAACGAACCCGGCCCAACCTTGGCCACCGTCGCGGTATCCATATAGGTCCGAATCATCACGCCCAGCGCGCCGTAGGTTTTGCCACCTGGCTGCGCCACGATGCGATCGGCCATCTCTTTTTGGATCATCACCACAGCGCGCTTGATATATGCGCGCGCTTCGACGATGCGGAACAGCAACGGTGCTGCAATGTGATACGGCAAATTGCCTGCCACGTTGATCTGATCGCCACGCCAACGCGCTGCCATTTTAAGATCGTATTTCAACGCATCGACGTCTTCGATCTGCACGTTTTCAACGTTGCCTAGCTCGCTGCGCAACACGCGGATCATGTCGGGGTCGCGCTCAAGCGCAATCACTTTGCCTTCGACCACACGCTCGGCCAGCCTTGCCGTCAAGGTGCCGAGACCAGCACCGATTTCCACCACCCAATCGTCATCGGCGGTCACCGCAGCGTCGACGATGGCGCGAAATGCGCGCTCATTGACCAAAAAGTTTTGGCCAAATGATTTCTTCGCAGCAAGGCCATATTTGGCCAGCAACACGCGTGCATCAACAAATGGTTCACCGCCAAGGCTGCTACTCATGACTGTTTCCTCGGCAACGGCGCATTTGGTCGCGCATTTAGTTCAAGCCCCGCGCGATGGCCAGCCATCAAACGGAAATAGCCAGCGGCAGCAATCATGGCAGCGTTGTCAGTGCAGCGCTTGATCGGTGGAATGAATACTTTGAAACCATCTTCGGCACCGGCGGCAAGCATGCCTGCACGCAGACCGGAATTCGCTGCCACACCGCCGCAGATCTGCACATGCTCGATGCGATTGTAACGTGCCAGCGTGCGGGTCTTGCGCACCAACACTTCGACGATCGCAGCCTGATAGCTTGCACATACATCGGCCATCAGTTGGCCGTCGAGATCTTCGGGAATGCCATGCTTGCGCGTGTAATGCAGCAATGCAGTTTTGAGCCCGCTGAACGAAAAATCCCACGTCTGCTTCGACGCCATCGACTTCGGCAACGGAATCGCATGCGGATCGCCGCGCTTGGCCAGCCGGTCGATCACCGCTCCGCCAGGATAGCCCAGCCCTAGCAGCTTGGCGCCTTTATCGAAGGCTTCGCCGGCTGCGTCATCGCGCGTGGCGCCGATTTCTTCGACGTCGCCGTGACCACGCACCATCACCAACGAGGTGTGACCACCCGATACGATCAACGCCAAGTGCGGCATCGCTGGTGCCTCGTCTTCGAGGAAGACTGCCGACAAATGCCCTTGCAGATGATGCACATCAACCAAC
>JAKQOD010000352.1 GCA_029565465.1 Deltaproteobacteria bacterium
CGCAACCAATCCGACGCCAAGCATCAGTGAGTTGCGTAAGCCACGGCCTTCGCGGCGTACGCCTGCTGAAGGCGTTGCATCAACCGCGGCAGAACCGTCGGTGTTGCAAGCGTTGGTGAAGACCAATGGCAACAATGCGCCGATGCCATCGACCCGACCGTCGGCGGCGCGGCCGGCAGCTTTGCCGCTGGCACCGCCCAACATGGTAACGCCGTTCGCGGTTTCCCCACAGCCCGCACCACCACCGTCGCAACCTGCCGGGCCTCCTTATGCGATGGCGCCGCAAACTGGGCCGTACGCAAATCCATATGCAACAGGGCCGCAGCAATTGGCGGACAATCCTTTTGCGACGGGCGCGCAGCCGATGCCGGCACATCCATTCAACACCGGGGCAAATCCGTACATGACGGGGCAACAGCCCGTCGCCCAGCATCCGTACATGACGGGGCAACAGCCAGCCGCCCAGCATCCGTATTCGACCGGGCAACAATCAGTTGCGCCGAATCCTTTTGCCACCGGCCAGCAGCCAGTAAATCCTTACATCACCGGGCAACAGCCAGTTGCGCAAAATCCATTTGCGACCGGGCAACAAGCAGGACCGCCGCCGGTTGCCAATTCGCCATTTCCGCAGGGGCCGTACGGGCAACAACCGTATAACAACCCATATGGTCAGTCGCCGCAATTCGGCGGCCCGCAGTATCCGTTTGCGCCGCAAGGCGGGCAGCAGCGCAGCCCGTCGCTGCAGATGATGCAGCTAGACGTCGACGAGCTGCCCGCGCACTATCGAATCGACAACAAACGGCCTAAAACCGTGTTGGTTGTACTCGCGGGTATTGCTGCGATATCGCTGGCGGCGTTTGCAACGTTTTTCATTGTGAAATCAACGCGGAAAGCGCCAGCCGTGCAGGGCTCGGTACGCGTCGACTCGGTACCTGCTGGCGCGGCCGTATCGGTTGACGGCAAGGTGTTGCCAAATATCACGCCTCTCACGATCAACAATCTACCCGCTGGTACCAGCCACGACTTGGTGCTGACGTTGGTGCGGCATAAGCAGTACACCACCAAAATCGAAGTACCGAAGGCTGGCGGTGTGATTCCAGTGACCGCGATCATGACGCCGATTACCGGTACGCTACGGGTGACGTCGATCCCAGCGGGGGCCGAGCTTTACATCAACGGCCAATTTCGTAATCGCACGCCGTGCACCATTTCCGATGTCGACATGGAAGGCGTCAAGCAGATTGAGCTGCGACTCAAAGAGTACACGCCGCAAAAGGTGCCATTGAATTGGCTTGAAAAATCAGAGCTTGACGTTGAAGTTAAGATGACGAAGTAGGGCGCGGCGTAGGTGCCTGCTTGCGTGATGAAGGCCCGATCCATCGCGGCCACGTTCACCTCGCTGTGATGGATCGGGCCTTCATCACAGAAGCACCGCCTACTCAGCCGGACCAACGGGCGGGATTGCCGACAACAGGCTTAGGCCCACCGCGCACCAAATGGCGGACCGCGGCGTTGATGCCATCAAGCGACAACTGCCACATGCCGAACACGGACGCGATCGGTTCGATCGTTGTCCCGGGCCAGTAGCGCTCAGGTTCGGGATTTAGCCACGCGGCGCTGCGGAAATGCGCGCCGAGCCGACGCAACCATTCGAGGCCAGTGGAGCGATTGTTGGAGTAATAGTACGATGCACCGCCGGGTTCGAGCAGCTCGGCAGGATGCATCAAGGCATCCCCAACGATGACCAACTTTTCATCCCGGTCGCTGTTACCCAGCAAATCTGCGACTGGCACCGGTTTGCGGAACAGCGCGTCTTCATACACGGCCTGGTAGATGCAGTTGTGAAAGTAGTAACTACGAAACTTGGCAAACCGGCCCGACCGCGACGCTGCGGTGAAGATCCGGCTCATCAAATCGCTGTGCGGATCCATCGAGCCGCCGACATCCATCAACAAAATCACTTTGACTCGGTTGCGCCGTGGCGGCCGAAAAACCACATCGATTTCGCCTGCGTTTTTGCAGGTTTTGTCGACTGTCTCGTCGAGATCGAGCTCTTCTTCAGCGCCTTCACGGCCCAAGCGCCGCAACCCGCGCAACGCCACGTCGATCTGGCGCACGTCCAAGATCACATCTTTGCGATATTCACGAAAGCGGCGTTCGTCGGCAACTTGCATGGCGCTGCGGCCACCGCCGCCGCCAATGCGCAAGCCGGTTGGATGTTCGCCACCAGAGCCAAAAGGTGAACTGCCCCCAGTGCCGATCCAGCGATTGCCGCGATCGTGCCGCTCTTTTTGTTCGCGCAAGCGCTGTTCAAAAAGTTCACGCAGCTTTTCGATGTCGAGGCCCTGCAAGGCCGCTCGCTGCTCGTCGGTGAGTTGATTGCGCAGCGCCGGATTGTTGAGCCAATCTTGCAACTGTTGCGTCATCGCTGCCGCATCGCGCGCGACATCGCGGAAATATTCCGCAAAGGCCTGGTCATACGCGTCGTACTGCGCAACATCTTTGATGCAGATGGTGCGGCACAACCGGTAAAAACCGTCGAGCGACGAATCATGCAGGCCTTTGGCCAACGCTTCCATCAGCGTCATCCACTCATGGGTGGAAACGTTGAGCTTGTGCGCGCGCAGCGTGAATAAAAAATCGATGAACACAGGCGCTCGGATTACGCTTTGGCGCGTTTGCCAAGCAGTTCAACGTCGTGTTCGGTTTTGAGCAGCGTGCCCAAAAACGGAATGCCGCCGCCGACTTTTTTGAGATCGACGCCGGCTTTATTCAATGCGCAAATCCAATCGATCAGCTCCGACGTGGTTGGCCGCTTGCGAATCTTCGGGGTGCCGCGTAGCGAAAAGAACACGTCGAGCGCGTGGTCGAGCACGGCGCTTTCGATCTTCGGATGATGGACGCGGACGATCTTGGCCATCAATTCGCGGTTGGGGAATTCGATGTAGTGGAACACGCAGCGCCGCAAAAATGCGTCGGGCAGTTCTTTTTCATTGTTCGACGTGATGATGACAACCGGCCGGTGCGCTGCGACCACGTCGCGGTTGGTTTCGTCGATGCGAAACCGCATCGCGTCGATTTCCAACAGCAAGTCGTTGGGGAATTCGATATCGGCTTTGTCGATTTCGTCGATGAGCAACACCTGCCGGCTGGTTGCTGCCAACGCTTGGCCCAACGGCCCGAGCTTGATGTAATGCTCGATGTTTTTGACTTCATCGCCGCCAAAGCGCGAGTCATGCAGCCGTGCAACTGTGTCGTAGACGTACAAGCCATCGCGCGCTTTGGTCGTCGATTTTACGTGCCAGCGCAGCAACGGCAAGCCCAATGCAGCGGCAACGTTTTCGGCTAACAACGTTTTGCCTGTGCCAGGTTCGCCGCGCAGCAAGAGAGGTTTTTCCAACGCAACGGCCACATTGACCGCATGTCGTAAGTCGTCCGATGCAATGTACGTGCTGGTGCCGCTAAATTGATCAAAGTTGGTCATACGATGAAGCCTAGAACCACGTCGAAACGCCGAGCATGAACATGAAATAGCCGGACTTGTAGGTGCCGTGGTTCACGGGGTTTTCAACTTGCTGATTGGTGACGATGAGTGGGTTGACTGGATCCCAGCCAGCGCGATCGACGGTTGGCGTCTCAACACCGTTGCAGCCCGGGCTCTGCAGCGTTGGATTGCAATCGGTGCCAACCGTGCGGGTGCCTTCCAACACGCCGCCGAGGCCGAGGTCGAAGCGCACGCGTGGCATGGTGTACGACGCGCCCGCGGCCAGCGTGGTCCGTGCAGCGCCGTCGAAGTCGGACCGTTCCCAGCCGGCTTTGGCGGCAGCGGTGTCGTAGCTTGCGCCAGCGCGCACTGTGATCGAATTGTTGGCAACTGGAATGACATAGCTACCGGCAAGGCGCACTGCAACGGTGTCGCGGAACCCGTGTTTGACGTAAGCGTCTTTTAGATCAAGCGTGTCATTGATCCGGGTGTCAACAACGACGCGGAAATCATGGGCACGCGGGGCGCCCCAGTTTTCCCAGTGCACGTTGAGTTCAACGTCGCCGCGGAACTTGCTGTGTTGATCGAGAAACTTATAGCGCCCACCGATCGAGGCCGCCATCGGCAACGCCAGCTCGACGCAGCCACGCTGCACGGTTGCGGTTCCGCCTTTGCCACAACGCGCTTCGTCGTCTGGCGTGGCGCTGATCGTCAGCGGCACACCGCCAAGGTCGAGTTGTGCGCTTGGCGTGCTCAACGCATCGCCCGATGCCGAGATCGAGGTTTCCATCGTGTACTGCGCACCGAGTTCGATGTTCGGCGTTGGCTCATACTGCACACCGATGGAGCCGGTTGGCACGAAGTTGTCCTTCACTTTGAGGGTGAAGTCGGTGTCGTGACCGACCCATTCTTCGTAGTTGAGAATGCCCCACACAAATTGGCGTGCTTCGAGTTGGGCGATGCCCCAGCTGAAGCGGCCACCTACGCGCAGGTTTGGCAAGATCGGATAGGCGACCGCGAGGCTCGGCAAAATGACTGCCGCTTTTTGCGACAGAATGTCATAGCGATTCGGCGGCGGCGGCGTGTTGGGATCGTCGATTTTGTAGTCGGCGCCCATCGAGCGAGTAGGGTAGCCACTTGGTGCAAATACGCCGAGCGCGCCACGCAATTTGCCAAGCTTGCCACCGAAGTCGCTGGTGACCACCAGCATCGGCACGGCTTGGAAATTGCCAAAGCCGATGTCGGGCTTCGATTCGTCGGTTACCGTGGCGTACGCTTGGCCAGCCCACGGCACATTTTGGCCCGGCACAGCGTCGTAGGTGCCGAAGCGAGTGAACGACTGTGAGTGCGAAATGAACGAACTGCCCAGCGTGATGCGCGTGCCGGTTACGTTGGCAAGGCCAGCTGGGTTGATCGAAACCGCTTCGCCGTCGTCGGTGGAAGCCACCGCCGCACCAGCGCGCGCCGTCGAAATCGGCCCAGTACCTGGCAGGTTAAGCCCACCAGCCATGGCCGTTGTTGCCGTCGCTGCACCAAGCGCCAAAGGCGCAACCAAAGAAATCCCAAAGTTACGTAGCTTCATCCTGCGCCGAGCCTACCAGAGCTTGGCGGCGTTTCGTTAACCCAATGTGCGTTAACAAGATCGACATGGCGGCTGGCGTCATGCCGCTTATCCGGGAGGCTTGGCCGACCGAGCGTGGCCGAATGGCTTCGAGCTTTTCGACCACTTCGTTGGAGAGGCCATGGATCACGCGGTAGTCGATATCGCTTGGCACGTCGACGGCGTCGGCCCGTTCCAGCTTCTGCGCGTCGGCGAGTTGGCGACCTAAATAGCCCGCGTATTTGATTTCGATTTCAACGCGCTCGGCAATCGCAGGGTGAACCTCTGAAGCGCCAAGCCCGGCAGCATCGGCAATTTGGGCGACGGCAGCATAGTCGAGTTCGGGCCGGCGCAGCAGTTCGGCCAAGGTGGCGCGGCGGTCGCGCACCGGTGCTGAGCCGAATCGCGCTAGCGCAGCGTTGACGGCTTCGGTCGGCAGAAAGCTGGCGGCATGCGCGCGCTCGAGTGCCGCAGCCAACTTGCCTTGCCATTGTTCAAATTGCGCAAAGCGCCGATCGTCGACGAGGCCGAGCTTGTGGCCAATCGGCATCAAGCGATCAACTGTGTTGTCTTCGCGCAGCAGCAAGCGAAACTCAGCGCGTGAGGTCAACATGCGATACGGCTCTTTGGTGCCTTTGGTCACCAAATCGTCGACGAGTACGCCAGCGTAAGCTTGATCACGCCGCAAAATAATCGGCTCACGGTCGCCTGCGCCAAAGCCTAGCGCGGCCGCTGCATTGATGCCCGCAAGCAAGCCTTGCACCGCGGCTTCTTCATAGCCCGAGGTGCCGTTGATTTGGCCAGCGTTGTACAAGCCAGCAACCCGGCGGGTCTCCAACGTCGGCAAAACTTCGCGTGGGTCGATAAAATCGTATTCGACGGCGTAGCCCGGCCGCGTCATCTCGGCATGTTGCAAACCTTCGATGGTGCGCAAAAACGCCAGCTGAATTTCGAACGGCAGCGAGGTCGAAATGCCATTGGGATAAACTTCGCCGTGGCCTTCGAGCCCACACTCGATGCTTTCGGGCTCTAAGAAAATCTGATGGCGATCTTTGTCTGCAAACCGGACAACTTTGTCTTCGATGCTTGGACAATAGCGCGGGCCGCGGCCTTCAATTTCGCCTTTAAACATCGGCGAGCGATGCAAACCGTCGCGAATGATCGCGTGGGTGCGCTCGCTGGTGTACGTGACCCAACACGGCACTTGTGGCAAGCGCGGCAGGTTCGGCACTTCGCCGGTCCAGCGAAACATCGGCGCTGGTTCGTCGCCGGGCTGTTGCTCCAAGCCGTTGATGTCGATAGTTTTGCGATCAATGCGGCACGGCGTGCCGGTCTTGAGCCGAGCCAACGGAAAACCGCATTTGGCCAACGAACCGGATAGGCCCATCGACGGAGCTTCGCCGACGCGGCCACCAGCAGCTTTGGCTTCGCCAACGTGAATGGCGCCACGCAAAAAGGTGCCGGTGGTGAGAATCACGGCGCGGCTGCGATATCGCACGCCCATCGTGGTCTCGACTCCGACCACGCGTTGCCGGCCGCTATGACCATCGCCACCGCGGTTGTCTTCCTCGATGCCTAGCGAGGCAACTTCGCCTTGGCGCAGCGCGAGGTTGGGGCATAGCTCCAAACGCTGGCGCATCAAATCGCGGTAGCGGCGCTTGTCGGCTTGGGCGCGCGTCGACCGCACCGCCGGCCCTTTGGATGCATTGAGGCGGCGAAATTGAATGCCGGTTTCGTCGATGACGCTGGCCATTTCGCCGCCGAGCGCGTCGATTTCCTTGACGATGTGACCTTTGGCAACGCCACCGATCGCTGGATTGCACGACATGTGCGCGACGGTGTCGAGGCTGCCGGTGAGCACTAACACCCGCGCGCCCATGCGGGCTGCCGCTAGGCCAGCTTCGCAGCCCGCGTGGCCAGCGCCGACAATGATGATGTCGTAATCGTCAGGATACGTGAACATGCGTTATTCGCCGCCCGTTGCGCATTCGCTGCCATGCGGTTTGCTTGGCAAAAACTTGTAGATGTTGAGCGCAAGCGTGACCCCCAATTCGTTGGGGTGTACTTGGTCGGCGGCTTCGCTGCTGTTCCAATTGAGCTTTTGTACGCGCACCGAACCGCACGCGTCATGTAAGCCACGCGCGAATTTCTGATAGGTGGCTTTGTTGCTGTCGAGTTCGTCGTAGCTGCAGACACCAGGGGCGCCGCAGGTGAACTGAAAGGTCTGGTACCAGCTTTTGGAATTGACCCCATATTCGGAGATCGACACCGCGGCCGACAGCCCGCCATTGTGTGAGGCGCGTATGGCGACTGGGGTTTCGCCTGGCGTGAGGTCGACGTAGAAACAAGCCGTCGCGCGCTCCGCCGACTTGTAGTAGAGGTTGTCGCCCAGCGAGACCCACATTTCGTTGGCTGCTGGCCCGATGCGCAGTTCGAACCGCTTGCGGCCGTCGGCTGGCGTGCCGGCGCCGCCGTCGTCGGGCGCGCCTTCGTCGCGGCAGGAGCACTCAGTGTCTTGGCACAAGGGGCCTGAAAGCACGCCTCGGGTCATGCGCGCTGGTACGCTACCCAGGTCGGCGCCCAAGTGATTGGCGCCTGTGCCGGTGTCAGTGCTGCGTGCCCCGCCACAGCCTGCGATGGCAGCCAGGAGCCAAGTCCAGTGGAATTTCATGCCTGGGTTATCCACGGAGTTGCCATCAAGAGCAACCAATCTGTGCGTCTCTGGGTCAAACCATGGTTAAGCCCATCCTTGACCCCATTCGCCGGGTCGTTGTATCAACTCGTGGCAGGCCGTGCAAATGAGCAAAAAAGCAATGATTTCGAAGGTTCGTCGTGGCGCCATTGGCCATGTTGCTCAACTCGCGCTAGCGAGCTTGCTGGCTAGCAGCGCCATGACTGCGGTTGCCTGTGGTGGCGCAAATCCGGCTGCCAATGTGGAATACGCAGTGTCGGCCGAACGCAATTACGAAAAAGGCATGAAGGCCTTGGATGCAAACGAATGGCTCGCAGCTTCCAAGTACTTTCAATACATCCGCACCCGCGCTCAGTACTCGCGGTTTGCAGTGCTATCGGAAGTGCGCTTGGCTGACGCCCAATTCGGCGCCGAAGCCTACATCGAAGCGATCGAAGGCTATCGCGTGTTTGCGCAACTCCATCCAACTCACGAACTGGTGGTTAACGGCTACGTTGCGTTTCGTATTGGCGAAGCATATGCCAAACAGCTCAGCGACGAATCGTGGATCTTTCCACCGTCGCACGAAAAAGACCAAGGCGCGGTCGAAGATGCGTCGGAAGAACTCAACCGCTTCCTCAAAACCTATCCAACTTCGCCGTTTGTGCCCCGCGCTAAAACCATCATTGCTTCGGTAGCCAAGCGCTTAGCCGATCATGAATGGTATGTCGCTCGTTATTACTGGGATCGTGATCATCCGATGGGCACCGTGCTGCGGCTGCGACGCTTAATCGACCAACTGCCAGGGCTGGGTTACGACGAAGAAGCCCACTGGCTATTGGGGCGCGCCTACGTTGCCGTGAAAATGCCGGATCGTGCACGCACGATTTGGACCGAACTGGTGCAGAAATTCCCAAATCATAAGCGCGCCACCGATGCCAAAGATGCGCTTGCTACGATGACGGCTGGACCGACCACGCCGGGTGCTGCACCTGGTGCAGCAGGTGCTGGTCCGGCTGGCGCGCCGCCTGCTGTTCCGGCAAAATAAGCCAAACCCCAAGGTGCCTATGAAAGATCGTGTTGCGCAACTGTTGGCTGTTGGCCGTGAGCACTACACCGCTGGCGAGTACGATCGAGCGCTGACTGCCTTGTCAGAAGCCGCCGAGCTTGGTCACGATTTTCCCGACGCCCTCAACATGTTGGGTGTCATTTATCACAGCCAAGGCCGCTTCGCCGAAGCGGAGAAATCGTTTGAGCGCGCGTTGGCGATCAACCCGCGTTACACCGAAGCTGCGTTGAATTTGTCGGTGACGTACAACGATCGCGGCAAGTACGATGAAGGCAAAGCGGTGTACACCAAAGCGGTGGCCGCGTCGGTGGGCCAACCGCATTCGCTCGACCGGTTCGCTCGTGGCAAATTAGCCAACATGCACGCCGACCTCGGTGGTGCCTACGCTGCGTTTGGCCTTTCGAGCGACGCTGCACGCGAGTACTCCAAAGCGCTGGACCTGTGTCCCGAATTCGCGGATTTGCGTGTGCAGCTCGCCAACGTGTATCGCGATATGGGGATGTACAACGCAGCCATTGCTGAGTTCGAACAGGCCAAGCGCACCAATCCAAACTATCACGCAGCGCGGATCAACTTGGGCGTGACGTATTATTCGTTGGGACGCCGCTTCGATGCATTAGCGGAGTGGCACGAAGTGCTCAAGGCCGAACCTGAGCACAAAAGCGCCAAGCTCTACATCCGCATGGTCGAAGACGACAATGCGCCGATGCCAGGCAGTGCGTTGCCACGCAATCCTGAGCAGTAGCCCACAACAGGTTGCAGTGTCGCGGCTGGTTCACAGCAAGCGTGACTGATCATTTACAATACGCGCTCACACGCGCGTTTTACGAAGCTTTGCGGGTGGCGCCGAACTTGCGAGGCGGTTGCGCATGTTGCCATTCCATGTTTCGGTGCGTGCGTTCTTGCTGGGCGGTTGTGTTTTGGCGGGCTGTGCGACCAATGTTCGGCGCATTGAATTGCGTCGTGATCTGGTCGGTTCGAAGTATGCCAAACAGAGCGGCTACTTTGCGGCGTGCGGCACAATGTGCGCTTACGAAGAAACCCCAGGGCAGATTCGGCACGATGTAATCCTCGATGAAGCTGTGCTTGCCGGGGCCACCGCCACCGAGACGTGTGTTGATCTCACGCTGCGCACGCGCA
>JAKQOD010000359.1 GCA_029565465.1 Deltaproteobacteria bacterium
TGGCGTCGGTATCGTCGTCGGAATTGGCGCGCTTGTTGATTGGCTTGGGGGTGGTGCAATCGCACCTGCTGGTCCACGGTGGCGTTGGCCGTGGAGCACGCCCACCAGCACCCCTAAGACGCCAAATCCATTTCCGCCCGACGATGGCACGAATCCTTATCGCGACCAGATTCCAAACATGGACAATGAGACAATTTGCAAACTCATGAAGCTTGAGTATGAAAAGTATTGTGATACGACTTACAGTTGGTGGATCGAGCCCGTGCAATGGCAACGCTGCGTCGACGATGCCGAAGTCCGGTACCAAGCCTGCCTTGTCAATGGACCAGGGAAATAGTTATGGTTACTCAAGCACTCCTCGGTTCTTTGGCCGGTGGTCCATTGAGGTCGATGACTCGGTATCATAAGCGTCCAGAATTGGTGTTGGAACCAAACTTAAAGGAGCCGCCGTGGCAATGTGAATCTGGCGTTACACTCGCGCATATAAACAATCTGAACGTGGGAGACTCTGGATTGACTTCACTTCGTCGCGCGATAAAGCAGGTCAGCTTCGAGCTGGCTGTCGCGGTTTTGCGGGGCGCGGAGCTTTTCTTGCTAGGACATACTTCCCCGTTAACAGCGGTGGAGCTTGCAACGTGCTTTCTCCATCTACCCCAAAATGCCGACCAACTCGCCGACGGAGGCAACCATGAATCGTTGATGCAGTTGATTTCATCGACGCCGACGAACGAGACGGTATACGCGTCGTTACGTTGGATACGAACCAACGGCGAACAAGTCCCAATCCGATGGACACATGCCACTCCGACTCTCATGGAAAAGGGCTGGCGTTGTCTCGGTTGGGTAGAAGGTACCCACATTCTCGCGCAAACAACTGCCAGTTCTTCGCTGTTAGCGATGATCGCCTGCATTCGGCAGATTCATTTTGCGATCTTGACCATGATCAATAACCGCGAGCGAATTTGCTTTCCATTTGAAGACACGCCTTTGACAAACGACCTATTCGAACGCATTTTCGGGTTCGCCGAGGCCCGAAGCTTGACAAACATTACGAGCGGCAAGTGATCGGGCGCAGCCAGTTTCGACACGCAGTTGCTTTCTGCCCGCGAACGGCTTGAGCGCGCTGAAAAAGAAGCGATGGCCTACGCCGTCCAACAAATTGTGAACAAGATCCCATCATGGGTTACAACGATTGCATAGCCTCTCACGTCGCGGTGCGACGCAAGGTCGGATTATGCAAATCGTGATGCCGTTCCAACAACCATTCCTGTGGGTCAAGCGCGATGGCCAAGCCGTGCTGTTAAATTGGCAGCTTGGCACGCCGTACGCACATCCGAAGTTTCGATGGGCTTGTCCGATTGAACTGCGCCTCCTTGAGTATTGCCCTGAACTGTATGGTGACAGTTCACTGGTGGCATGTCTGATGGCACTCCGACTTGGCTATTCACAGCTGCTTCGCGCCATCGACGCAGGCGAAAGCATCTACCTGCCGGAGGTTCCGATTTTCGGGTCCCAAACGTCGCTCGTAACGCGCGAATCGCTGCAAGCACTTTTTGAATTTGCACCATTGGTGCACGCCCCGCAGGCGGAGCAAGCGCCATGGAGATTCTCCAATCAAAACAGTGAGGTTCCGCGCGCAGATTCGACAAACTTGCCAATTTTGGAAGACGAACTGCTTTGGTTGCGACCTGATAACACCAAAGTAACGATTCAATGGCGCCAGGGCGCGCCGCGCGAAATCAGCCTAGGGAACTGGGCGTGCGGGGTGGAACTCGTCGGTGTTTCACCGTATCAGGAGGTCACCGCAGCTAGTTCGTTGCTTGCAGGTGTGGCCGCCTATCGTTTTGGCTACATGCAGCTTTTGGAATTGATCGATGCAGGCGCCATACTCACGTTCACCGACGGTTCCGGGTTGCTTACGCACGAGCGATTTCAAGAAGTTTTCGAATTTGGCCCAATTAAGCCACCGAAAAAGAAATAACAATTTGAGATTGCGCCGCAGTCGTACACACCCGTTATCGGCCGTGGTCGTAGGAAAAACCGAGAATAGCCGAGGTGTCGTCGCAAAACGTGGCTGCGCGGAGAGTAACTGCTGGAATTGAATCGACCGCGCGCCTAGCGGCCGCTGGTCATCTTCATCATCACGAGGGGCGTTTTGACGATGATGCCGAGCTCGGTTTGCAAAAACGTATCGAGGCGTTCCATCGAGGCTGAGTACGCCAAATCGTATAGCAGCTTGATACGCATATCGTCGGCGAGTGAGCCTTTGGTCTCTTCGATGCCGAAGGGATTTTGCAGTGTGGCAGCAAGTTTGCCGATTTCGCTGCCTTCGGGAATGGCACCGGTGTAGCCAAGCGAAACTTGGGCAAGTCCCGTGATGCCTGGCTTGACGTCGCGCATGCGCTCTTCGAATAGTGGAATTGCGTAGGCCAATTGCTCAAGCAACTCGGGCCGTTCGGGCCGCGGCCCAACGATGCTCATTTCGCCACGCAGCACATCCCAAAATTGCGGCAGCTCATCGAGCCGGCTCTTGCGCAAAAAACGCCCAACGCGGGTTACCCGTGGATCGTTGGCTCCCGCGATCACGGCACCGGTGCCTTTTTCGGCATCCGTGCTCATGGTCCGGAACTTGGTCATCATGAATTCGTTGAAGTGCAAGCGCCGTACACCGTTGCTGGTGCTCACGGCGCGCAAGCTGCCGGCTCGGCGCTGGCGATAGAATATCGGCCCGGGAGAATCGATATAAATCGCAGCGGCAATCACCGGCATCAGTGGTGCGGTCAACATCAAGCCCGCGGCTGCCCCAGCAACATCGATCGCCCGCTTTACCAGTCGTACACTTCGCAGCATCTACATCAGATCCTATCACGAGCCGTAAAGTCCTGGTATGGTTGTACAGCATGAGCGTGGCAACTCTTCGGCTGACAGTGCCTGGGCACCTTCGCTATCGGAGCGTGGCGGTGCGCTTTGTGGCCGAGGCGTGCCGTTTAGTGTCAGGCGCACGGGTGTTCGATGAGCATACGGGCGCCTTCGAAGTGAACCACCCTTTCGACACGGCGTTTGTGTCCGCGTTTATGGAGATTTTCAACAATGTTGCCCTGCATGCCTATCGCGGCGCTGGCAGTGGTGACATTGAGTTGGTTGCTAGTGTGAGCCCAACTGCGTTAACTGTCGAACTGCGCGACGCAGGTGTTGCATTTAACATTGATGCCATCCCAGTGCCTGAACTCGACGCCCTACCGGAGGGTGGGATGGGCATTCACATTGCCCGCACCATGCTCGACGAAATGAAGTACCTGCCCGGCCCGCCAAACCTGTGGCGGCTGACTAAACGGCTTACGGTAGCCACTACCCCCGAAGTTTCGCAATCAGCGTAGCAGCCCCCGCAACGCAACGAGGTCCCCGTGTCAGCATCTTTCGACGTTCAAACCCAACATGGTCAGCCCACACTCCTCATTCGTGGTTCGCTCGACATCAACAGTGCGCCAAGCTTGGCCGAACGCATCGATCAGCTGCTGGCAACCAAGCCGCCGCGGGTGGTGGTTGACCTCAGCGCACTCGATTTGATCGATAGCTCGGGCGTGGCCGCACTGGTCAAACTCTACAAAGGCATCCGCGCGCAGGGCGGCCAGCTTGAAATGAAAGGCACCCGCGACCAACCGCTAGCGATCTTCAAATTGCTGCGCATGGATAAGGTGTTTGGAATTGTTTAAACGTGCGCGTATTGATCGTTACTAAGATTTTCCCCAATTCGGTTGAGCCGCTTTCGGCTCCCTTTAATCGCCAGCAGTTTGCAGCGCTGGCCAAACGCTGCGAAGTAGAAGTGCTGGGAACGATCCCTTGGTTTCCCGGCGTTGGGCTGCTGGGCAAACGCTCAAGCGCTGGCGCCTTGAGCGCAGTGCCACGAACCGAGCAAATCGCCGGATTGCATGTGCAGCATCCACGCACCATGTTTGTGCCACGCATGGCGCATGCCACCTGGGGCCCGCTCTATGCTGCATCGTTAGCGCGGTTGGTGCCGAAGTACCGTGGCAAGGTCGACGTCGTGTTGGGCTCGTGGGCGTATCCCGACGGGTTTGCAGCAGTTCTGTTTGCCAAAGCGCTCGGCGTTCCAGCCGTGGTGAAATTGCATGGCTCTGACATCAATAGCTTGGCGGCGATGCCAGGGCCACGCCGCATGTTGCAATGGGCCTTGCCACGTGCAGCGCGTATCGTTGCGGTGAGCCGTGCATTGGCCGACAAAGTTGCGGAGCTAGGCGTGCAACGCGAGCGCATTGCACTGGTTGCCAACGGCGTCGACAGCGAGCGCTTTTGCCCACGCGATCGAAACGCGGCGCGCACAGCGCTGGGCGTTGCCGCCAACGCGCGGCTGGCACTGTACGTTGGCAATCTCAAAGCTGCCAAAGGGGTGCTCGATCTGATGACCGCAGCGCGCACGGTGCTCGACGCCGACCCGCGCAATCGCTTGGCCCTCGTCGGAGGCGGCGAAGCGAGCGCGGCTGTCGCTCAAGCGGCCGCAGCGCTTGGAGCGCCGTTGGCCGAGCGCGTTTTATTGCTTGGGCCACAACCGGCCGATGCGGTTGCGACATGGATGGCAGCGTGCGATTTGCTGGTTTTACCAAGTTGGAATGAAGGCACCCCGAACGTTGTGCTTGAAGCATTGGCGTCGGGCCGGCGCGTGGTTGCAAGCAATGTGGGTGGCGTGCCAGATTTAATCACCGAGCCGTTGTTAGGTGCGATGGTACCGCCACAACAGCCTGCCGCACTGGCGGCTGCGTTGGTCCGTGAACTCGGTGTTGCCTATGCGCCCGGCGACGTCGCAGCCAAAGGCGCACGCGGCGGCTGGGACGCCAGCGCCGAAGCCTTGCACAACGTGTTGGTTGATGCGGTCGAAGCGACGTAGTTGACACGGGCCGACAAGAACCGACAAGGGTCCCGCGTGGGGACCACGGCCGTGCTAAAATAGCCGCATGGTTGACGGCTTCACCCCTCGCGGCGCCAAAGCACCGCCGGTTATCGATTGGATCGATACCGAGGAGCCGCTATTGCGTGGTGCAATTGTTGAATTGCAGCGGATGGCGCGCCGGGCTCGCACCCGTTGGCCGTTGATCGTGGTAATCGCGGCCGCCATCACCGCGGCATTTGTTTGGAAGGCTTCTAAAAAACGCGCCACCTACGAAGCCAGCATCACGCTTGCGCTCACCGAAGGTTCGATGGCACGGCGTGAAACCTTTTTGCCCGTGCTCGATCTGCGGAACTACGTCATCAACGTGTTGATGTCAGGCCCCAAATTGATGGAAGTGATCGAAGCGCGTAATTGGTATCCGTCGCGAAAAAAGTTAGGCACCGAGTACGCGCTGTCGGAACTGATGGACCAAACCGACGTGCAAGTATCGCGGAATTTCTTTTTGTACGAAGACGAAACCGACGCGCCTCGGTCGGCGCGCATCGATATTACGGTGGTCGATATCGACCCCAATCAAGCCTACGCCGTCGCCGATGCGGTCGCCAACGTAATCGTGGCCTCCACCGAAGAGAAGCGCCAAGCCTCGGCAGCTGCGATCGCAAGCGAAGTGCGCGCAGTGCAAACCAGCCTCAACGACAAGATTTCCGATTTGCAGCGGCGGGACGTGGAGCTTGCTGCCGCGATCGCCAACGCCGAGGTCGCCAAAGATCTTGATGTCCTGGCCCACTTGCGCGTCGAAAAGCTAACCACCAGCGACGACCTAAAGCGGCTGGGTGAACAACTAACGGCAAGCGGCCTCCAAGGTACAATCGAAGCGCTCAGCGAGGAAATATCTGCCGCTGGCCAAGAAGTTGAAGTCACGCGAGTGCGCGAAGACCGCCCCATGCCGAACCCAAGTCGCGGCTTTGTGCTTGCCGCGATGGCGTCGGTCGTCTTTTTCATGATGTTTATCGTCGCTGCCGTGTTTTTGGGCGCGTTTGACACCCGCATCCATGACGCTGACGACCTGCGCCGCCTGGGGCTGCCGATCGTTGGTCACTTCCCAAGCTTTCCAGGCGACCATGTGGGCGCACTCAAATCGCGTGGCGCTCCCACAACCTCGTCGAGAGGTCGTGTACCATTGTGGAGATTATGGCGGTAACTCTAACTCCTCGCGACCGGCTTGGCCGCTTGGTCGATTTCGGGCACAAAGCGCTACGCTACTGGTGGTTGCTGCCAATCTTTTTTGCGTTGGGCGCAGGGTTCTCGGTGTTTTTCGCACTCAGGATCAAGCCTAAGTATCAATCGTGGTCGGTGATTTTCTATCAAGAGAAAATCTCCAGCAGCATGATTCAAGGCCGGCAAGTTGAGCAAGTCCGCAACATTGGCGATCGCTATCGCGAGATGTTGCTGGCGCGTAGCTTGTTGCTCAAAGTAGTCGAAGATCCGCAGGTTAATCCGTTCGCAGCGTTGGCGAAAGCAGAAGGCAACGACGCGGCGGTGGATGTTTTACGCGGTTCGATCAAGTTTGAAACCAAAGGCATGGCGGCGTTTCGCATCGTTTATACCGATGCCAAACCAGCCAGCGCCAAGGCGGTTACCGAGAAGCTCACGTTCTTGCTGCAAAAAGCCGAAGAAGACATGCGGCGCACCCAAGCATTGGCAACCGCTGACTTCGCCCAAACCCAAAAAGATGCGGCGGCCGAAGAGCTGCGCGATCATGAAAAAGCGTTGGCCGAGTTTTTGGCGAAGCATCCGGAATTCGCCCAAGATGCTGGCGGCGCTAGTACCGAAGGCGCAGGCATTCGCAAAATCAAAGAGAACGCAACGTCGTCGGGCAATCCGAAATTGTTGGCGTTGGAACGGCAGCGTGCGCGCTTGCTGGCGCGGCTCAATGCCAAACCCGACGGCACCGGCGCCCCGGTGATGCCGCGCAAAAAAGATCCAACGCCGGAACAAGTTGCAGCGCTGCAAGTTGTTGCCGAAGCGGAACGCGAATACCAAGCGCGCCAACGCGACTTAGAGTCAGCCCAAGGCAAGTACACGGAGAAGCACCCGTCGGTCGTCAAAGCTCGTGAAGATGTCGCAGCAGCGTTGCAACGCTTGCGCCGTGCACAAGGGCAAGTGCCGCCTGATGCCGATGAACCCGAAGCCGTGGCACCACCAGCGACGGCACAAGATCGCGAAGCGCTGCAGCGCGAGCTCGCGCAAATCGAATCCAGCATTGCTGCGACCCGCGCAGCGGAAGCAAGCGGCAGCGCAGCGCCTAAAGCCAACGACACCACCACCAACATGGTGGTGGAACTCGAAACTAAACACGCCAAGTTGCGGCGCAGCGTGTCTGACCAACGCAAGAAAGTTGATGCGTTGTCCGACAGCGTATTCCGCGCCCAAATTGATGCCAACCAACAATTGGCCGAACAAGGCACCCGCTTAACGGTTGTCGATCCGGCGTTCAAACCATTGAAGCCCATGGGCAAGGGGCGCTCGTTTATTGTGCTGGCCGGGGTTGTGGTCTTTATGGGCCTTGGCATGGCGCTGGCCTTGGCCTTGGCGCTGATCGACGATCGCGTGTATCGCCGCGCCGACCTCGAAAACTTGGAAATGCTGCCGTTGCTGGCAGTGGTGCCACCTGACACAGGTCGCAAACGCCGGAGCAAAAAGAAATGAGCGGCAAACGTACGTTATTTGGCCAAGCCCCTGCCAAACCCGGCGACAGCGGCGACTTACCACGCGCGCAATTGCCGTTGGTAACCCAAGCCATGGCCGCCGTTGATGAAAGTGGCGGCACGGTTAGCAACCACGATGCACCATCGGTGTTGCAGCGGTTAGCGGCTGCAAGTGCCGCCCCCGTGGCATACCAGGGTGCCGGCAACACGATGAGCTCGATGGTGCCAGCCCACGGCCCCGCCGTTGAAATCGAACTAACCCAACACACGTTACCGAACGACTCAATCGATGGGCGTTTGGTGTTGCTGGGTAGCGCCGATTCACCACGCGCGGCAGCATTTCGGGTGTTGCGCCACCACTTGTTGGAACAACGTCGACCACAAGTCGTGGTGGTTACCAGCCCACGCGATGGCGACGGCAAGACCACGACGGCGATCAACCTTGCGTTGGCCCTCGCAGAATGTGGCCGCGCCAAAGTGCTGCTGGTCGACGCCAATTTGCGGCGGCCGCAAATCGCCAGCGTCCTACGGGTGGTGCCACCGTGGTGTTTTGCCGAACAACTCGCGGCCCATCGGCATCAGCCGATGTTGCCGTGGAGCTTGATCGAAATTCCGCAATTGTGGCTGCATGTGGCAGCCGTGAATTTGCAAGCAAAACACGCCAACTTGGTCGATGCACCGGCCTTTGCGATCGCCTTGGAACGCCTGCGCACCGCCAAGTACGACCACATCGTCATCGACGGACCATCGGTGTTAGGCGGCGCTGATGTGAACTTGATCCAGGATGCGGCCGACGGCGTGGTGATGACACTGCGTGCGGGGCGCAGCAATGCACGCGACTTACGCGCTGCGATTGATCAGATCACGCCAGCGAAGATCTTCGGCAGCGTGCTGCTCGACGCGGTGTGACCCGACCACGCGCTACTTGCGCGCGGCTTCGATCTTCTCTTCGACAAAACGAATCCGCGCCGCCCACGTTTCATCGCGCATGGTGGCGGATCGAGCTTGGCGCGCGCTCTTGGACGCGCCTTCAGCGACCGCCACATCGAGCAGCTTGATGAATTCCTCGGTGGAATTCGCCACGTGGCACAAGTTGGCGTAGCGCACAACTTCGGGCACCGCTGTCGACACCACGGAAATGCCCGTCGACAAATACTCACGCAGCTTCACCGGATTGACGAATTCCATCCGTTTGTCGTCGATGCGATACGGAATGATGCCAGCGTCGAAGCCCTTGCAGTACGCTGGCAAATCATTGTGTGGCTTGCGGCCAAGCAGATGCACGTTTGGCAAATTGCTGATCTTGGAAGCATCGGTGAGCACTTGGCCAAGCAGCACGAAGCTCCACGTCGGCCGCGCTCGCGCCGCAGCCGCGATCAGATCAAAATCGATCCAATCTTGCACCGTGCCGTAAAAGCCAATGCGCGGCCCCGGCAGCGCTGCGAGATCAGCAGGAATTGCCAAATCGTCGTCGAGCGCACGAGCGAACTTGGCGTGGTCAACCCCATGCGGCGACACATACGTATTGGCTGCATACTTACGTTTGTTGTCGGCCAACGCGTGATTGATCGCAAATACGCAGTCGAGCTTGCGCAGCTGGCGCTGCTCGGTGTCGGCCATGCGATTTTGGTCCATGTTGCTAAACATCGACCATTCATCGGTGCAGTAGTAAATCGACTTCCGCTCGCCTAGCGTGCCGATGTAGTCGCCAGTGCTTGGCAAAAACGTCCACAAATCAAATTCGCGAATGCCCAGACGCAACCGCATCGCGCGAATGGTAGCGCGCAACAATTGCCGATTGATGGCTTGCGCAGCGGGGTTGTGTGGCAGCGGCAACACCAACGGCGAGAACACCCACAAGTTGGTTTCCATATGCACGGGGCCACGGGTGAACTCGCGGACTTTGCGCACGATTTTCTTCATATCGCGGCCGCTCGACAGATTCGGCGCGCGGGTCGCCACTGAGTTGAGCCAAAGCACTTTGCGAGTTTTGGCCAATTCGCGCATCACATGGTGATTCGCGGTGTGATCTTCATGCCAATCTTTACAAAACGCGACGATATCAGTGGCCACATCCGCACTCTAATCCATTTTGCGCATCATCAGGGCGAGGCTCCTTTTTGTTTTTGAGACATTTGATAGAGCGCCGCCTACCTGTCGGCCACAAGTGGTGTCATCATGGTTACGCATGCTCCGTAAGATCCTGACCGACCTTCGTCATAAAGCTTCTTGGTATGAGCTGCCAAGCAACGCCAAATCCGTGGCGCGCATGTGCCTCAGTGATGGCACCTCGGCCCAGTTGATCTACCGTGCGATGCAGTTTTTTCAACGCGCCGACGTTGCACCAGCCAAGGTCATTGCGTTTGGCTTGTACCGGCTCAATGCGGTTGTTGGCCACGTTGTCATCGGGCGCGACGCCGAGTTTGGCGATGGGCTGATCATTTTGCACAGCTTTGGCATCGTGGTGAATAGCAGCGTCAAAGCTGGCAAGAACCTCGTGCTCGAACATGGCGTTACCATCGGTGCCGAAAAGAATCAAAGCCCGATTATTGGCGACAATGTGTTCATTGGTGCCGGGGCTAAAGTCATCGGAGGAATTCGGATTGGCAACGACGTCAAAATCGGCGCCAATGCAGTCGTCACCAAGGACGTGCCGGACGGCGCAACCGTGGTTGGAATCCCCGGCCGGGTTGTGAAGATCTACGGCGAGCGCGTTGACAGCCCGCGGGATATCGGCAAGAAAGCCATCGGATAACATGTGGGCGCCGTTACGAAATAATCTAAAACGCTTGGTGTTTGGCGCCATGCCAGCGTCGCGATTTTTGCGGCGCGGGCCCAGCGATCGCAAACGCATCGCGCTGACCTTCGACGACGGACCTTGCCCCCAAACGCTTGAGTACTTGGATCTGCTCGACCAGCTCAATGTGCCAGCAACGTTTTTCGTGGTTGGCGACCGCGCCGAGCGCTACCCAGAATTAATCCAGCAGTACATTCGGCGCGGCCATCAAGTGGCGTCCCATGGTTACGATCATCAACGCTTTTCGGCACTCACCATCGCACAGCTCGACGACCAATTGCGGCGTACCGAATTAGCCATTGGGCCACAGCGCACGATGCAGCCTTGGGTGCGCCCCCCCTACGGCGCCATGAGCGTGCGATCGCTAACCCAAATGACCGCAAGTGGGCGCGTCGTTGCCATGTGGTCGTTTGATTCCGAAGACTACTCTCGCCAGGACGCCGCGGAACTTATTGCGCGATGCACACCGACCGCGATTCAACCTGGCGAAGTCGTACTCTTTCATGAAGAGCAAGCGTGGACCTACGCGGCGCTGCCCACGATTGTGAAGCAACTGCGCGACGCAGGTTACGAATTCGCGACGATGGCAGACTTGTTTGGAGCGTAGCGTGCGGCGGCTTGGCGCAGTGGTCCTGCTGGCGGCTGCAGCCTGCGGCAGCAAGCGCGAGCGCGGCCCAGACTTGCAAATCACCGACGAGTCGGTGCGCTACAAACAAGGCGCGGCGTTGCCTACAACATCGGCGATCTTCGACGGCAAACAAGTGCGCCTGCGGGTGGCACGTGGCGAAACTTTTGGCTTGCAAGTACTCACCACCAAAGCGCAACCAAGCGCGGTTGCCGTGAACGATGCAGCGATTAAGGTGCAGCCGTTTCAGCAAACGTTGGTTAACGTGAAACAAGGCTCAACCGATATGTACGGCGGTGGCATGCGTGGTGCCGGCGCATATGCCGATGGGTTGCAAGCGGTAGGTCAGCCAAGCGGGCCATTAGCGTGGTTCGACATCACCGTGCCAGCCACCCACCCTGCTGGCACCGTTGCCGGCACGGTCACCGTTGGCGGCGTGGCGCTGCCGTTGCAGATCGACATCGTCGATGTTCAGGTGCGGCTCGACGCGCCACTGCGGGTGTGGGCCTACTACGACGAGCGCGAGTTGGCATGGGCCGCGGCGGACCAAGCGCGTTGTGTCGCGATGTTTCGCCAACACGGCGTGTTAGCCGCCACTACGCTTGATGCCGCGCAGTGGCCAACGTATCGCGAACAGTTCGAAGGTGCGCGTTACGTACCGGTACGGATGCGCAAAGTCGACGATGCGGTGGCGGTCAAACAGATCGTCAACGACTGGATCGCCGCAACCCAAGGTAGCGGCATCATTCCGTTTGCGATTCCGATCGATGAGCCACGCACCGACGAGCAGCGTGCAGCCGTCCGGGCGGGTGCCGAGCTCGTCCGGCAAAGCGGCGGTGGCCCAGGCCGATTCTTATTCGCCGTCACCGACGACCCGCAACCCAGCTACGGCGACCTCGTCGATTTGTATTTCACCTTGTGGGCCAAACACGGCCAAGCCAGCAGCGTCGGCAAACCGATCTGGACATATAACGGCCGACCACCCGGCGCAGGTTCGATGGTGGTTGACGCAGCCAGCCTCAGCACGCGCACGTGGGGCGTAATTGGCCAGCGTTACAACATTGATCTTTGGTACATCTGGGACGGTTTGTACTGGCATGACCGCCACAATCGCGACCGTGCGCTCGATGGCGTTGGCGACCCGCGCCGGCTCGATAACCCCAATCGCGGCCGCGCCGTGGTCGCGGCGACCGATGCGATGAGCTTCCTAAGCAAAGACCAAGATATCGGCAACCTCGACGGGGTTATCGCGTATCCTGATGCACAAAGCGGCTGTGCACCGTCGCTGCGGCTCAAACAATTGCGGCGCGGCTTGTACGACCGTGCACTGATCGAAGCTGCCAACTGCAACGGCGAAGGCGACCGCATTGCTGCAACGCTGGTGCCGCGCGCACTCGGCGATGCGCCTCGCAACGGCGCGCCAGGGTGGAGTGAAGATCCAAACGTGTGGGCAGCCGCACGTGATCAATTGCTTGATGCTGCAGCAGCGTGCGCCCGCAGCCGCTAGAAGCCAGCGACGACCTTGCCGTTGCGTTCAACTTTGTAGATGTATCGCGCCGTGACGTCGGCGGTAACAACCTTGCCCGATGCAGTGCGTTTGGTGCGGGCACCGACTAGGCTCACCGCGTCGCCGACTTGCAACTTCACGGGCACGTCCGCTGCTTTCACTACGATCACTAGCTTGGTGTTGTTCTGACGGTACTGGCAGTTTTGGCCGCGCTCCAACGAGCCGTCGAGATTTTGCACAACGCCGCCTTTGCAATTGTAGGGCTCCATGCGGTTGTCAAATCCCGTCAACGTAAAGCCGGCGGCGCTCACCGCGCTGACCTTCTTTACGGTCTTGCCATTGCCAACGTTGTCGGCTTCGCCGCCTCCGATCCAGACATCAGTTGTCGGTTCTTCCACGCTATCAACGGATGCCCAATCGGCATGCTTGGCATACATCGCGGCAGCCGCTGCGGTCGTTTTTTCGCGAGCGGCAACAACTTGTTGTTCTTGGTCTGCAGCAAGCGGCCAGCGTACAGCCGCTTTGGTGCGGTCGGAATGTTCCAACACGGGCAAGTGCGGCGTGCCGGTCACGTGTTCCATCTCCCAGTTTTGGGCACGCACGACGAACTGTGCAAATGCATCTTCTTTGCTGGTAAATGACTGCGCGTTTTTCGCAAATGTGGTGTCAGCGCCGATCGCGATCAACAATTCGTACATGGCAAAGCTAGCGTCAGCCGCACGCAAGATACGCTCCGCAGCGTGGGCAACTTGGACCTGCAACGCATAGCTGGTACCGAGGCCTGCTGCGGTTGCACTTGCTTTCGTGTTTGCCCACAATGTTAACAGCGCTTGAATTTTGCCGTAATGATTATCCTTGCTAGCTTCGATGCCTGCGATAGCGTCGCGCTGGGCATTGTAGAGCGGCTCAAGCTTGCTCCACCACGCAGCAAAGTCGAGCTCTGCTTTTGCCAGCCACGTGCGATTGATCGCAGCTTGCGCAATAATCGTTTTGGCGTCTTCTTGATTGAGCGGTTGGCGCCACTCAAGGATCCATTTGGGATCTGGATTGCCGCCACGCTCAGGATGCACGGCGTCGGCTTGAAAAATTCGAAACGCGTAGTCGCCGCTGTAAGAGCCCGACGACAAAAATCGGTCGTAGCTAATTTTCTGCGAGAGGCCATTGTCAGCCGGAGCACCGTCAATGACTTTTCCTGTAGGCGCCTTGGCCCCTGCAGGGGCGGCTGCCCCCGACGAAGGACTGCTAGCCCCGAGGCCTTTGACCTTGACGAGGCCGCATGCACTGCTCGCCATCAACGTCGGAACAAACAACGAGAACAACAACTTTGATTTCATAGTCATGCTGGCACGTACTTCAAGAATCAGGCCGCTTCGACATGACGCAATCTATGCAAGCCATGGCGCCACATGTCCGTAACGGCATCGCGCGTTGACCAAAGCTGCTAGACGCAGCTTGGCGGCAGCCCCAACACCGCGCCAAGATGGGGTTTGGTAGACCCGGATTCAACGCCCGGTGGTGGGCCATGAACAATAGTGCTTATCGCCGTTGGGGTGTCAGAGCATTTCCTATGGTTTAGACGCGGCTCCCGACGATCGGCCGGCGTTGATTGCTTGAACCACACCGCCAACGAGCCTACCTTCCCGCTATGGGGATATTTTTGCGCCAGCGCGCCACGCTAGTTGTGTGGCTTTGTTCGATGTTCGTCGCTGCATGTGGCGACGATTCGCAACCCGTCAATCAAAACCAGTGCCAAGTCGTCTCAGACGGCAACGACTGCACGATCGACGCATGCATCAATGGTGTACTTGTGCATACGCCGCTACAGGCCGGCAGCACTTGCGGCACTGGCGGCAACGTTTGTGACGACGCGGCACGCTGCGTCGAGTGTTTTGGCAATGCTGGCTGCACAGGTAATCAATACTGCAGTGCAAACAACACCTGCGTCGCTGCAACGTGTACCGATGGCATGCGCAACGGTAGCGAAGGTGATGTTGATTGCGGCGGCACATGTGCAACTCGCTGTAGTGATGGCGCAACATGTGCGAGTGCAGGCGATTGCAGCTCGGGGGTTTGCGCGAACAACGGTAGTGGCTTGCACTGCGCAGCGCCAACCTGTGGCGACAACGTGGTCAACGGTACCGATGGCTGCGACGACGGCAACACCACCAACGGCGACGGCTGCGACAACAACTGTCGCCCAACTGGCTGCGGCAACGGTGTGATCGCTGGCACCGAAGTGTGCGACGACGGCAATGCGACGAATGGCGACGGTTGCGATAACAACTGCACCACGACGGCCTGCGGCAACGGGGTCATGACCGGGGCTGAAGTGTGTGACGACGGCAATACGATGAACGGCGACGGTTGCGATAACAACTGCACCGCGACGGCATGCGGCAACGGCGTGGTCGCCGGCACCGAAGCCTGCGATGACGGTAATACGATGAACGGCGACGGCTGCGATAACAACTGCACCGCTACCGCGTGTGGCAACGGCGTGGTTGCTGGCACCGAAGTCTGCGACGACGGCAATACCACCAACGGCGATGGCTGCGATAGCAACTGTACTGCGACGGCCTGCGGCAACGGCGTGGTCGCCGGCACCGAAGCCTGCGATGACGGTAATGCGACCAACGGCGATGGCTGCGATAACAACTGTACTGCGACGGCCTGCGGCAACGGCGTGG
>JAKQOD010000367.1 GCA_029565465.1 Deltaproteobacteria bacterium
GCTTGCGCCGCTGCGCCTTCCCCGGCGTCTCGCTGCAAGCGCACGAGGGACGCACCTTCCGCAGCGGCGGTTTCGATGACAGCCATTGATGCCAGCACATGCGACTCAACGCGTCGCGCGAGATGGGCGCGGCCAATACCCACGCCGCGCGTCTCTAACAACAGGCTGATGGCGTTGCGCAGGCCGCCCACATTGCGGCCCGTATCGACATTGACGCCGCCCATCGCCACCGACAAGTCTTTAGCATCCGTCGATGACGTGTGATAGTCGTCCACGCGATGGCCCGCCGCCTCAAGTGCGGTGCGGGCAGCTGCGAGATAGCGGCCTTGAGCGACCTGCACGGACGGGCTCAGGTTGCCCACGGTTGCCGCTTGCAATAAGGCGTCGGCGCGCATAACGGTCCCGAACTTGCTGACCCAACGGCCCGCCACCGTGAATTCGTGGAGATCGAGCACCACCTGAGGCGCATATCGCAGCACAGCGCTGGTGATGGCCTGCACTTCTGGTGTGCGAACGAGCAGATGGTCGCGATTAATGTCTAGGCCGCTGGCCGACCCGCGGGCAAAGCTCTCCGCGGCGTCGGGGTTTGCACGCGGCATGACCAACACATTGACACGATCTAGCAAGGCGGCGCGTTCGGTAGCCAAGCGCTGCAAAAGCACCAGCGCTGCCTCGCCGCCCGCCGGCTCATTGCCGTGCTGCTGCGCGAGTAGCAACACGGTTGGCAAGTTGGCATCGAAGCCACGCGGCCCTGTCAGCACCGCCAGCGCCATCGCGCGACCTTGCTGTGATCGACCAACGATTTCAACCGACACCCGCTCCGAGCGCAGTGCTAACTCGTCAATGAACTTAAAAACTTCCGCGTGAGACGTGAAGTCCTGGCGAGCGGGCGCGAACGCTGGCGACGTAAACGGCTTTGCTGGATCGGGAAACTGGCGCGCGATGGCCTCAGCTTCGACAACGACCTTGCTAGGCTCGAACTGCGCAAGCGCCACGCTCGGCAAAGTCAACAGTAGCGCTGCAAAGACTTTGCAGCGCCCGGTGCGAGGTCGCCCCCGCGCGTAACTATCGTTCATCATGGCGAGCCGGTTTAGGTTAAGCGCTTCGGATTAGAAATTGTGCCGCACGCCCGCGCCAATGGCGCGCACGCGGACGTTGCTGCGACTGGAATCCACTCCGTCGTTGTCAAAGAACACTTGCAGATCCGTACGCTTCGACAAGAAATACTGGTAGCTCAGTTGCTGACGCTTACGCTCACCCGTCATCGAGGATTGAACGTCACGTTGCATTAGGTTTAGCACCACCTTGTGGGGGCCGACGCTATAGGCTGCACCAACCGCGGCGTACTGCACATCACGCCGCGTTGTCGCGGTGTTCTTGTAACGGTCTATACCACCGAACACATATAACTCAAGCCCCGGCAGCACGGCGTAATTAAGCCCGGCTTGCCACTTATCCTCGAACGCGTTGTTGGCCAAGCCGCCCTTTCGGCTGTCTTTGGCGTAGCCTAATGCGGCCTTAAGCTTTCCAGTTTGGTAGTTCAAACCCGTGTCCCACGAACGCAACGCATCTTCGGGATCGGCGGCAGTGCCCGCACCACCCAAGTAGACGCGCGTCCGCAGGCTCAGGCCTGACCAGTTAGGGCTGGCG
>JAKQOD010000384.1 GCA_029565465.1 Deltaproteobacteria bacterium
GGCTCCGGTAACAATGTCGGCACCGCACGCGGCGCCATCCGCGATGCCGGCCCACGCGGCCCACGCGACAATGCAGCCGCACCACGTGCGCCCCGCCCCGGCACAACCTTGACTCAACACACCGGCTTGCCACCCCGCGGCACCCAAGACTCCCCGCCCCGCCGCAAACGCGGCCGCTAGCTTGGCGGCGAGCTGACTTTACTCAAACTGAATTTTCGGATTCGGCAACTCCGGCGTATCGCGCAACATCGCAGCGATCTTTGTCACAAGTAGCGGAATCCCGAAGGGGCGTGCGCATGTGCGCTACGGTTGCGCTTCACACACCAATTGAGATTTACGGCCTGCTTCGGTAGCTAGCACCACAAACTGTTTATTTGACAGGTACGACGTGGCTGGCTTATTCGCCGCGCTGATCGTTAACCGAGCGCCACTGTCGTACTCGCCACCCCACTTCGCACCATTCGCGGTGATGCTTGCGCTTGCTGCCACGGCGTTAACTTTGGCAAAGTGTTTCATTGCGCCGATCACTTCCTGGCCAGTCGCTGCAGGCACCGCTGCAATGCGCGCCGAGATATTCACAGCAGCTTCTTGGTCGCCGTGCACAGAATTCAACAGTGAGTCTACGCAGTCTTCAATCTGTGCCACGTCACGCGCTGGCGAGTTGCCCCGACAGAAAAACTGCAAATCCGGCGATTGGTTGTGTTGGAACATCATGACCAACTTGCCCTCGAGATCGTAGACCAAACTCATCGCCGACTCGTCGCCGCCGTCCGTCACCGACACAACTGTGCCACCTTGGCCAGCCGTGCCACCCAGCACTTGCGTGTGAATTTCATAATCTGCTTCGACGGTATCTCCGCCCACGGCCGCCATGTACGAACGCCAGTAATCCAAACTTTGACGTTCCAACGCTGGCAGCGCGCAACGCGTTGCTGGCGTGGCAACTTCGCTTCGCTCCGTTTTAATGTCAGCGTTTGCGAAGATCTTCGCCAGCGAGGTTGCGCAGGCATCGCCATAGCCCTGATCGGCCGGCAATGCGGCGACCGCAGGACAATTGTTGACCGTCGTTGGGCAGCCGGCGCCTTCACAACTGCTGGTAAGCGAAAACGCACCGCGCTGCGTGCGCTTAAAGGTCTTCACAATAATTCGATACTCGCCGGCGCCTAGCCGTTTGCTAAACGCCGATGACAATGTCCGCGAGTCGGCGTCATCGTTTTTGTCGATTGCAGCGCCCCAGCCAGTTGCGCCTTTTTTGTACAAGTACATAACCGTGTCGAGGTTGCGGTCGGCATAACTAGTAGCAAGTTTCGTCGTGGCATTGCCGGTAAGCGTAAATGTCCAGGTGTGGAATCCTTGGGAGTCCGAAAACGCAGCGTCGCTGCTGCGCCCAAATGGCACGGCACCGTGTGCGGTCGGCGCTGCAAAACTGTCGGCCTTGCTGTCAAAGTCCGAGTCGTCCTCTTCGCCTTTGTCGATGGCATCGTTGCCGACGCACGCGGTCATCATGGCCAGGCCGGTTGCTACAGTGGCAATCCATTTCGCTTTCATGGCCGCTCCTACTGCACCTTGTATTCCAACATTCCGGGACGTCGCACCTGCGAATCCCGCTGCCTACGCAGCACTGGCGACCATTACATGAGTAGCCGGCTAACGTAGTTGCCGGTTAACGCACCATCTATCAGGCGCATGTGCAACAAATCTGAGTAAAAGCCAGGCCAGCACATGCCGCGCGAGGCGCAGCTAGTTGCGGGGCCACCACGGAAAGAATGCCGGGGTGGTGCGAATGTAGTCGGCATATTTGGGCCGGCGCTCGACAATGGTTTTTTCTAGCAGTGCAACACCGGACACACGAAGTAACAAGACGCTCATGACGGCCGGCCCAATCAGGCTTAGCCACGCTGCAACATCGAGCGCAGTCAGCCCCAAACCCCACCAAAGTACAAAGTTGCCAAAGTAATTTGGATGGCGGCTGTAGCGCCACAGACCGCTACGCATCACTTGCCCGGCAGATTCCGGCAGGCGTTTCCAACGGGTGAGTTGTACATCGGCAACGCCTTCGATCAACACGCCCATGGTGGCGACCGCGACGCCT
>JAKQOD010000388.1 GCA_029565465.1 Deltaproteobacteria bacterium
CATCGTTGGCCAGCGCATGCCGCCAATATGCGCAAACCTTGCGCGCATCGAACACATTGGTGACTTCGTGGCGGCAACTTGCGGAGTGGATCGATCGGGTCTTTGGCTTAGTGCGCTACTCCATTTATGGGTTGCACGAGCATTCGATCCAACATGAAATTTTCGCGCTCGGCGAAGATCTCGAGCGTGTGCTCAAAGCAGCTGCGCCAGTGGTGGTACCACCGACGGACGAAATCGCGGCGGCCCGCATTCTGGTGGTTGATGACAGCCGCATCGTGCGTCAAATCGTTGCAACGCAACTGACCAAAGCTGGGCACGAAGTTGGCACGGCAGACACCTTTGCGGCGTGTCAAAATCTGATGAAGACTTTCTCGCCGACGTTGGTGTTGACCGATGTCGTCTTGCCGGATGCGTCAGGCGACGACTTATGCGCTGCGATCAAAGCGCAATCGAGGCGGCTGATTCCTGTTGTGCTGATGTCAAACCTGCCCGAGCATGAACTTGCCGAACGCGCCAAAGCCGCTGGCGCCGATGGTTATGTTTCAAAACGCCATGGTGTTGAAAAACTAGTTGCGATGCTAAGCGGCATCTTGAGCGAACTAGTTTACTAGCGCGGCGCCACCGATCGGCAGGCCAGCGTTTACAGCTTGCGATAGATGCCGACGACGATGCCGATAATGTCAACCGACTTAAAATCGGCTTTACGCACGATGATAGGTGCCATGTTGCAGTTGGCAGGTTGAAAGCGAATGCGATCGCCTTCGGGGAAATAGCGCTTGACCGTGGCTTCGCCTTCGATCATCGCAACTACGATTTCGCCGTCGCGTGCGCTGGCGGTCTTTTTCACAAAGACATAGTCGCCATCAAAGATGCCGTCTTCGATCATCGACTCGCCAACGATACGTAGGCCGAAAACTTCTTTGTGGCCGCCGATAAGAACGCGATCAATTTTGACGGTGTCCGTGGCTTGTTCAACCGCCAAAATAGGTTGTCCTGCAGCGACCTTGCCCAGGACGGGAATCGAGATCATCTCGCTGTCGTCTGCCAAAAATTCTACATTGGTGCCATTCACGCCGTTGCGACGCAGCGGAATGATCTCCGCACCTTCGTTAGGCTGAGAAACCGGGCGCATAGCCCGTGATTTGAGGTCTTCGCGGCGCAAAACCCCCTTTTTTTCCAGGGCTTTAAGGTGATCGTTGACCCCGTTGGTCGAGCGAATTTGGAAATGCTCACCAATCTCGCGCAACGTTGGCGGAAAACCGCGTTCGTTGATGGATGCGGAGATAAAGTTGAGTATTTCCTGCTGTCTAGCAGTGAGCGCGTCGGCCATTTTGAGCACCTGTGGAAGGGTAAGGGATCAGCACTGAACATTCCTACCCTACTGAACGCATCATCACTATGTCAAATTTTTGGTGACCTAATTCGGGGGCTGACTGCATTTAGGCGGCGGGCGCATGGGCAGCGCCCCTGCGCATACACCTTCCACTGCCTGCTGCCCGCGATCCCATGGCGAAACGCGTACCTCGCCATGTGCGTCTTTCATGCGACCATCGTGATTTCCCACTCACGGCTTTCGCCGTCAACGGTGACATCAATCGTATCGCCGCGGCGGCGGCCGATGACTGCACGGCCCACTGGCGAAGCTGGCGTCACCACAGATAAGTAACCATCGCCACCTGGGCCGGTGAGCGTGGTGCCGGCCCCGACCGGCGCAAGGAAAAACGTACGGCCTTCGCCGGTGTCGGTGTCTTCGATTTCAACGATTGCGCCGAGTCCCGCAGCCGCCGTTGGTGGCAGGGCGGTGGGCCTAAAATGCAGCAAGCCATCCGCTTGGCCGAGCGCTCGCCGCGCGCGCAGATCTTGAGCTTGCCCCATTGAGCTTGCTTGATGAGCTGCTCGCGCGTCTTCCCGTTTTTCGTCGGGCGTTGCGCCTTCTTTGGCTTCGTGCGCGACCGCTTCGCTGGCCGCAAGCGCAGCTCGAGCGATGCCTTCGAGCTGTGAACGCAGTTGTTCTACGAGAAAATCTTTATTCACGCCGAAAGGATCGCGGGCAGCGGCAGCCGGGGCAAGTATTTGACGTTGCCTTCGTGCGTCTGCGTGCCGCGAGGCGACGTGACCGACGGAGCATGGCCCTCGCATGGGGCAACAAGGTTTTGCGTGCACCTCGAAATTCCAACGTTCACCGAAGAGGTGTGTCGCAGGTGCAAACGCCACGCATCACTGCGACCGCTGTTGAACGCAAGATTCTATGATTTCGACAAAATTACAGTAGGGCTGTAATCTCGTCGGAGAAATGCTGATTCGCTTGGTGGAAATCGATTGCATGCGACAAAAATGTTTCACACGCGGGTTGCAGATCGCAGCGTGAATCTGCGATTGGCTTTGGGATGGAGTTTCGTGTGGACGCGAGCGCGGCTCGCAACCGTTGGCCGTTGGCCGTTGGCCGTTGGCCGTTGGCCGTTGGCCGTTGGCCGTTGGCTTTTCATTAATCATTAGTGCATGCGGCGGATCGTCTAGCGACGATGAGCCCGAGCCGGCGCCGACGGACAAAGCAACGTCGGCGTTATGCGCCAAGTTAGGCGTGCGCATCGTCGACGACCGCGTAGCGGATCTAACGATGTTGTCACCGGCCGATCGTGCCGCGCAGCGCAGCGCTGCCGAGCAAGCGATTGGCCAACCATTTATGCAGTCGTGCATTGGCAAACTCACTGTGGCGCAAGT
>JAKQOD010000404.1 GCA_029565465.1 Deltaproteobacteria bacterium
GAACACGAACACGAACACGAACACGAACACGAACACGAACACGAACACGAACACGAACACGAACACGAACACGAACACGAACACGAACACGAACACGAACACGAACACGAACCACAAACAGCGAATAGCGAATAGCGAGTAGTGAACAGTCAATCCGTGCCAATAGCTCAACGGCAGAGCGCCTGCTTGATAAGCGGGACATCCAGGTTCGAATCCTGGTTGGCGCACTCATGGTGCTTGTTGCCGTCAAGGAAGGCGCGAGTTTGTGACACTCGTAAGGCGGGAGCGTTACCCGTCAAGCACCCAATGGCTTAGCTCGATAGCCCAACGGCAGAGGCAGCGCGCTTAAGACGCGTGAAGTGTCGGTTCGACTCCGACTCGAGCTACAGCGAACACAAAGCAAATGGAGAACGTATGGAAATGATCATGTTTATTGGAATTCAAGCATCCGGCAAGTCTTCGCTCTATCGCGACCGCTTCGTCGATACGCATCAACGACTTAACCTCGACATCTTGCGCACCCGTCATCGTGAGCGCCTTCTGCTCGACGCATTTGTGGCTGCCAAAGCCCCGTTTGTCGTCGACAATACTAATGTGACCGCTGCCGAACGCGCGCGCTATTTGGCGCCCGCGCGCTTAGCGGGCTTCCGGTGTATTGGTTACTGGCTGCAGTGCAGCATCGACGAAGCCCTCGCGCGCAATGCAGCAAGGCCGCTCGATAGCATCGTCCCCGACGAAGCGATTCGCGCTACTCGCAATCGCTTGGAAGCGCCAAGTATCGCCGAAGGCTTCGATGAACTCTACGTCGTGCGGACTCGCCCGTCGCACGCCTATGAATTTGAACCGTGGGGCGAGCAGCGAGTTGCGATATGAGCTTTGATGATTTAGATGCGTCGATGCGCATATATGAAACTGCGCGCGACTATTGTGTTTTGCCAACTATCTACATGGTTGCGCGCCTCGATGGCCGCGGCTTCACCCGTTTAACCAAAGATATTTGCGAATTTGAAGCGCCGTTTGATGTTCGCTTTCGCGACCTCATGCTCGGCACTACTGAAGCGCTGATGAATGCGGGGTTTCGTATTCGCTATGGCTACACCCAAAGTGATGAGATTTCGCTTTTGTTCGATCGTGATGACGACACCTTCAATCGCAAAACTCGCAAACTCGTGTCGGTGTTGGCTGGCGAGGCCAGTTCGGTGTTTTCGTTGGCACTCGGCCAGCGCGCAACATTTGATTGCCGGATCTCCGAACTGCCGAATCTGGAGCTCGTCACCGAGTACTTCCGCTGGCGTGCCGAAGATGCGCATCGCAATGCGCTTAACGCTCACTGCTATTGGACGCTTCGGCACAGTGGCATGAGCGTTGGCAAAGCGACGAGTGCACTGGAAGGCGTTTCAGTTGCTGCCAAAAACGAATTGTTGTTCGCGCATGGCATCAACTTCGCGGACCTGCCAGCCTGGCAACGGCGTGGCGCGGGCCTAATATGGGAAACCTACGCCAAAGCTGCGATCAATCCGAAAACCGGACAATCCGTCGAAGCGCAACGCCGCCGGTTGCGGCGCGAACTTGAGCTGCCCGTGCGCGATGGTTATGCGACCTGGCTGCGCCAGGTGGTCGCGGCATAGCGGCGCGACAACGCTGCCGGGTTCGAGTACACATCGCATATGGCAAGCAACGAAGCGCTCATTACGTCAAATCCATATCGCGTCGGCGTCGAACTAACTCGCAAAGTGATTGTCACCACCGGCAATGAAATTGCCGGCTACGATGTTGTGGACTATCTCGGCATCGTGCGTGGCCTCACCGTGCGCTCGCCCAGCTTCGGCAAAACGTTTGTTGGCGCTTTTCGCGCGTTGCGCGGCGGCAACATCAAGGAGTTTGCCGAAGTGTGTGAAGCTGCGCGCCATGAAGCCTTTGCGCAAATGCATGCCCACGCCGAAGCGTTAGGCGCCGATGGCATCCTTGGTATGCGTTACGACGCAACCGAATTTATGGGTGGCACCACCGAAGTGTTGGCGTATGGTACGGCCGTGAAGCTGCGCGAAAGCGAAGCGCGTAGTTCACGCTGATCATTGGTCAGCGGCGCTGGCTGCTGCGGCAGCGGGTGCACTGGCAAGCTCGACGCGGTTGCGGCCATTGTTTTTGGCTCGGTACAGCGCTTGATCGGCTGCGCTAAGCAAGCCTTGCAATGTGCCAACGTCATCGGCGGCCAGCGAGGCAACACCAGCACTGAGGCCAATTGAGATGAGGTGTTCAGCAACTTGCAGCTTAGCAGCACCAATTGCCGCGCGCAGCCGCTCTGCCACGATGCGTGCTTCATCGAGCGTTTGCTCTGGCATCAACAAACAGAACTCTTCGCCACCGTAACGAATCAACGTGTCTTCCGCGCGCAGTTCGCGTTGCAGGACTTCGACGAAACGCTGCAGCACACCGTCGCCAATCACGTGACCAAAACGATCGTTGATGCTCTTAAAATGGTCAATGTCGAGCATCACCACGCTCATGGATGCGCGACGTCGACGAGACCGCGCCAGCGCTCGCTCACCAAGGTCCGTCAGCATGCGGCGGTTCAGCGCGCCGGTCAACGGGTCGATCGTGGCTAAGCGCGCGGCTTGTTGATCGGCACGTTCTTTGTAGAGCAACAGATAGCCGAACGATGAGCACATCACCACGAGAAACGATGCGCTCATCGTAAGCGATTGCCATATGTTGCCGCCCAGAATCTGGGACATCAGCTGCGGCTGGAGAACTGCGATGACGCCACGGATGACGAATAACGCCGAACCGAGCGCAAAGCTGATAACCATAATAGCTCGCACCACGCGGCTCGCACTGCTGAGGCGGCTGCTCAAGAACGCCAGAATGAGATATGCGCTGCCGTACAAGGCCCCAAATACAGCGATGCGATCGGCCATGTTAGGCAGCATCGAAACCGCCACGGCGCCTGCCGCGAATGGCAACAACCGCCACGTCGGCCAAGGCTTGTTTTCAAATTGGGCGAGTGCTGCAGCTTGCCAGCCAAAGCCAAATGCAACGGGCACATTGGTGGCGAGTACGGCCCAGATTTCAGGCACGACGCCACGCAGTGCCAACGATGCCAACGAGATCGACCCAGCCACCAGCGACAGACACCACGCTGCAACTTCTTTGGGATTGCGGCGGAACGTGAGCAACAGCATGGTTGCGAGGGTCATCGACCCAAGGCAAACCATGAGCAGCACGCTACGCGGATCGAGCACGGTGGCAACTTATGCACAGGTGTTTTGTTAGCGCAACGGTCGCCAGCGTTTCTTCGCTGCCACGTTGCCGCAGTTGTTTATGGCAGATGAAGTTCAAAGTGAACGCTCGAAGTAGTCGGTAAGCGCTTTTTGCCAGGCAGTCGCCGGGCCGTTGTTTACTGTTCTCATTTGGATCGAGAGGTGTCGGTGCAAGTCCGGCCATCTGCCCATGTTTTTCGCCTGTGCACACCGGACAGGCATTTGGATATTGCCGGTGCAGGAAGGAGCGCGCCCATGAGCGCGGAAAATCGTACGCTCTTGCTGTCGCAAGGCTACGAGCCGATCAAAGTCATCTCGTGGCAGCGCGCTATCGCGCTGCTGACGCTCGGCAAGGTCGAGGTGATTGAAGAATACGATGCCGAACTGCGAGCGGTTTCACTCGTGATCAAGGTGCCTGCTGTCGTGCGATTGCTGCGTGCGTTTCGTCGCCACAAGAAGCCGGTGAAGTTTTCACGGGTCAATATTGCGGCGCGTGATCGCTATCGCTGCCAATACTGCGACCGCAAGTGCGCGTTGTCGGAAATTACCTATGACCACGTGCTGCCGCGTTCGCGTGGCGGTGTGACGTCGTGGGAAAATATCGTCAGCGCGTGTGTGGCGTGCAATAGCCGCAAGGCCAATCGCACGCCAACCGAAGCTGGTATGGCGTTGCGCACGGCGCCGGTGCGACCACAATGGATGGGCGCAGTGACAATTACCGTGAGCACTCGGTCGGTTCCCGACGCGTGGCGCGATTATTTGTACTGGACGGGCGAACTGCAAGACTAAGTCATTATCAATCTGCCGCTGATTGGCGCTACGCATGCGCTGGTCAGCGGCTTTTCTTTGTTTCGCCTACGACTGTTCGAACTGGCGAAGTTCACCGAGCAGCACATTTGCTTGGTCGATATCTTTGCCGGCCGCCAGCTCGCTCACGCTGCGCCAAAACGGTGAACGGCCGCGCAAGCGTTGTGCAACAAGGACGAACCCGGCGGCTGCGGCAATGCCAAAAACAATATTGGCGAGCAGCCAGGTGCGGTCCACTGCGCTTGGAAAATTGTAGCCAATGACCCATTGGCCCAACACCAACGGTCCACAGATCCACAATGGCAGCCCAAGCAGCAACAGCAGTTGGGTTGAGCGCACGCGGATTGTGCGCAACGTCGCAAGCGTGTGTTGGGTTGTGGTTAATGATTGCGCATAGTCGAGCCGTGCAAGTAGACGCAGCTGCACGATGCTGACAACGACGACAACGGCGCTGAGCAGCAGCAATATCAATGCGGGCAGCGCCGCCAGCGGGTGTTCGCGCATCGATGCGATGTGCATTGCGAGGTAGCCACCCAATGCCACCATGGCAATGGCAGCAAGCACGAGTTCAATCATCGGCGCTCGCTGCAAACGGGTGCGCGTTTGCTCGGCTGCTTGTTGTTGCACTACGCGCTGCAACATGGCTTGTTGCGCTTGCAAGGTTTCAATGCTGGCGTGCGCCGTGGTCCACGCGGTCTTGAGCTCGTCGAGGTTCATGTGGTTCCTTGTTGCGCAGCGGTGCGCAAGCGTTGGGTAAGGCGATGCAATTTGGTGGCGACATTGCCTGCCGAGATGCCGAGCACCTCAGCGATTTCTTCGTGGCGTAAACCGTCGAGGTGCAGCAGCACGAGCGCGCGGTTGAACGGTTCGAGTTGGCCGATGAGCTGATACAACGCATCCGTGGCATCGGGCAGGGCGGACTCGGCCGCCACGTCGGGTACTGCGCCGACGGCGGCATGGCGCCTGCGCACGCTTTGATATCGAACCCACGAAATCGCGGTGTTCAACGCGATGCGGTACATCCATGTCGAAAACGATCGCGTCGCTTCGTAACGTGGAAATGCTCGCCAAAGCTGTAGCTGAATCTCTTGTGCCAAGTCTTGTTGGTCGGCTTTGGTCCAACAATAGGTCCGCACCACGCGATACACGATGCCGATGTGGGTATCGAGCAGGGCAGCAAAGGCCGTAGCGGCTGAATCCATCTGTCAGGTGATTCGCACCAAGCGGCTGGTTATTACAAGCCGCACAGTTTTTGTTGCAAAAATTACAGTGGCGTTGGCATCGGCACAAACTGGGCGTTGATGCCAACGAAGCGCATGCGCAATTCTTCGACCAAGCGTTGGGCGCCGAATACTTCAGTTGCGTAGTGACCAGCGGCCACCAGGGTGATTTGCAGTTCTTTGGCCAGGTCGGCGGCGCGTTCGGCAAGTTCGCCTGTGACAAACAAATCGCAGCCGGCCGCCGCAGCCGCTTCTAACATATCGGAAGCCGCACCTGAGCAGATGCCGACTTTACGGATCACCTCTGGGCCGTGCGGAAACACAAAGCGTGGCGCTGCACCGTTGCACACGCCGGCAGCGATGCGGCCGAGTGCTTCGCCCCGCGTAATAGGCTGGGGCCATGCACCCGACAGCCCAAGCGCGGTGCCGCGCACATCGCCAAACGCATCGCGGCCCGTAAGCGCAAGGCCAATGGCATCAGCGATGCCAACGTTGTTGCCGAGCCGTGCATGTTTGTCGAGTGGCAAGTGATATGCAGCGAGCGACATGTCGTTGGCCAGCAGCGCTTTGAGCCGGCGTGCCGCAGGTCCGGTAACGGTTGGGATCCCGCTACCCCAGATCAAGCCGTGATGTACAACGACCAGATCGGCACCGAGTTCGTTAGCGCGTTCGAGCAAGCCCAACGAGGCTGACACGCCGGTGACGATAGTATCAACTTCGATTGCACCTTCGACTTGCAAGCCGTTGACGGCATAGTCTTTGAAACGATTGATTTCGAGAGTTTCGTCGAGAAATGCGACTACATCGCGTAAGCGAAACGGCATGACGCGATTATGTCACGGATGCCACCACTTGGAATTGTTACGGTGCGCATTCGAGCTGGACACAGTCCAGCGTCACGCTATCAATCCCAGCGCCGACTCGAGCGGTCGCACGCGCCATCATTTCGTTGTCGTTGCAGCTAACTTCGTCGGCGCCATCGGCGAGGTTGGTGGTGTTTGCAACGGCTACGAGTTGCTCGGCGCCAAACGTCGAGGGACCAGAAATGCCACGGCACTTCAACGAAAAATTCGCAAGCAAGATGTTGCTGCTTCCGGTATGGCCCTTGAGACCAACTAACACGGTGTTGGTGGGACACATGGTCGGGCCACTGGCCGTAGCTGGCGTCCACATAAATGTGCCGTTGCCGGACGCCATAACATTTTGGACGGGGCCAACTTGGAGGTTGCCGGATTGCAGCGTTAACGGAGCGCACAATTCCGTCATGCTGTACGCGGAACGCTCGCCATTCGACGTGTTGCCATTGCTGATTTCGAAATTTAAGCCGACCGGAAAGGTGCCTGCAGGGCATGGCATATTGACGTTGGTACCGCCGCCGTTACCGCCAACCTTGCCGCCCGTCCGACCTGGGCCGTTTGGGCGCAACCGACAAGCTGGCGTTGTCGCGGCATCCGGCGCAGCGTCAACTACGCCGCCACCGCCATCGAGGGCGCGTGCGTCACGCGCTTGCGCATCTGTGTTGACGCTCGCATCTTGCACACCATTGGCTTGAAATGAACAAGCTGTAATCAGCGTTAGCAGTACAAAACGCATAGGTATTATTGTCGCAAGTTGGGCCACAGCTGTACATCGCGAATCCATCGATAGTTGAAATATAATCAATACCTACATTTAGGCATACGAGGATTTCGGCTGATCTGACAAGCTGGTTAAGATCAACTGCGTGGCCCATGCGTTAGTGCAGCCATGGGTAATTCAAAGGCGGACCTTTCGAAGTTTTGGGCACTGTGGTCGGCGGCTGCCGCAGCGACTAGTTTGCTTGCTTGCCAGAATCCACCCGCGGCGGCCGCTGGCGGCAAAGGTGGTGCACCAGCCGCCGGCATAGCAACACCGGCCGTACGTGCAACGGGGTTGCCTGCCGTCAGCACGGCTACTGTGGCGTTGCAACAACTCGCAACGCGTGAGCCGCGCGACGCATGGTTCGGCTTGACCGCCTCGGATGGCAGCGGCCTCGAAGTTACCAATGTTGAAATCAAATCGGTGCTCGATGGCCCGTTGGCGTTCACCGAGTTGCATCTGTATTTTCGCAACCCAGAAGCGCGGGTCCGCGAAGGCAAGTTTCGCATCACGCTGCCCGACGGGGCGGCGATTTCGCGCTTTGCGATGGAAAATGATGGCCAATTCATGGAAGCCGAAGTCGTTGAAAAACAACTGGCGCGGCGCGCCTACGATGACTTTTTGCATCGCCGGCAAGATCCTGCGTTGCTCGAGCAAGCAGCAGGCAATGAGTTCTCGGCCAAAGTGTTTCCAATTCCAGCCAACGGCGTGAAGCACTTGGTCTTGAGTTTCTCGCAAGAGCTTGCCAATGACAGCTATCACTTGCCGTTGGTAGGCCTACCGGCGTTGGGCGCGTTGACGGCGCGGGTGCAGATCTTGGGCGCCGATGGCAACTACCGCACCACAACCCTAGAAAAAAGAAACTGGAAACCCGATGCCGATTTGATGGCGCAAGGCAAAACCTTGGATGCCGTGGTTGCTGGCGACGTCGTCGCGATGCGCGTACCGGTGGTAAGTACGAACGCTGCGTATCGACCCGAAGCGGTTAGCGTGTTGTTTGATACGTCTGCGTCGCGTGGTTTGGGTTTTGCGGGCGACCTTGACCGACTTGCGCGTTTGGTCGCCGATATGAAAGCGCGGCTCGGCGACGCGGTGCCACTTGAAATTATCGCGTTTGACCAAACCGCCGAAACGATTTTTACCGGCACATTCGCTTCTTTTCGTCGCGATGTGTTGAGCCAACTACGGCAACGCGGCGCGCTTGGTGCATCGGATCTCGGAGGTGCTTTCGACCGCGTGAGCAAAGGCACCGCGCGTCAAGTTGTGTTGCTGTCCGACGCCGTGCCAACGGCTGGCGCCGAGAAAGCGGATTTGGTAGCCAAAGCCAAAGCACTGGCGGGGCGAGGTGTGAATCGCTTCGATGTTGCGTTGGTCGGTGGTATTCGTGACAGCATTGGTGCAGCCGCGCTGACCAACGCCGGCTTGACCAATGTGGGGGCGGTGCTCGATGTTGACCGATTGGGCAGCACCGAAACCGCGCGCCGCTTGGGCATCGCCATGAATGTAAATATTCCGGTTGCGGTGGCTGACGCGCAATGGGTTTGGCCACGCACGATCACGGCAGCACAAAGTGGCGACTCGGTTATCGTTTACGCTCGCGCCAGCGTGCGCCACGATATGTTTGCGCCAGCCATTACGCTTGGCAGCTCAGCGTCACGCTTGACCGCCACCAAAGCTGCGGCGCCGCTGCTCGACCGGTCGTTGGTTCGGGCGCAGATTGCGGAGCTAGAAGCGCAGCTCGCGGCAGCGACAACCCCTGAAACCATCAAGGCCATCAAAGCCAAGCTGGTTGACGTTTCGGTTAAAAATCGCGTGATGGCGAGCGTGACGTCGATGTTGGTGCTGGAAAGTGACGCCGACTACGATCGTTATCAGATTCCACGCACTGCGTTGGCCGATATTTTGTCGGTCGGCAATGGTGGCGTCGAATGGCTCAAACGCAAAGCGCCAGTGCTGCAGCTTGCCGATGCGAAGCCGAATCGACTGCCGGAACCAAGCAAGAAACGACCAGCGGTTGAAGAGCCTTCGACCGGCGCGGTTGCAGGCAAGAGTGCGCTCGCCGACACCACCGACGGTGACACGGCTGATATCTACGCCGACAAAAGCGATGCCAGCGACAGTCCGAAGGAGGCTAAGGAGGAAATGGCCCGCCCTGAACTCGACTCCTTCGCTGGACTTGCAGGCGGAGGTGTTGGTGGCGAAGGGCATGGCGCTGCTGCGGCGGCTGCACCGGCACCTCCTCCAATGGTGGAGTCAAGCGAACGCCGCGACGCCGAACAGCGACGGCCAAGCGCGCCGCCGCGCACCATTACGCGCAGTCGCGATGCCGCCGACGACGAAGACGACGCAAAACTGTCAGGTCCGGCGCCGCTTACCGGCGAGCTCGCCCGCATCACGCGCTTGCTGAAGCAACAAAACGTGGGCGCCGCGCTGGCCGCGGCACAACAGTGGCACAACAAAGAACCTGGTGATGTGCTTGCGTTGATTGCACTTGGGGAAGCGTATGAAGCCAATAAGAATCCAAGCCAAGCAGCGCGTGCGTACGGCTCGATCATCGATTTGTTTCCTGAGCGCGCCGATCTGCGCCGCTTTGCAGGGCAACGCTTGGCGCGGTTGTCAACGTCGCCGCAAGCAAGCGTCAACGAGCTGATGATCGATACCTATCGCAAAGCTGTTGCGGATCGCCCTGATCATCCAAGTTCGCACCGCATGTTGGCGTATGCCTTGGCTCGCGCGGGCAAATTTGCCGAAGCGTTTGCAGCGATCGCGGTCGGCGTCAAACAAAACTATCGAGATGATAGCTATCGCGGTGTTGACCGGGTGTTGCGTGACGACGTCGGAATTTTGGCAGCAGCATGGAAAGCAGTGGAGCCGAAGGCCGCCGACAAAATCGAAAAATTGACAACCGAATTGGGTGCTACGGTGGCGGACGAAGCCTCAACCCGCTTCATCCTTTATTGGGAAACCGACGCGAACGATGTCGACTTCCACATCCAAGACGCGCGCGGTGGCCACGCATTCTATTCTCAGCCCGAACTCGCATCTGGTGGCGAGCTGTACGCCGACATCACCACCGGCTACGGTCCGGAATGTTTCGCGATCGATGGCACGCCGAAGGCTGGGCCTTATCGGTTATCGATTCACTACTACAGCATGGGCCCGATGGGCTACGGCATGGGCGCTGTTGAGATTTTGCGTCACGACGGCAAAGGCCATTTACGCTTCGAGACTCGGCCGTACACAGTGATGGTGAACCAAGCCTACGTTGATCTCGGCACGATCAAGTAGGCGAGAGGAAGGCCCGATCCATCGCGGCCACGTTCGTTGGCGCTGCGCTTCCGGTCCTCACGTAGAGCCGTACGCTCCGGTCCGGTTCTCACGTCGTAGGTGGGTGCTCGTGTGATGAAGGCCCGATCCATCGCGGCCACGTTCGTTGGCGCTGCGCTTCCGGTCCTCACGTAGAGCCGTACGCTCCGGTCCGGTTCTCACGGCGTAGGTGGGTGCTCGTGTGATGAAGGCCCGATCCATCGCGGCCACGTTCGTTGGCGCTGCGCTTCCGGTCCTCACGTAGAGCCACT
>JAKQOD010000405.1 GCA_029565465.1 Deltaproteobacteria bacterium
AGTGGCTCTACGTGAGGACCGGAAGCGCAGCGCCAACGAACGTGGCCGCGATGGATCGGGCCTTCATCACACGAGCACCCACCTACGCCGTGAGAACCGGACCGGAGCGTACGGCTCTACGTGAGGACCGGAAGCGCAGCGACAACGCAGCCAGTCGCGATGGCTCGGGCCTTCCCCGTCCAAGCACCCACCTACTAAAGCCCGATGATGCGCATCCAAAAGCCCGGCATCAACCCCATCTCAAGGACCAGCAGCGGGCAAATCACCAGCACGAACAACAAGCCGGCCGAGCGGGTTGGCGCAAACGGCGCATTGGCTTCTTTGAAGTACATCGCGGTTACCAGCTTCAAATAGTAGAAGATGCTGATTGCCGAGTTGAGCACGCCAACAATGACCAACCAGGTCAGCTGGCCGTCATAAACTTCCATCGCAGATTTAAAGATGGAGAACTTGGCAAAAAAGCCACCGGTTGGAGGCATGCCACCAAGCGACAACAAACAAACCGTCATTGCGAGTGCAGCACCCGGATGGCTTGCACCAAGGCCGGCCCATTGGTCAACACCGAGGCGTTCGTCGTTTTTGTTGCCAACATACGTCATCACGGCGAACGCACCCATGGTGGTTACCGTGTAGACGATCATGTAGTACATCATGCTGCTGTTGGCCGACGGTGAGCCGAGGCCCATCGCCGACAACCCAACCAACAACACACCGCCGTGCGAAATTGACGAGTACGCAAGCATGCGCTTGATGTTGTCTTGGCGAACCGCAGCAATGTTACCGAACGTAATCGTGATCGCCGCAATCACAACCAAAGGGCTGGCCCAACCGAGTGCGCCAAACGGAATCACATCGCCGCCGAGCGCCATGCCGAACACGCGGATCATCGCGGTCACCGCAGCCGCTTTGACAGCCGAAGCCATAAAGGCCGTTACTGGCGCAGGTGCACCTTCGTAAGCATCCGGTGCCCACATGTGAAACGGCACCGCAGCAACTTTGAAGCCGAACGCGATCACCAACAAGAAAATGCCTGCGATGCCAAGGCCTGCGTTGTTGGACCCGAGCAGTGCGCCTTGCATTTTGATCAACGACAACGTGCCAGTCGCACCGTAGAGCAACGCCATGCCGTACAGCAAAAAGCCGGTGGCAAACGCGCCCATCAAGAAGTACTTGAGCGCTGCTTCATTGCCACGCTTACTGCGACGACGCAGGCCAACCATCACGTACACACCGATTGACATAGTTTCGATGCCGAGGAACACCGAGATCAAATTGACAGCATGAGCCAAGATAATCATGCCCGATGCCGACATCAGCAACACGCCATAGAATTCGCCGTTTTGCCAATCAAAGTTCTTTTGATGCGACGGCGTCATCAACGCCGTTAACGCAGTAGCGCCAGCGAATAACGCCGACAACACATACGACGTGCGGTCAGCGACCAACATGTCGGTGAACAGCGGCCGTGCGGTTGCGCCAATTTCTTTGTACAGCACGATGGAGGCAACCATCGCAGCGACCGAACCAGCGACTGCAAGGCTAGCAAGCGCAGTGCGCTCTTTGCCTTGGAAAAATGCCTCGGCCAGCACCAGCACCATGCCAGTGACGACCAGAATCAGGTACGGCGTCAAATACGCCAAATCTTGTGCGTTGAACTTCACTTGCCACCTCCAGCCGCAGCAACTTTGCGCAGCTCTTCGGCTTCTTTCGCCAGCTTCTTGAGGTTGTCTTCCAACGCGGCCGCGCCTTTGTCTTTTCCTGCGGCCTGGCCATAAATGTGCGCTGGGCCGTCGGGTTCGGCCAACTTCGATTTAAACATCGTCGAGAAATTCTTCACCGACGCTTCCATTTGTTGCAGCACCGGCCGTGGGAAGAACCCAAGCAGCACAATGCCCAGGCACAATGGAATGAACACGCCGAGCTCGCGTTTCGACAGGTCCTTGAGGTGGCCGTTCTTCTTGGTGTCCAACGGTCCAAAGAACACCTTTTGGAACATGTACAGCAAGTAGATGGCGCCTAAGATCACACCGGTCGCAGCCAAGGTGCCGAGCAAGCGGGGCACTGGCAAGAAGTTCGGGTGCGACGCTGGGAAGGTGTCGCCTGAAATGAACGTGCCGAAGATGGTGAGGAATTCACCAACAAAGCCCGACAAGCCCGGCAAACCGGCAGAGCCCATCGTGATGATCAAGAACAAGCCAGCAAAGATTGGCATCTGCTTCCAGATACCGCCGTACTCAGCCAAGCGGCGAGTGTGGCGACGCTCGTAGAGCACGCCGATGCCCAGGAACAAACCGCCCGTGGTCAAGCCGTGCGAAATCATGGTGAGCATGGAGCCCGAGATGCCTTGCATGTTGAGTGCAAAAATCCCGATCGCACAGAAGCCCATGTGCGACACCGATGAATACGCGATGAGTTTTTTGACGTCATCTTGCGCGAACGCAACCACTGCACCGTAGATGATGCCGATGACGGCGAGCACTGCGATGTAAGGCGCCAACACAGCAGCGCCGTGCGGGAACAGAGGCATGGCGAACCGCAAAAAGCCGTAGATGCCGAACTTCAACATCACGCCAGCCAGAATCACGGAGCCAGCAGTTGGCGCTTCAACGTGTGCATCAGGCAACCACGTGTGCAGCGGGAACAGCGGCACCTTGATGGCAAACGCGATTGCGAAGGCCGCAAAGCAGTACACCTGCGCATTGTATGGCAGTGCTAGTTGCGTCAATTTTTCGAGGTCGGTGGTGTAGATACCAGTCACCGAGTGGTAGTTCACATACACGTAGAAAATGGCAGCGAGCATCAGCAGCGAGCCGACCATCGTGTAGATGACGAACTTGATCGATGCGTACAAGCGGCGTTGACCGCCCCAGATCCCGATGAGCAAGTACATCGGAATCAGCATCACTTCCCAGAAGGTGTAGAACAAGAACACGTCGAGTGCGACGAACGCGCCGATCATCCCGGCTTCGAGCACGAGCATGGCAGCGATAAATTCGCGTGCGTGTTTTTCAATTGCGCCCGAGGTGCCGAGGAACGTCAGCGGCATCAACACGGTGGTCAACAGAATCAACCAAAACGAAATACCGTCGACGCCGGTTTTGAAATGCACGCCCATGCCGGGAATCCACTCGGCATCAAACACCATTTGGTGGCCAGGCAGCGTGCGATTGAAATACGCAAACAAGCCAAGCGACGCCAACATGGTGAAGACCGAGAAGGCGAGCCCCATGCCACGATGCAGCGACGATTCCGCTTTGGGCGTGCACATCACAAAGATGGCGCCCAACAACGGAATGCCGATAAGGAGAGGTAACAAGAACGAACCGGACATGACTATTTGCCTCCCTGATCAGCTGCGCCCGACAAGCGAATGTCGCGCTTCACCGTAATGGTCTTTTTGCTGATCGGGTCTTCGATCCACAACGTCACCGACGAACTCACGTCGCCAGCTGGCACGGTCACGACCACGCTGTCGAGCAACTTGCCCGAGCCGGCCACAGTGTCAGGCTGGCCATCGCCGTTGAGGTCCCAGCGCAGTTGCGCACGGTTGCCCGATAAGCCCGAGCCCGGCTCAGCCGTCAACTCGATGTTGCCATCAACTTGGCGGTACGACAGGCCGGCGTGATGGCGACAATTAGGGATGGCAAAAACCGCTGCGGCGCCAATCATCAAGCCAAAGATGTAGCGTTGCACTTGGCCGTTTTGGAACCAACGCGACAACCGCGATAACAAGCCAACCACAAACGCCGAGCCGTTTACAGCGACGGTGTCGATGACAAACCGATCGACAATTTCAAACGTGCCACGTGCCAAAGCACGGAAGGGCTTGATGAAGGCGATTTCGTAGCCTTCGTCGACGAAGAGTTTGTTCTTCGAGAGGTTCTGTGCGTTGGCCAGTGGGCCATCGACCCAGCGTTTCACGGTTGCCGACGGGCCGCGGCCATACAGCATCCATGCGATGCCGATACCCGCTAGACCAATCGCCGATGCAAACGCCATCAGGCCGAGCACCGAACCATTGCTGTGATGCCCCTCGATGTTCGCGGCTTCGCCGACAACGCCGTACCACGTGTGGGTTAGGCTTGGCTCAAGCCAATCGTGCAAGAAGTGAGTAACTTTTGGCAGCGAGTGGAATGCTTCGATGTGAGGAAAGCCGATCAACCCGGCCACCGTCGCCAACAACGCCAAGATCATCAAC
>JAKQOD010000438.1 GCA_029565465.1 Deltaproteobacteria bacterium
AACTCCGGTATTGCACGACACGCCGGCGGCCAACGCCTCCGATGCTGTCATCGCAACCGTTGACGGCCATCCAGTGTGGGCTTCGTGTGTGCAAACCCAAGCGGCCGCACATCACCTAACGCCGGCGGCGGCGATGCAAGAATGCATCAACTTTGAACTGCTTGCACAAGCCGCCATTGCACGTGGTGTTGACCAGCGCACGTCATTGAGCGCCGTGCAACGTGACCAGATGGTCAGCTTGTTTGTTGAGCGCGAATTCGAAACCAAGTTTCAGCGAGCCGAGGATTTGCCGGCCGACATCGTTAACAAGGTATTTGAAAGCAACCGATTCCGGATGCATCAAGGTGACTATCGGGCATCTAGTTTCATTCGGCTCGGCGTGCCAGCCAACGAGCACGGCAGCCCCAAAGACATGGCAGCCAAAACCCAAGCCGATACCCTCTACGCTGAGCTCAAAGACCAACACGGGCTGTATCCCGACCATCTGTTCGCGACCGCGAAGCGCGTGTTGGGCGAAAAAGCCTTTGAGTTTGGCAAGACCGAAATGTCTGATGAAGGCCGGCTCGTGCCCGCCTTCGCGACTGCATTGTTTAGTTTGCCGGCGATCGGTGATGTTGCCGCGCCGGTTCGTACCGATTGGGGCTGGGACATCATTTTGTTCACGCAGCAATTGCCACCACGCGAGCTAACCGAAGCCCAGTTGCGAATAGAAATGTTCCCAGCCCTGCGGACATCCTATTTCGCGTATTGGGTCAATGGCATCGCCAAAAAGTTGGGGCTGCGTCCAAGCATCGCCGATTCGGCAACCGCTTTGTTGGCGCCTGACACCACCGTAACGCCCGCCACGAAATGACACCATTCGCTCAAATTCTACGCGACATGGTCGAACAGACGCCTGGCATGGTCGGAGGTGCGTTTGCGGCGTCGGACGGTGAAATGGTGGACAGCTTTGCGACGTTGGATCCCGACGAATGGGCACTGATCACAGCGCACTACGGTGTGCTGTTGGCACAGATGCACGCTGCCTTTGGCACCTGGCACTATGGCAACGTCGAATATTTTGTAACGCAGCATGAGCGTTACGACATCGTTGTGCATGCGGTAGATCTTGGTTATTACGCATTAATTGTCATGACCACGCCAGCGCCGTTATCACGCGGCATGAGCCTGCTGCAGGGTAGCGTCGCGCGGCTCAAACAGGAGATGGCATAACCATGCGGCCGACGCAGGTCACAACACTGGTGGTGGCGGCCTTGCTTGCAGGCAGCCTTACCACCTCGGCACCGACGTTTGCGCAAGATGCGCCACTTCCCATCTCGAGCGATTACGATCCGCAGAACAGCAATTGGAACGGGCTGATGCAGTTCCGGGATTTAGCAACCGGCATGGGGTTTGAGTTCAACGCGGTAAGCACGCTTGAATGGGGCAACCTGGGTGCGGAAGACATTTTGGTTTTTTTGTATCCACAACAGGCGATCGATCCATCGCAGCTTGATGCGTTTGTCCAAGCTGGTGGGCATGCGATTGTAGCCGACGATTTTGGCGAAGCCCAAAACGCGTTGGCTCGCATTGGCGCCGTCCGCCTCGATGTCACCACGGTGCGCGCCGACAAATACTATGAAGGCCGAACCTGGGCCCCCATCGCAAGCGTAACGAGCGACCATCCAATTGGCAGCGAAGTGACCGAAATCGTCACCAATCATCCTAGCGTGCTTGGCCATATCGTCGGCGGCACCGTGGTAGCGGGTTTTGCCGACGGAGCGTTGCTCGTGGCAGGTGAACGCGGCACTGGCCGGTATGTAGCCGTCGCAGATCCAAGCATTTTCATCAATCGTATGCTGGAGTTCCCTGGCAACCTGCGAGCCGTGGTCAACATGCTGCATTGGCTCAATCGCCAAGGCCGCGCCAACCGCGTGATCGTCGTACGCGGCGATGTTCCAATGTATGGGCAGGCTCGCCCATATATCGATGACAGTAATGCCGGCCCGTTGGCGCGCTCGGTCGCCGATCTCAATCGGTGGCTCGACGAGCGTAGTACGTGGTTGCTGGTGCCAGGTGCGATGCGGGCCCTCGGCATCGGTGCCGGGCTGCTGTTGTTGGGCTTATTGGCCATGGCGATTCCTTGGCGCAAAGGGCCGCGCCCCGATGGTGCGTGGTTAGCGCTGCGACGCCCGGCCCGACGCGATGATGCGTACGCGATGGCTGCAGGCGCCCAGCGCGCGAACGAACCGCACTTGATTTCAGCATGCTTGCTGCGTGATCGCGTCCAGACCTTGTTGAGCGAAGCCTTGGGCAAAGACGAGCAACGCCCCGCACTTGGCGAACCACAGCTGACCGAAATCGTGCGCACCGAAAAAGGCGCCGCCGCGGCTGCTGCCTACGCTCGGGTCGCCGATCGCTTACGCAAACTGCCATCGCGCGGCCAAGCTGCTGCGCCATGGGGCGGCGGCTTCATGAGCAAGCGCGAATTCGATGCGCTCTATGACGATTGTGACACGCTCTGTCGTAACCTGGGCTGCACCTTGGGAACCGATTCGTAACGCAGGACTAAGGACAAACATCACGATGACGAACGTTCGAATCACTATTGATGCCGGGCAGCTGACCCAAGCTGCCGAAATATGCCGCTTGATCGGTGAAGAAGTCGGCCGCGTATTTTTAGGTGCCCCCGCGATTACCGAAGCCTTGGTAACAGCCCTGATCGCACGTGGCCATGTGCTCGTCGAAGGCTTCCCAGGCGTTGCCAAAACCACGTTGGTCAAAGGCTTCGCCAACACGCTGGGCTGCAATTTTCGACGGATTCAATTCACGCCCGATCTATTGCCGTCGGATATCACTGGCACCAATATTTTAGATATGCGCAACAACACGTTTGTATTGCGCGAAGGTCCGGTCTTTACCAACATTCTCCTCGGCGACGAAATCAATCGCGCACCGGCAAAGACGCAAAGCGCCCTGCTTGAAGCAATGGCCGAACGGCAAGTCACGATCGAAGGGGAAACCCGCACACTGGCGGAACCGTTCATGGTGCTGGCCACCCAAAATCCGATTGAGCAAGAAGGCACGTATCCTCTACCGGAAGCCCAAGTTGACCGTTTTCTGATCAAACTTAAGATTGGATATCCTTCCGCGGCCGACGAAAAGCGCATGCTCGAAACCTACGACCGAGCGCCGGCACCGGCAA
>JAKQOD010000504.1 GCA_029565465.1 Deltaproteobacteria bacterium
GGCCACCAACATTTTCCACATCACCGATCGACAACTGATTTCAACCGTGACAAAGCAAACCTTACCAATTGCCGCTTAGCTCGCTATGAAATTGGCCCAGACAATGGGGTCCACCTCTGGTGGCACCCCGGGCGGCTTCACCAACGGCGCTGGCATATGGCTCAGCGAAGAAACTGTCGACGGAAAAACGCTGATATTCCGCGGGATGTGGGACAAGATCACCGCTACGACTTGTCGCTGGTCACAAGCATCGTCGAGCGATGGTGGCAAATCGTGGCAAGACAACTGGGTAATGCAGTGGACGCGGACAGCCTGAGCTAGTGGATGTAACGCCTGCGCGCGGTTTTTATTCCCAGCGCAACTTGGCGTGGCGTTCGCTGCAATCCTCACGCACAATATCAGGTGTGGCCCCTTCAAGCGAAACCGGTAAAGCTCCCAGAGCGCCGCGGCATCGGCTCATCGGAACGGCCGGCCTGTTGCTTTTCATATGTATGTTTCTACCGGCAGTAAAAGGCTGCCATCAGCCGATCTATCCAGTGCAAACCGTTGTGTTCACGCCGCCCTATCTGGCTGGCTTGGTGATCACCGTGATCGCACTGAGCAAAGCAGGCCACACCAAAGGCTGGCTGTTCGCCCTCAAGCTGTTGGCTTGGCTCACCGCAATTGGGTTGGCCGCCATGGCAATTGCTGGCCTCGAAGCCGGCTGGCCCGCGCTGCTGATCTTGCCGGCGGTTGGCTTTGTGATGGCGCTGCTCTCCGACGCGCAAGAGCCTGATATTCGAGCTGCCAAACTCAGCGGCATGTTTGCGCTGGCATCGACATTTTGGTTCGGCTGGCTCGCGGGTGCCTCAGGCAATGACGGTCTATTCGGTCTGTGGATTTCGTTGGTTGCTAGCGTTGGCCTAACCATTGGATGTTATGCGTGGTGGCATGCACCTCGACCAACTGCGCCTTACGATCCGCCGCCGATCGAGCTGCCACGCGCAACCGTGATCAGCTAACGCTTCTTATCGACGGCTACGGCCATTGCAATGGGGCGGTAGGTAAGGCGACTACGGCGAACGTTGGCGGCCAGCGCGTACAAGCACAGCGAAGAAAGCAAAATACCGGAAGCAAAACCGGCGCGGATCCACGTCGTGGCAGCCACTCGAAAAATGAAAATTTCCTCGTCAGATGTGATCACATACTTGCCAAGCAACACACTGCCAGCCAGCAGCACGCACACCACGCCAACGCAAACCACCAGCATCACGCGAAGGTTCGTTGGTTTTGCCATGGGCGCTAGTGCAAGCAACCCAATGATGACAACGCCTGGGGCGCTTACGCCTTGAAACTCACGTGCAAAGGCGGTTTGCGTGCTGCCAATTGCCAACAATGCACCGGCACCAAGCAGCGCACCAGCGCCAAGCCAGCGTCGATTCCGCCATTGATCACGACCGTCGATATCGAGCTGCACATTGCTAATCAGCTCAACCAAGCTGCCGAGGGCGCCGATCGTGGTCAGTAAAAAACCGGACAGGCTGTACAGGAAAATCACCATGGCGTTGCCAGGTGCAGCCACCGCCGACAGCCACGCAGCGACGGCAAATGCGCCGCATACAATCCAAAAATAGCCACGACGCGGCGTACCAACTGGCAAATCACTGCGTGGAATGCCGTACCGATGCGCGCCACGGTTGGCAGTGATAGTCGCTTCGCGACTCAGAGCGCAGACTCCGGTCGAGGTTCCTTTTCTTTGCCATAGCTAATCAGTGGCTTGGCCTGCATATCGATCGCTTCTTCGTTGACCACAACTTCGGCGATGGTTTGGCCCGGCGCTTCGTACATAGTTTCAAGCAGCGCATTTTCCAAAATCGCACGCAGACCGCGCGCGCCGCTCTTTTGCGTCGAAGCAAGATTGGCAACTTTGGCCAGCGCCGTCTTGGTGAACTTGAGCTTGATGCCATCCATCTCGAACAGCTTTTGGTACTGCTTGACCAATGCGTTTTTCGGTTGGGTCAAAATCTGCACCAACGCGTCTTCCGACAATTGGTGCAGCGGCGCCAACACCGGCAAACGCCCAATGAACTCGGGAATCATGCCGTACTTGAGGATGTCTTCGGTTTCGACCTGCTGAATCAGGTCCCACTGGTCATATTCTTTTTTCTTCAACGCCGACGCGCCGAAGCCGATCATCTTTTGCCCAATGCGGTTTTGAATAATTTCTTCGAGGCCGGTAAATGCACCACCGCAGATGAACAGAATGTTGGTGGTATCGACCTGCAAGAACTCTTGCTGCGGATGCTTGCGACCACCCTTCGGCGGCACGGAAGCCGTTGTGCCTTCGATGATCTTGAGCAGCGCTTGTTGCACGCCTTCGCCCGACACATCGCGGGTAATCGACGGGTTGTCGCTTTTGCGTGCAATCTTGTCGATTTCGTCGATGTACACGATGCCGCGTTGGGCGCGTTCGATGTCGTGATCGGCATTTTGCAGCAGCGACACGATAATGTTTTCGACGTCTTCGCCAACGTAGCCGGCTTCGGTGAGGTTGGTGGCATCGGCGATCGCAAACGGCACGTTGAGAATGCGTGCCAGCGTTTGCGCCAACAGGGTTTTGCCCGAGCCAGTTGGCCCCATGAGCAAGATGTTGGATTTTTGCAGTTCGACGTCGTCTTCTTTGCCGTGACTTTTGGCGTCGATACGTTTGTAATGATTGTGCACCGCAACCGCGAGAATCTTCTTCGCGCGATCTTGGCCAATCACATATTCGTCCAGCACTTTTTTGATTTGTGCTGGCTTTGGAATCGCAGTCGGAAACTGTTGATCGTCTTTATCGACTTCTTCGGCAATGATGTCATTGCACAAGCCAAGACACTCATCGCAGATGTAGACGGTTGGCCCCGCGATCAGCTTTTTGACTTCTTTTTGCGACTTGCCGCAGAACGAACAAGTCAGGGACGAACCTTCGCGTTTCTCGAGCGCCATAACGTATGCTCTTCATAGCACGTCGACGGGGGCCTGGTGGCTGCTCAATTGCGCCTAGGGCGCAAAATATCCTTGCCTATGCCTGCCAAGCCTGGCCGATTTGCCGGTTTTTCATGGGCAACGCGCCCATCCGTGCGCTGCGGCCGATCTCGGCGTGTGGCCGGGATTCAGGCGCCAGTGCGCATTTGCAGGATCCACACGCGCTTGGCACTGGCTGGCTCGCGCACGTCGCATATATCGGCGGGGCTGCGCAGTTCGCCGCGCCCGCCTTCAGCCGCCATGGCAGCTTCGGCAGCTGCACGATCTTGAAAGTGAATGTGCACTTTGCCGCGCACAAACGCGCCGAGTGCAGCTTCGTACGCAGCGATCAGCAAGCCACTATTGGTATCGCGTGTATGCAAATCGCCAATAAACACACCAGTGCCTAGCAACGGCACCACCCGATGCCAGAGATTTCGCACCGTGGCTTCGTCGAAATAATTCATCAAGCCTTCGGCAATAATCGCCAGCCCGCCGCCGTCGGCAAGTTCCGAATATTTGGCACGCAATTCAGCCACCAAGTTAAACAGCCCATGCGACGAAAAAGCGTCGAGCACGCGCACTTCATGATTGTCCGAATGCGGCCCCAGCTCGTCCAGCGCACGCTGTTTGCGTGCAACCATCGCAGGCAAGTCGGTTTCGATGTACGGCAAATCAGGAAATTCGCTGGTGAAGCGATGGCCCCGGCCCGACATGCCACACGCTAGTTCAATCACCGCACTCACCCGGCCTTCAGCGATTTCGTCGGCGATGACGGTGTCAATCGCGCTATGCCGCGCCAGCAACATGCCTTGCAACGTTGCAGCGCCGGCCCGCCGCATCAGCACTTGTGCTGGTCGAGTCGACCAATACATCGCGCGCCCAAGTGCGCTGCCAAAATTCGCTGGCGACAAGCCGTTTTCCACCCACGTTTGTCCGGTGAATGCAGCCGTAGGGCTGATGCGATCGTCCGACATGCGTTGAGCGTAGTCGATCAATGCAGCGAGCACCAGGCCGCGATCGGTCGCCCGGTGCATGAGGGCGGCGATATAACTGCGTTCAGCGGCGTCATCGTGTCTGGTGGCTTCGCGCGTGCAGGCGAGCCGCGCTTACCTGACTCCCGGACTTGCTCATGCCTGGGGCCCTGCAGCGCTCGCTTGGTCACAAGCGGAGCAACTTTTCCACCTAGCATTTCAAGGCGGCTTTGGCACAATTTATAGTTATTCATTGCCAGCAACAGGTACAACGTGAACAGGCACAGGAGACATCGTGAATAACTCAGGCATCCCATCCCAGTCTCCGCGCCATCCATGGCGACAACGACGCTGCATTCGTACCCGTGGCACGTGCGATGGTGGTGAAATGGATGGTTGTCGCCAGTGCGCTGGTCGTATGCAATTGCAGCGACCCACCTACGCGTTACACGTTGCGGATTCAAACTGGGACTGGCGTTCGGGTCGTTGAACAAGGGTCCAATGGCAAAGTGATTCAACCAAACACGTTCGATGACATGATTCGCGAAGCCCCAACGCTACAAGCCATCGAACCCATTCCACTTGTGTTGTTCATCAACGGCATCGAAACATCGAGGATGAGTTTCGCGCCTGATTTATGCGGCAGAAATTGCGGAATTGACTGTTCAGTAGAAGATGTTGCGGAAGAATATTCTTTATTCCTTGGGATAGCAGATCCGATGCCTCAACGCGATTACTGGTTCTTTTCGAATGCTGAATGCAAGATGCGCGACGGTCGTGTGTTTTCGTTTGCACAGTAACCCCCGTTGCACGGGGTCGCGCAACCGCCTTGATGCACGTCCGTTAGCCACATTTTGCGGCTATGCTGATGCGCATGACGTACCGCGACGATCTTGAAGCTGCACACGCCCGGGTAGCCGCCGCCGAAGCAGCCGCCGCAACCGCGCAAGCCACGCTCGCCGATGTACTGCAGCGCGAAGCGAGCAATCTCGTCACTACCGCGCCGCCTGCGATCTTCGTCGGGCTGGGTGGTTATGTGGTGGCAGTTGCAACTGTTACCGGCAAGGTCTTGTGGCAACACAAGCTCGCGATGTCGGGCGTGGTCACGGTGGTGTACGATCAAGGCGTGTTGCTTGCTGGCATTGCTGGCGAAGTCTATCGGCTCGATACCAACACCGGCGAAGTACTGTGGCACAACAAGCTGCGCGGCTATGGCTTAGGCTTGCCATGTTTGGTGATCGTGCCGCATCCAGTACCGCCGTTAGCCACCGTTTTCGTCGGCATTGCGTCATCCATCGTCGCACTTGATGTCGCCACCGGTGGCGAGCGCTGGACCAACAAACTGACTAGCTCGATGTTGGCTGCAACCGGCGTGCATCTCGCGCTGCTGGGCGGCCAACTGTTTGCAACCATCAAAGGCGAGCTGTACTGCGTCGATGCCAACACTGGCGCAATCAAGTGGCACAACGAACTCGAAGGCCGTGGCAACAGCTGGGCCGCCGTCGCACCGACGACAACTAGCCCATTCGATATCGCCATGGCGCAAGCCGCAGCGCAAGCTGCGACGGGAACTTGAGCGCTAAAGCTGGCGACGAGCGCGCAGCTCCTCGACGATCTCAGCGCGCTGAGCGACGGTAAGGCGATCGCGAATCGCGCGAAATACGGTGTCTTCTTCACCTCGCAGGTGCTGCTCGAACGCGGTTTGCAGAGGCACTGCGACGGCAGCCAACGCAGCACGAGCAACGAGGTCGTGCGGCGCAGAGGCAACCGCGCGCAACTGCGTGAGCAGCGCGCGCAGCAACGGCTCGTGCTCATGATGTTCGGCTTGCATCGTTTGTAGCGCACTTGCAACCTCAGGGGCGTTCGCCAATAGCCGTGGCATGACGCTTTGCTCTTCATCGGCAACGTGCAGTGGTAACGCTTCGGCAAAGTAGCGAGTGCAGCGTTCACAGCCGTCGATGATTTCGGCTTCGCTGACTGCGCTCGGTGCCCCGGCGATCGCAACGGCAAGCTGCGCAAATGAGCGAATGCGTGCGTGGCAAGCAACCAGCAGTTCGATGAGGTCGCTGTGGGCGCCTGAGCTTGCGGCGACCGACGCCTTCGAAATCTGCAAGCGGGTCATATGCTTGGGCTCCATTGCCGCAACTTTCGCCACAGTGTGTTGCGCGCTATACCCAGGACGCGTGCCGCTTCGGTTTGATCACCATGGCAGGCTTGCAGCACGTGCAGTACGTGAGCCCGCTCGACGTCCGCCAACGATTGCAGCGCGGTGGGCGCCGCCACGGTCCGGTTTCCGGACAGAGTTCGCTCGTTCGCTCCATAGCTGGCCCCAGCAAGATCTTCTGGCAATTCTTCACACGTCACCCAGTCGCCTACTGCAAGGGCTGCGCCATGCTTCACCACGTTTTGCAATTCGCGCACATTGCCAGGCCAGGCGTAGCCGCGTAGGCGCGTTTGCGCTTCGGCATCAAAGCCTGCCGCCGACGTCTTTTCGTTGAGCAAAAAGTGCAGTGCCAAGGGCAAAATATCGTCGACACGCTGGCGCAGTGGCGGCACCGTCAACGTCAACACTTTGAGGCGATAGTACAAGTCTTCGCGAAACAGCCCCTCGCGCACGCGCTGCGCTAGATCGCGGTGCGTAGCTGAAATAATCCGCACATCGACAGCAAACGCTTGGCTTTCACCAACCCGTCGCAATTCGCCATCTTGCAAACCGCGCAACAACTTGGCTTGCAGCGGCAACGGCATCTCGCCAATCTCGTCGAGAAACAGGGTGCCTTTGTTGGCCGTTTCAAACAGGCCACGATGCGCCGCGCTAGCGCCAGTAAACGCGCCTTTGCTGTGACCAAACAGCTCTGACTCCAACAAGTCAGCCGGCAGCGCTGCAACGTTGACTGCAACAAACGGCTGTTTGGCGCGCGCCGAATTGCTGTGAATGATACGTGCAATCACTTCTTTGCCAGTCCCGGTTTCACCAAGCACAGCGATTGGTGCATCACTACCTGCAAAACGCGCAGCACGCTTGAGTAGCTCCTGCATGGCCTGGCTACGAACGACCAATTGGGTTGCGCCGTTTAGACGTGGAACCAACGGCACCATCCCGCATACGTCGCAGGCATCCGCTCCGTCTTGGTGTTCCATACGCTACATTTTGGAACGCGAGTTGAATAAAAGCTAGCAGATTTGATGATTTACAGCGGCTAGGCGAGCGATCTGCCGGTGGCACGTTCCCTGCTCTTGTCGTGTCTATGCAGCTCGATCTTCAACAAACCGTGGCGAACCTTGTGCTCGACCACTCCGAAACCGCAGCGGTATTCCAACGCCATCGCATCGACTTTTGTTGCCATGGCGGCGTCACCATTGCGGCTGCGGCAAGC
>JAKQOD010000507.1 GCA_029565465.1 Deltaproteobacteria bacterium
CATGGCGCAAAAGGGCGATACGAAAATTGAAGTGGTATCGACGCCGAGCAGCGCAGTGGTGAAAATCGACGGCGCGATGGTGGGCGAAACCGACGCCACGTTCCGCACGTACCCGGGCAAGCACACCGTGATGGTGGCGCGCGCGGGCTACACCAACGCCGTGCAAGATGTAACAGTGGCCGAAGGCAAAACCGAGCGCATCGACGTGGTGCTGCAAAGCGAAGGCGGCAAGCCCCTGGATAAACCGGCCGACAAGCCCAACGACAAACCGGTGGGCGTCGGCCCGCACGGCAACGAGGGCCATGACGGCCACGAAGGCCACGCGCACGACGACGGCCGCATCCATAGCAAGACCATCGTTGCGCCCAAGCCGGCCCCGGGCCGCTCCAAGCTCGTGCCTGGCTTGCTGATTGGCGGCGGCGCGGCCGGCGTGGTGTTGGGTGGGGTGTTGATTTATTTCGATGTCGCACAACCGAAGCCCGCGCCAACGGAAGTGCGCACGGATAAACAGTTCTTCGGTTCGACTCCAATTGGAATTGGTGTGGGCATCGCAGGTGTTGCGGCCATCGGTGTCGGTACCTATCTATGGACGCGGCTCGACCCCGCGGCAACTAACGGACCGATTGCAATGCCGACCTCGCAAGGCGGGTTGGTTGGCTGGGCTGGAACTTTCTAAATAACCTTGGACGACGGAGCTGACGATGAAGAAATTAATTTCAATGGCTGGCTGTGCAATCGCGATGAGTTTTGCGGCCTGCCATACCGATAATTATTACTGCCCAGATCACCAGAATAGCAATTGCGAAGCACCTCCACTCGTTGATGGCCCGGTCGTCGTGACGGGGTGCAAAGCTGACGCAACGAAGTGCAAGGACAGCACGCCTGCCTGTGACACGGTCGCAGACAAATGCGTGGAGTGCACCGCGATGAGCCACGACTTGTGCACGGGTACTGAGCCAGTTTGCGGTTCGGACAATGCTTGCCGTGCATGTACGCAAAATAGCGAATGTGCATCTGAGGTCTGTTTGGATACTGGCGCGTGCGCTGACCCGACCCAGGTTGCGTATGCCCAAGTAGGTGCCGCGCCGGCGAATCTGGATTGTACTCAAACCGCACCGTGCGCAAAGGTTTCTGTTGCGCTGGGCAAAGGCAAAGCCACGGTGAAGGTGAAGGGCGCAATCGAAGAATCAATTCCACTAGGAATTGGGGCGGGCGTGCAACTCGTCACGGGCGATGCTGGGGCGAAGATTCTGGGCTTGACACCAAGCGGCATCATTGTGAGCATTAATTCTGGGGCAAACGTAACGTTTGCAGGTATCGAGATAGCCAACAAGGCGGGGGTGTTGCCATCTGTTTGTGTTGAGTCGCCGAACGGTTCGACGGGCAACGCGAAATTCTTCAAGAGTTCAATAGCCGGCTGTTCGAAGGGTATCGACTTCCAGGGAACGGGTGCGCTGACGGTGACGCAGTCCACGGTACGCAGCAACACGGGTGGCGGCATTGTGGTTTCAGGCGGTTTGTTCACGATTGAAAACAACCTGATCGTGCAAAACGGGAATAGTGGCGGCAATACGCGCGGGTTAACGCTGGATCTAGCAGTTGGCACTTCGGTCTTTCGCTTCAATACCGTCGCAGAGAACGTCTCATCGGGCACGGATATCGCGATGAATTGCGTTGTTTCGGTCACCGGCGAGTTCAATATCTTTGCGAACAATAACCTGGCTGGTGCCTGCACAATGAATAACTCGCTGTTCAGCAATGGCGCCGCACTGCCTGGCAGCGGAACCGGAAACACGATGGCCGCGGATGTGTTTTTTGGCAGCACGGATACGAGCAATGCAAAATACTTTCGGTTGACCAGCAATTCGACGGCCGCCATCGACAAAGTTGGCACTTGCCCGGCTGGCATCACAGTTGATGTCGATGGCGACGCGCGTCCTAAGAACGGTGCGTGTGACTTGGGCGGCGACGAGTTTTAATCAATCCAACAGTACACACCGACGTTAGTGAGAAGCCCACGGTGATGGCGGCAACACACATACAAAACGTGCGCATGCATCAGCGGCGCAGCGCCATCATGGGCGCGTGCAGCACGGTCGCCGAAACGCGCACCGCTCGCAGTGCAGCTCGCAGCCGCCAGCGGCCAGTGCATCGCTACAGCATGGCAGCAATACCTGGTGGTCGCGGCGGTAACGGCGGTGGCGTTCAACCCATCGCACTGGGCAGCGCAGCGCTGCTGGTCGGGCCGAGCGCGGCGCAGGCAGGAGCCGGGGGCTTCGCGGTGTCGGGGAGCGCGTCGGGGAAGGACCAAAAGCTGGTGCAAGGGGCGGCGACGTACGCGGCAGGCGAGACGGGG
>JAKQOD010000522.1 GCA_029565465.1 Deltaproteobacteria bacterium
GCCAAACGCATGGTGTTGGGGCACACCGTGCAGCCGAGTGGCATTACATCAACATGTAACGATACTGTCTGGCGCATCGACGTCGGCTTGGCTCGCAACTATATGGGGCCGATTCAAGCCCTCGAAGTTTGGGCTGGAAAAACGCCAACCGTCGTCAATGGCGAACGGCTGCCGTAACGCTGCAGCGATAGCCGCCCGCGGTGGCTCGTTACGGTAAATCAGTCGGCAGTGCTGGCGCCGCTGGCGCTTTGGCAGGCGTTGCCGGTTTGGCCGCAGGCGCCGTCGATGGCGCAGCCGCTGGAGCAGGCGCCGTCGCTGGAGCAGGCGCCGTCGCTGGAGCCGGCGCAGCTGGGGCTGTGACTGGGGCTTTGGCTGGCTTCGGTTTTACTTGCAGCTCGACAGGGCACGACTTCGGAGCGTCAGCTTCTGCCCGTTCGCGAACGATACCACCCAGGCGCGGTGCACCTGCAGCGCCGAGCATTTCGAGCGAATCCGCCGAGATACCTTTCGCGACGAGCCGTGCTTTCACGAACGCGGTTTCAGCCGCGACGTTATTGCCGCTATTCGAGAAGGCCACCAGCCACTTGGTGACATCGGTGTTGCCGCGCATGACCAGCGCCATCTGATCAACAATCAATTCACCGGCTTTGGTTAAGCCCTTCTTGTCAAAGGTTGGCGCACGGTCAACCACGAGTTTGTCACCATCGAGGCGCGCTACGTTGACGCCACCGGTATCAGGGCAGCCATCGTCGTCGGTTACACCGTTGATCGTTTCTGGGTCTTTAGGACACTTGTCTGCCGTGTCGGCAATGCCGTCATGATCGTCATCGAAGTCTGGGCAACCATCAACATCGTCGGTGCCGTCTTTGTCTTCGGCGCAGAGGCTGCATTCGTCCGTTGCATCAGGCACGCCGTCTTGGTCGTTGTCGGCTTCAGGACAGCCATCGTCATCTTCGAAGCCATCCACATCTTCGGCTGCCGATGGGCAGCTATCGACGTTGTCAGAGAAGCTGTCGCCATCCGAGTCGCGCATGTTGGCAGGGCAGCCGTCTTTTGGTGCGGGCTGTTGGCCGTCCTCTTTGTCCATTGGACATTTATCTTCGAGGTCAGGAATCGTATCGCCATCGTTGTCGAGTTCAGGGCAGCCGTCATCGTCGTCGAAGCCGTCGATGTCTTCGGCTTCATTTGGGCATTTGTCTGTCGCATCATCACGACGATCGCCGTCGTTGTCGTCATCCGGGCAGCCGTCACGGTCACCAAACCCGTCGCGGTCTTCAGGCACCAGTGGGCATTCATCGCGGCCATTCGCGATGCCATCGCCATCGGTATCGCGAATGTCCGGCGCGTAGCCAACCGACAAAAACGCCCGGATATCCGGCGAACCAATACCTTTGACGAGCCCGGCACCACCGCCAGCTACCACTGCAAGCGAGCTGGTTGCTTGCACCCGCAAGCCGCCACCGGCCTCCATTGGGCTACGGTCGAGATCAAATTTGAAAAGCCCGGTACGGCCAAAAACTTCGCCAACAAGTTCGAAGCGGTCGGTGACGCGATAGCCCGCCGCTGCGCTCCACGTTAACTGCTGACCAATTTCGCTTGCATAGATTTCCCGCGGTTTGCGGAAAATCACACCAACGTTGGCCCCTGCGGAGAACTTGCCTTGGACAAACTGGCCCGCGACGCGGCCGCGCACCGACGGCAAATCATCGCCAATAAACTGTGATCCGCCCGAGCCAAAGCTGGACGGCAACGTCACTGCGCCAATGCCTGCGACCCGCCACGCGTTTTTGTGCAGCAGTCGATATTTTAGTTCCACTGCAAGATCGCCCAAGCCGGCAACGCGCAGAT
>JAKQOD010000534.1 GCA_029565465.1 Deltaproteobacteria bacterium
TTGGTCAATGCCTCGCACCGCAATCGCGAGCGTCGGATCGGTGTTAACCGCGCGCGCCCATTCCTTTGGCAAAAAGCGCATGACGTGGGCCGGCGTCGAGGCCGGCACAAACACTCGCAGATTGGCATACTGATTTTTCAAGCTGACTTCGAACACGTTGTCGGTGCTGGCGCGCCAGTGAATATCGAGGTCGCCTAAATTGCGCGGCACGGCGACATTGTTCGACGGATAGACAATCGAAATGTTGCGATTCGGGTCGAGCGTTGCAGCGTCGAAGAGCCCTACGATCGTTGGCGGCAGCGCTGGATCAATGCGGGTATCTTCGGCTTTGATCGTCAGGTCAGCGGAGCCAACCACGCCTCGCACGCTGGCAGCGACTTGCGTCTTGCCTAGCAACACACCGTCGGCGCGCAACACGGCGGCTTGAATTTCGCCGTAGCCGCTCGGCACAGATAACGTTGCTTCGTTAGTGACGTCCACTTCCGTACCATCGGCCATCGTTGCAAACACCTCATAACGTTGCTTCACCGACAAGCCGTTTACGACAATCAGCGTCGCGGTTGCCGGCGCAACGCGCAGTGCGGTTGGTACCGGCGGTTCGGCGTCGAGGTTGTTCGCAACGCGATTACCGCAGCCGCTGATCAAGATCCCCAACAGCAACAGAGGCACTATTTTCATACCCGCGATGTTGGCGTAATTCGTGATGATTGTCGATTGCAAAGACTGCAAGGTCGCTTGTCCAGGTAGGTTCGCGCCACACGCGTGGCCTACCTGCAAACAAACTGAAACCGTTCAGGTAGCGCGTTGTCGGAACCGCCATGCAGAATCGCAACGGAGTCCGGCGGCTGGCACGCGTCCACATGTTTTTTTTGCTGTTAGCTGCCATCCCCGACGCCGACGCGCGCATCGTCACTTACGATCGCAGCCGAGTCACCCGCGTCATCAAAGCCAACGAAACGAAAACCCGTTACTGCTACGAGCGCCAACTGCTCGTCAACCCAATCCTCAGCGGCACCGTCACTGCCGAATTCACCATCGTCGCAAGCACCGGCACCGTCAAGCACGCCACTGCCACCGGCGTCGACCCAACCGTTGCCAAATGCATCGTCGACGTCATCAGCAACCTCACGTTCCCGGTCCAACCGTCAGCCCGCGACACCATCAGATTTTCGTATCCGTTTTTGTTTGGGGCGGTGCGTTAGCCAACCGGCCCCAGCACTGGATAAAAAGAACTTACCGTCACTTAATGCGTAGCTATTCCAGATGAACGGAACAATGCGAATTTCCGGGCTATGTGCCGCCATGCTGTGCGTGACGCAGCCCGCATGGGCCCGAAGCTGGTGCGCCCGGCCGCTAACGGCCCACGAATGGGGTGTGCAAGTCTTTGATAGTACTGGCGCACCGAAGCCAGGCAATAAACTGCCTGCTTATTTTCATCACAGTGCGAGTTCGACGGCGGCAAAAACCAGCCGCGTTGCCGACCTGCCGCCTGACAGTGGTATCCGCTTTTTGCCAGTGCTGCACTTTTACGCAGGCGAGTATGACGACAATATTCCGGTCGGCGTGAGCGTGGGCTTTAGCGCTGGCGAAGCATCCGCGTGGTTTCCCCAAGTCGACGTTCGGCGCACTGCGGCAGTAGCCAATTCGCCCGCTGCCACAGCGCAGCGCAATAAGCTGTTGGATTTGCGCACTCGCCTGTCACCGTTGAGCCTGGCACCGCGCGTTGCCTTACCTGATGACACCACCAAGCAACTGCAATGGAACCAGTTGCTGCTCACCCGCAAACCGGCGCCGTCAGCCACTGCAGCGACTACTGATGTGCCGTGGATCTCCAGCGCCCGTGCCATCAGCGAGGCACTTTGGGTCAATCGTGATACGCAAACGGAACGCTTTGCATTTTATGAAGCCGCAACGACTGAACGGCCCACCGTCGAAGTGCAACGTGGCCCAACCTGGGCGGCTGGCAATCGGCATTACATTCTTCGCAACGTCGGCAAGTTCGCTGTGCACGACGTGTACTTTGTAGTGCGCGAAGGCGACGCGTTGTTCGTTTTCAATGCACCGGCCATTCCAGCCAACGCATCCGCTGGCTTCGTGGTCGAACAACATCGCGTGAGGCCAGCGAATATCGCGGCTGCAACCGTCGACGCGCTACGCAAAGGCTTGGTGACAACATCACCTGCGAGCCCAGCCGGCAAGCAATCTGCCGCAAGCACGACGGAACCTCGCGACTGCGTCATGATGCGCGACCCTGCCGTGCCCGTCGAAAGCTCCACTGGCTTTGCATTGTTCCCACGCGAAGCCGACCTGCTCCTCAGCGAGTGGCGCAGCGCCATGTTCGATGGCCAAGGGACAACCATCGTGTATCGCGAAGACGAACGTTACCTTGAGCAAGTGATGCCCCTATCGATCTTCACCGACATGTATCACTTCGTCGAGTTGCACCGCGCTAGCTTTGCGATTTGGCAAAATGTCAAACTGCCGTAGCTGCGCCACGCGCGACGACCGAACCGCCGCGACCATGGCCACCGACGCAAGCGCGCACGCCGAGCATCGGCGATCGGCGCACGGTGCGCAGACTGCTCTCGACGCTCTTCGCAACGCAACTCCACACGAGCACGAATCTCGCGACTGTATCGTCGGAACGCCACCTTCCGAGCTATAGTGTGACGGTGTCTGGACGCACCTTTGTTGTTGGCGATATCCACGGCGACTTGCACCAGCTAACCGTGCTACTTGCCCGGCTGCCGCAACTCGGCGCCGCCGATACGCTCGTGTTCCTCGGCGACTACCTCGACCGTGGCCCAGCATCGGCCGCCGTCATCGCTCACATTCGCAGTTTGCAAACCACGGCCGCCGCCAAGGTCGTTGCCTTGCGTGGCAATCACGAAGATGCCTGGCTCGACGTCATCGACAAAGGCTGGCCCGAGTTTCTATTGCCGCGCGGCAACGGTTGCCTTGAAACCGTGCGCTCCTACCTTGGCACTCCGCAAAGCGAAGCTGCGTGTTCAGCCGACGAATTCAACGCCATGTTGCGCGGCGCATTTTTCCCCGCCGCCGACGTCGCCTGGATGCGCACCCTCTTGCATTATTACGAAGACGACCACGCCATCTACGTCCACGCCGGCCTCAAGCGCGAGCGTGACCCCGACGGCCAATTCCCCCACCCCGCCAATGTTGATCCACCCAAGCTCATGTTGTGGATGCGCGACCGCGACTTCTTCACCAACTATCGCGGCAAACTCGTCGTCTTCGGCCACACCGCCACAGCCACCCTGCCCGCCGAACTCTCCACGTACACCCCCGCCGACCCGACCGACCTTTGGGCTGGCCCTGCCTGCATCGGCCTCGACACCCAATGCGGCAAAGGCGGTTTCTTAACCGCGCTCGAACTCCCCGCCCTGCGTGTCTACGAGTCGCGCTAGGGGCGCGACCGCGACACGTTGCATCGTCCGGAATTCGGACAACCATCCGAGCAGCGACGAACCCAAAACCTGCCGCTATTCCTTTGCCATATCGTCGACAAACGCCAACGTGATGCTACGCCTGCCGCATGCAGTTCGTCAAAGAGTCGCGTTTCGCAGTGCCAGCGGCTCAGCTTTGGGCATTTCATGAACGGCCAGATGCGTTTGCGCTGCTAAGCCCACCTTGGCAACGCACCGAAATCATCCAAGCGCCTACCTCACTTGCGGTTGGTACCGTGGTTCGTTTGAAGGTCAAAATGCCCGGGCTACCACTGTGGCAAACCATTGAAGCTGAGCATACCGAATACGAGCGTGGTCATTTCTTCGTTGATAAAATGAACCGCGGCCCATTCGCTGCATGGGTACATCGTCACATCATCGAAGCCGATGGTCCGAACGCCAGCAAACTGATCGACCAAGTCGACTATGAACTGCCCTTCGGCAGCCTCGGCAGGATCTTCGGCGCTGGCGTCGCTCGACGCCAACTAGAGAAGCTATTTACGTTCCGCCATGAGGTGACGCAGCGTGAAGTGAATCTGGCGGCCCAGCGTTAGCAGATCTAATCGCAGCCTGCATCCCCGACGAACTTTTGTAGTTTGTGTTCGCCCTCGGCTCATCGGCCACTACCTTACCATCGTGCTTCCTGTCGAATCGTTCGGCAGTGCAAGGGTCGCATCCGGGCGGCCTTTGATTTTTCGGCGCTACTAGCGAGGGTCGTTTTTGCAGCGCGCACCAACCCGAAGCGGCCAGCGCGAGGCTATTCGCTTTTCGTATCCGTTCTCGTTCGCTACGAAGTGGGGCGAGAAGCCGAAACAAGAAACACCCGCCGAGAGAGAGCTTGTAAACAGAGGCCCGGCGAGTTTGCTTTGCAATATTTGCGTCACTACGCCCCAAATCCGCGGCGGCACACAACGCACAAACACAGCGGCGACTACGTACACCACACGGCGTACCCAATCGGCACCAGGTTGCATACCAGCATCGGCAAGACCGTTACAGACTTCGCGGTACGCACCACGTCGCGGAACTGACACGACAATGGTAGTACAAGATACAAATCTGCAGAGTCCACAGCTTTTCCTTGAACGCGCCCAACAGCTGCATCGTACTGCTGGCGAAACTGCCGTTCAGCATAGACGTAGTAGGCATCAAGCCAGGTAAAGAGCAGCACCGCTGGCAACAATAGCAGCGCGGCCTTGCGGTGACCGCTTTGCACCAGCAAGGCAACACCGCCTGCCACGAATGTGATAGCCCAGTTGCGTACGGCGAAACTGTTGTTGGCCATGCGCGTGATGATGTTTTGTAGCGTGGTCAGGTGAAAGTGCAACGCATTCTGCTGCAACTCAGCATTCACGTTGTTGGAAGCTGCGTCTATCGCGCCATGTTGAGGGGCGCTGCTGCTCACCGCATTGTGGTCACTCATGGATAGCGCCCACGTTTTGCGATCGCGGCTTCAATCCACCCATTCAAGTTTTGCTTAATGGTGTGATACGCCGCGCTGAACGACCAGCCCGGATCGTAACTATCAATGAGGTTGCTAGCGCGTTGGCCATTAAGCGATACAAAACTAAACGGATCAGCCCCACGTGCCGAGGTTTCACTTTGCGCATTCTTCAACGAATTAATGTGCACGCCAAACACGCCCATGCCGCGTGCCCACGATGCTTCGATCTCGTAGTTGATCCACTTGCGATTGGCGGTCCCTGCACCGATCAAAACCACCGTACAACTCCGACCAAACATCTGGTCATCAATCCATCGTTTGATCGCGCGGTCGCCGCCACCTTTCACCGTTTCCCAATCGTTGTCGTGTGCAGGTTTATTGCCGTCAACGACACCCATGTTGCGCACTTGGCCAACTCGCCAGGCATCTTGCTGATAGTGAAAACTATAAAAAATCTTGCGAATAGGCATATCTCAAAGCTCCTAACCAAACACGCGTGTTTGCGGCGATGGATTTGGCATTTGCAACGTGTAGGCCAACTACAAATCGCATCAACGCCGCCGGGCGCTCGCCCCTTGGGAACTGAAACGCAAATTTTCTTACATACACACTAGAAACTTTATACTCACAAAAGCGATCAGATCGCTCCAAACTTGGCCCTATCGGCTCGTCCAGCGGTGGCCACTTTCGCATCTTGCGACCATGATCCAGATGCATTACAACTGAAGCATCAAACCCGCCGGGCCTCTGCTTTCGAGCATGCACACTTCGGTGGGTCTTTCTTTTTTCGGTGGGTGGGCGCGATGAAGTAACCCGCGATCCGGCTATCCCGGGGCAATCTGCTGCAAATACAGGCCAAGCTCCCGTTAGCTAAACGGAATAACTCGACACAACAGTAAGGGCCGAAGGCGCGTGCTGTGCTTATAAGTGTGTCACTTAATAGGTGGAAGCGTAAACTTCTCAACGACACGGAACGCTGTCGTGGCCTTGCAATAGTCTTCTCTCAACACCTGTACTTTTTGCATGCTTAGAAGGCTTAACGAATCCACCCCATCACCAACTCGTATTGCGTCGCCAAATTGCAGGCCTCCAAACTCGGTATATAGATAGCGATTGTGCAGCCGTTTATTTGTGGCTGATGGTCGGAGCACGAAAACATGTAGTCGTTGCTTTTCGCGGAGGCGTATCGGCCATCGATGGAAGCCAGGAGATAGCAGCCGGCGATCCTTCCGTTCTTGGCAGAAAATCTCAACATCGGCGTCGACAGACGCGACTGCGAGCAACTTCTCCAAAAGATTGCGCTGATCTGGCAGCGAGTAGAAATACGGGTCAATCAATACGATCTGCCTGGCGTCGCGAAAAATCGGTTCAGTTGCTTTAACAATCGCATCAACATCCCTTGGCATAAAGTCAGCGAACTTTGCCCAAAGCGGATGCGCAGCATCGAGGTCCTCGTAGGAAACAAGATTTGTTTTGTCCTGGCCACATTCAACAACAACCGCCTTAAACGGTATGCGCGTGTTCTCCGCCATCGCATTAGAAATCCAACCTTGAGTGGCATCAAAGGTTGCCCCTCTGCGCCGCAAAATCCTTGTTCCTAAATCTTTGAGGCGAAGTTCCGCTCGTTTGCGCGTGGTGCCCGCGTTCTTTGGCAGTTGCTCAAACACAAGTGTGCGCCACGCACTTGGATACTCATTCAAGAGTCGACCTTCGCCAGGCTCCATCGCATCAAGAAGGCGTGTAAATCGTTCAAAGCTCGTAAACACGGCAGGATCGATCGCGTATTCGTAGAACACTAGAATACCTCCGCAGTACGTTCTTCGAAAAATCCATTGGGCCACGGCCGGTCGAAGTCGCCGTTGCGGTCGACGTGAAAGCGGCGCACTACGCATTGATCTCCGTCGTTTGAGATATGCAGTACGGTCAATTGCTCCGGGAGCAACTTCGGCCCTGTGCCTTCTCCGTTAGCAGTATCGCGAATCCGACGTAGTAACCGGAGGATGATGTGCTCGCTGTGGGTCTCGATCATCAAACACCGACGAGCCTTGGGCATTGTTGCTGCTTCGATGAACAAATCGCCCAGGCCAACTTGTAACGCAGGGTGCACATGCAATTCAGGCTGTTCAATCGATAGAACCCCAGGCTTTTGTCGAAGGGCAGCGACAATGACAGGCAGGACCTGACTAATCCCGGCGCCAAGTTCTGACGGTAAGGCCGATGTTCGTTGAGACGTCTCCAGGCGTAACGTATGTATTCGCGTTGCAATTGCTTTAGTGTCGTTAGAATTGGATTCGAACTGCGACCGTACTCTCAGTTGGCAGTTGGCGCCGAGCCGCTCTAGCCATCGATTTACATCGGCTGGCAGCGTTTCGCGGTTGGTCAATACTTGTTGCCACGCAGCAATGCCGTCGCCCCAACTTCGGTTCGTACTCGGGCGTTCGTACAGGTCGCCTATGCTGGGAATAGCGCGCAGTGCGCCTATGTGAACTGAGTCTCGCAGCCAAGCCGCCAGTTGGGCAGTGGTTCCCAAAACGATCATTTCCAGAAATGTGCGTACTTGCTCCGCGACGCGCTGCGCCTCAGGAGAGTCGTCGCCGTGCGCAATTACGCGCAAGGGCTCCGAGTACGGAGGCAAAGCTGTATTACGACTTCGCGCGAGCGCAAACACTGGCAACGAGCGGCCATCGCCAAAACCCAAGCCATCGCCTAGCCTTGAACCATCGCCAACGCCTGAACCATCGTTAGAGCCCGAACCGGTGCCATCCCTGGAGCCATCGCCTTCGGTGCCCACTCGTGACGCGGAACGCGTTTTGGAACCTGAACGCGAGCCCGATGCGCTTCTGTCGCGTGAGCCTGACCTTGAGTTAGAACCAGTATCTTGGTTTGGTGGTGGTTCGAATAGAGCGATAGATTCCCAATCGGCAACTACGTCGGCCGGTGCGTGCTGCGCATACAACGGAGGCGAAACACCGACTACTTCGCGACGTTCGGTGGCAACGACAGGATGGCCAAGATTAATGCGCGCGCGTAATGGTTCGTTTTCGTGCAACGACGCGCCCACTTCAAGCCACACCAATGGTTCGGCCTCGCCATTAACCCCAACGACAACGCGCTCAACGACTGGTCCAGTGAAGCCTGGCATGGTTCGATGTCGAATATACAGCTCGATCCACGCACTGCTTACTTCGTCTTCAATATCCGGAAACGGAAAATTCTCGATAGCACGAGCAAACCGATTCAATCCTTGCGGTGTTGTAAATTCCGCTCGCAAGCAAATCGTTCTTTCCGCTTCGTGCCGATGAACCACCCGAGCGAAGCCTCCGAGCGCGATGGTTTCGCCACCCAGTTGCGTACGATCAATATCAGCCGAATTACCCTCGACCAATTCTGCAAGGTATAGCAATGATTGAAGCACCGAACTTTTGCCAGCGCTATTTGCACCAAACAATAGCGTTAGCGGCCCCAACTCAATGCGCTGCCGCGCGCCAAAGCCTTTGAAGTTCTCAAGCTCAATCGCCGTGATCATATGCCCCCGATACCACTGCCAGTTTGCGGGTAACAGTATGGCATTGCGCTCCGTTGACCAAGACACGGCGCATCTTTTGCGCACTAGGCCCGTTTGATGGTGTACCGCAAAGCGCGCTTTTGAAACGCAGCTTCGCCGCCCTCCAGAATCGCACACACCTGTTTACGGATTGATTCGTCCTCCAATCCACCTGCAACGTAGTTGATGAGTGGCAACTCAGAAGACTGCAGTGGCGAAGCATCGGCGATGATGACCTGGTCTGAATCTGTGTTCACAACAAGGTTCGCGTTGTGGGTTACCATTATCACTTGACGACGCGTAGCAGCTTCGCGAAAGAACGGCACAAGCAAATCGAAAATCGAACGCGGGTCGAGATTGTCCTCCGGCTGATCGATCAACAGCGGCCTATTGTCCCAGCGATCGAGAGCCAAATACAAGATAAGCAAAACGATTCCTTTGGTGCCCGGTGAAAGCTTGTCGAGCGCAACCCCTCCAAACTCAACGGCATAGTGCACTTTGAAATGCTTATCCGAAAACAGCCATTCGCCGAGATGGCCGACATGGAAGTCCTTTTTGAATGCGCCGGCCAATTTCTTTCCCATTTCGCCGATATAGGACTTCATCGCTTGACCGATCTGGCAGTCGCTTGATTTCCCCCATTCCCGTTGAAGCTCCTGCGTGCCATAGGGGCTTTCGATGCCAGAAAACTTGTTGTTAAACATCTCGTCGGCCGTCGCGAGCCAAGTCTTGACATCAATGTTCCGTTTCACACGAACCGAAAATTTTGCCAATCGCTGATCGCTCTGAATTATTTCTTCGAGAGGCTTATAAAGTCTCCGAAGAACCTCCTCCTCGTCAGTGTACGTTTTGATGAGAGTTTCGTAGTCACGATTACGCTCCTCGCGTGCCTGTGCGATGCGAGCAGAGGCGCCTTTCGCGTGTTCCTCGTTTTTCTGTGCATCAGCAAGGTCGGCCGTCGCTGTCAGAATTGCAGCTCCTATGCGTGCCACGCTTTCGGCGCGCTTGGCGTCATAGAGGTGGACCCCATTGTCTGGGCCAATTTCATAGCGAGCTAAGCGGCAATTGGTAAGGTTTGCTTTGTCACGGTTGAAATCAGTTGTCGATCGGTGATGTGGAAAATGTTGGTGGCCTTTCGAAAATAAACAGCATCTGGCGTGTCGTTGCCGAGACCTTGATGGCGACGTGTGGTGTTGAAGTGGTGGAGGTAGTTGCCGATGCCCGTGCGAGCTTCGGCCATGGTGGTGTAGCAACGGATGTAAATGTCTTCGTACTTCATCGAGCGCCACAGCCGTTCGACGAAAACGTTGTCGACCCAGCGACCTTTGCCGTCCATCGAAATGCGGATGTCCGCGGCTTTGAGTACGTCGGTGAAGTCCCCGCTTGTGAATTGCGATCCTTGGTCAGAGTTGAATATGTCAGGCTTGCCGAAGTTTTGCAGCGCCTCCTTGAGCGCGTCGACGCAAAACGAATCGTCGAGGGTGTTGGATAGTCGCCAGGCTAAGACTTTGCGTGAGTACCAATCGATAATCGCCACAAGATAGGCAAAGCCGTGTGCCAAGGGGATGTAGGTGATGTCCGTGGCCCAGACTTGATTCGGCCGAATAATCGGCAATTGGCGCAATAGGTATGGATATTTTTCGTGCTCCTTGTTGGGTGTTGTCGTCGACGGTTTTGGGGCCAAGCTTTCGATGCGCATCATGCGCCGCAGCCGTTGAATGCGCTTGCGGTTCACGACCCAGCCCAGGCTGCGTAATTCGAGCACCACGTTGCGGCTGCCCCAGCACGGATACTTCACCGCCAACTCGTCGATGACACGCATCAAGCGCAACGTGTCGTCGCCGAGGGCAGCCGGTTGGTAGTCGAACGTTGATCGTGCGAGTCGAACGATTTCACATTGGCGGCGCACCGACAGCGTTGGATGGCTGGGCTGAATCATGGCTCGTTTGGCGCTTACTTCAAGCGCCCGAGCCCGTTCGCTAAAAAATCGCGTTCGACAGTCAGCTCTCCAATCTTGGCGAGCAAGTCGCGCTTTTCTTCATCGGCGCCTGCCGGTTTGGC
>JAKQOD010000540.1 GCA_029565465.1 Deltaproteobacteria bacterium
GCCGCCATGACTAACGCTTCTGCTCCTACCACCCTCTCCGCCAATGCATTCGCGGGCCTCACTAAGTCTCCGCGCATGCCGGTGATGTTTGTCGGCCACGGCAGCCCGATAAACGCGATAGAGGACAACGCCTATCGCCGCAGTTGGCAGGCGCTCGGCGCGCAATTTGGTTCCGGCGCCGACGCAAAATACCCTACGCCGCAACTCATTCTTTGCATCTCCGCACACTGGCTGACGCGCGGCTGGTGGATGACGGGCATGGCACAGCCGAAGACGATTCACGATTTCGGCGGGTTCCCACAAGCGCTATTCGATCAACAATACCCAGCGCCGGGCGCGCCAGTCGCAGCAAAATCCATCGCGCAGTCATTCTCCGCGCCAGCCGTTGGACTCGACGATCATGAATGGGGTTTGGATCACGGCACGTGGTCGGTGATTAAACCGATGTTTCCTGCTGCGGAAATCCCTGTGGTGCAGCTGAGCATGGATTACAACCGCGCGCCGAGCGAGCATTTCGCAATCGGCCAGCAGCTCGCGAAGCTGCGCGACTATGGCGTACTGATCGTGGGCAGCGGCAATATCGTGCACAACCTGCGCGCCATGCGCATGCAAGCTCCGGGCGCGAAAGCCTACGACTGGGCCATCGAGTTTGATCGTGTGACCGCCGAGATTTTGCAATCGGGTAACAACGCTCGGTTGAACGATTTTCAAAAGCTCGGCCAAGTTGCCACGCTCGCGCATCCCACCTTCGAGCACTACCTGCCGCTCCTATACGCCGCAGGGGCGGCGGGCTCCAACGAGCCCATGCGCTTCTTCAACGACGACATGGCGATGGCCTCAATCTCCATGCGCTCGACGATGTGGGGTTGATCGCGGCCGCGTGATTTTTCGCAGCGGCGGCAGCTCTACAGTGCGCGAGCGTTGCGCGCCTCGTTAACCAGCGCCACACGATACCCGCTCCTGTTGACGCGCCGGTTGCAATTGCCTCCTGCCAAGTGATACAGCTTTTTAGCGCTAACGACAGCCTGCTGGTCGTTTCAAACGTATTTTGTTCATAGTTGACTTAACGCAAAATGTTTCGCAAAACGCCGCCCGGCTGTCGTTCTAACGAAAAAGCCATTACTCCCCGGAAACCGCGCTGCTAGCTCAACTGCCGCACGATGGAATCGAACACCGCCGCGATGCGCGTGGCGACGCCCTGAGCAGCGTGGCCACCCGCGCGCAAGGCATTAAGTACCGAATCAGCCTGCGAAAGCAAACTGCGCAATACAGCCTGATAGCGCATCGCGACACCACCGATGATGGGCAAGCCCACCAACGGTTGTGTCGCATTGACTAAATTGTTCACGCCGTTGGCCAGAATCTCGCGAATCCGGTCAGTCACATATCCCGCCGGATCTTGCCCCGCTGCGACCGCGTTTCGCGTAATGCCGCGCAGACGCGAGGCGACGTTGTTGACCGCGCCGTTGATCGGACCCGCCACGCGGTCGTAGACGATTTGCGGCACGTAGTCCGAATCAATCCACGACAGCAGTTGTGCAGCCACTCGCTGAAAGCCCGAAATGATCGCTTCAATCACCACGTTGAACGCAGACAGATCGACAAAGCCCGGCGGCGAGTTGCCACCGGGCTGCGGCGGCGTTACGCCGGGTGGGACCGGAAATCCACCACCACCACCGCCACCACCGCCAGGGACAGGGTTTGGCCCGCCGCCAGGTGAGCCGCCCAATCCGAGCGCCGCCGCCGTTTTCGGGCCGACGATGCCGTCAACGACCAAACCGCGCCGCTGCTGAAACGCGCGCACCGCCTGCGCCGTCTTCATGCCAAAGATACCGTCAACTTTTAAGTTGGGCGACGGCACCAGGGTGCTGTTGAGTTTCGATTGCAGCGCCGAAACGCGTGGTCCGTTGCTACCCATTTGGAGCGAACCTGAACCATTC
>JAKQOD010000549.1 GCA_029565465.1 Deltaproteobacteria bacterium
GGGCGGTTGCGCCAGTGACGCCGGAGCGTGATGGCGAGGTGATCGACCCGCCTGTCGCCGACGGCTGTGGATGCCGCAGCGCGCACGGCAGTGGCAGCTTGGTGTTGTCGGTGGTAAGCGTGATGTGGTTTGGCGTCTGGCGACGGCAGCGCGTAACACGTACTTGAATCAAGTTCTTGCGCGACGCTGCCTACTTGACGCCGCACTTGGTTGCCGCGTTCAACGACGCGGAGCGCAGAATGCACTGGCGGTCTTTGGCTGGCCAGTTGTCTTTTTGACATTCGGCAATGAACTGCTGATACAAGGCCGGTAATTCTGCTTCGATTTTGGCCTTGGCATCATCCACTTCTTCTTCGGTCATCGTGGCCGCGCGGTTTTGCAGCTCCATGCCGATAAGCTCGATTGCTTTGTCGGCAACTTGTTCGCAACTGATACCGGATGTTGGGGTGGCCGGTGTTGGCGTTGCCCATGGGTCATTAGGGGCGGCCACCACCGGCACCGACTCGGGCATCGCTGGCTTCGTTGGTGTGCTTGGTTGGCTCCACGGGTCTCTGCCATCCACCGTCGGTAGATTGTTCGTGTCAGGGTTGTCAGCGGCAGGGGCGGCGGGTAGCGGTGGTGGCAACTTGATCGCCACCGTCGGTTGCGCTTCATCCATGTGTTCGGCGCCGCTGTTGGTGAGATGTGGCTTGAGCAGCTTCTGCCAAGCACGGCTAATTTTGGTGAACTCTTCGGTGCAGCGCGCCGCGCGTTCCTTCGGCAAGTCACCGCTGCTAACAAAACCTTGATACTTGCTCGGATTGGAACCGTAGATCATGCACAAGATGTTGTAGAAGCGCTGGCCATCAAAGGCGTGCTCGTCCCAAAACGCGGTTTTGTGTTCGTTTTTCTGCTGCAACTGAAACCAATACGCGCCCGACAGCGCCATCGCAACGCCTTCATCGCCGGCTGCTATCAGCGTGATGGTTGCCAATTGATCCGCCGAATCTTCTTCGCGGCCAACCGCTGGCAAGTCGAGTAGATGAATCAAGGCGTGGCCCGATTCATGGAAGAATGAAAAAATCGTTGCGCCGATGACGGCCGAGCCGAGCTCGTTCTCGTTTTTGGCGCTGCCGCGGAATACTTCAAGGAAATAATCGAGCAGCTCGTAACAAACGATGATGCGGCGATTGTTAGGATCATAAAACGCGTTGATGTCGTTGCAGTCGACCAGTTGGATGTCGACGGTGGTTGGCAGTCGTACCGTTTTGTTTAATCCTTCGGCGACTTCTTCGAAGACATGATTGCCTTCCAACGCCTTGCGATAGACTTCATGTGATTGCACCTCCGACGGGGAGTAGCTGACGGTGAAGCCAGTGTGTTTGATGCCGGCAAAACTATGAATCGGTAAGTTATCTTTGGGTGCCAACGCAATCATGGATACGTCAGTTTTGGTTGCGAGTTTGCCGCGTCCGCCACGGGCTTGCGCTTCACCTTTGATTTTCGCGAGTTCATCGCCGACCGCAGCACCAAGGGAGCCGGATCCAGGTGGGATGGTTGCCCAGGGGTCGTTTTTGAGCATCGCCGCATTGAGATTCGCATCCGCCGAAGCTGCGGGCACTGGCGCAGCGCTGCCCGCACTACCCGTACTCGCGACCGAGGGCTGTTTTTTGCAAGCCGTGCTCAACGCGGCGAGAACGAACCCAACCATAACCAGACGTCTCATGGCGATCCTTTCGTGGTGGCTTAGTAGTCGGGCGCTTCGACCCGCATCACGTGTCCCAATCCGAGCGTGTCTTCGATACTATCCCCAGTTGTCACCACCACGGTAGCAACATCGTCTGGTGCTAGAAAATCGCGGCACGCCTGGCGGACTTCGGCGCCGCTGGTGGTGCCAATGGCGGCTGCAAGCTGGGCCGCAAAGTTCGTCGGTAGTGACATCACGGTGTCTCGCACTGCGAGCTGCATGCGTTGTCGTGCCGTGGCGCGTTGAAATGGCAACGCACCTACCAAATAGGCGCGCGCTAGATCGATTTCTTCGTCGGTCGGGCCATTGGTTGCGAAGTCGCTAAGGATGTCGCGGGTGAGCTTCACGGCAGGGACGGCAACTTCGATGCCGGTTGCCATCCACGCTTCAAACCAATGGGAAATACGCGATCGTCGAAAGCCACAGCCAGCACCGTAACTCCAGCCACGCTTGACTCGTATCTCTTGCATCAAGCGCGAGCTAAACATGCCGCCCAGGGCAGCTTCCGCGATCGCAATCGCCGGCGCTTGTTCAGGGCTGTAGCTAGGGGTGAGATGGCCAATTCGAATCTGTGCTTGGGTGCGCGCAGGCTTATCAACGATCGTTGTGCGCAACCCAGGCAGCCGCGTCCATGGATCGTTCGGAGCACCAACTTTTTGCCCAGCTGGCAAACGCGCAAGCACCCGTTCGCCGAGCTGGTGCGCGCGGGCTTCGTCAACATCACCGGCGATACCGATGACAATGTTGTTAACTCCAACCAAGCTGCGCCACGCAGCCGCAGCGTTGTCGACCGTGATCCGGCGCAATGACGCTTCGGTGCCAAGCGTGGTCCGCCCGTACGGATGACCGGGGCAGCACCGATAGTCGAACCAACGGGTCGCTAAGGCTGCATCATCGTCCCGTACTTCGTCGATCAATTGGGGCGTTTCACGGAGCAGCCGCGCGTGCTCGGCGGTATCAAATCGGGGCGCCGCCAGAATATCGCTTGCGGCATCGATTACCCGATCGATGGTGCGGGTAAGCGCAACCCCAGATAATGTTACCGAATCACGCCCAACCCCGACTTCGAGCGAGGCGCCGAGTTGATCGAGGTACTCATCGAGGGTTTGGCGATCACGGCTACCGGCGCCGCGGCGGGCCCACAGGCCGGCGTGGCGATGCAAGCCTTCGACACCGGCGGGATCAAACGCAGCGCCGCCATACATGGTGATGTCGAACCACACCAATGGCGCATCGTGAGCAGTTTCGACAAAGATGTTGCTCATGTCAGCTCCGCGTCATCGGCGTCATCGAGCTCATCATCGTCGTCGCCGTCACCGTCTGGATCGGCGATGACCAGCGAGCGGCCACTGAGCACAAAGAACTGCTTGGCAGCCTGATGAATGTCGGCAGGGGTTGCCTGCGCCAGCCGATCCGCGAGTTCAGCGAGGCTGCGGAAGTCGCCCAGCGCGGTTTCATGATGCCCTAAGGCTTCAGCTTTGCCGTCGATATCTGCGATGCCCGACCAGAAGTCGGTTTCAGCCAAATGTTTAGCTTTTTGCAACTCAAGTTCCGTGCATGGCTCATCAATCAGCCGCTGCAATTCCTCGTCGACGACTTGGAGCACTTGGTCGGCGTCGTGGCCGCGGGCACACGTAATCGAAATGCGCAGCAACGATGGCTCGGCAAACGGGGTGAGCTGGGCATCGACCGACGATGCGATTTCAGTCTCGATGACGAGGCGGCGATGCAAACGCGCCGAGGGACAGCCGGCCAACAACGTTGCCAGAATCTCCAAGTGGGCCCAGCGAGGGTCGTGTTGCGACGGCGCTTTGTAGCCGATCAAAATGCGATGCGTCGCAATTGGCTTTCCGGCGCGGGTTATCCGGGGCTCGGTTTGCGCCGGTTCAATAGCGCGTACACTTGACGGTAGCGTCGACGCTGGCAACGCGCCTTGGCGGCTGTTGATGAGTTGCAACAATTCGTCGTCGGCGAAGTCGCCAACCACGACCAGGATTGCGTTGTTCGGTGCATACCACGTGCGGTAAAACTCGCGAATAGTTTCGAGCGAAACCGCACGAATGTCGCTCATCCATCCGATGGTTGGCCACCGGTAGGGATGTACAGTGAACGCCAGCGCCATCAATTGTTCATCAAGCCAGCCATCGACATCGTCTTCTACGCGTTCCCGCCGTTCGTTGGTCACCACATCGCGTTCGGCTTCGACCGCGGTCGGATCCAGCGCAAGCCGGTTCATGCGTTCGTTTTCGAGATCGAGCGCTAACGCAAGGTCTCGCGCGGGTACCGTAAGCCGGTAGTAGGTCCAATCCACCCAGGTTGCGGCGTTGGATTCGCCACCGGTGCGCTCTACCACGCGATCAAATTCGCCTGCGGACCGTGACTCGGTGGCGCCAAACATCAAGTGTTCGAATAAGTGCGCCAGCCCAGTGGCGCCTGGTGTTTCGTTGCGGGAGCCAACCCGAAACCAGGTTTGCACAGCAACGATGGGGGCGCTGCGATTTTGCGCGGCCAGCACGACCAGCCCGTTGTCGAAACGATAACGGCGCACAGGGCTGCCGCCGCCAACGGTGAATTCAGTGTCGAGATGCCACGCCATCGTAGAGGGCGACCATAGCAAGAAAACACGGGCCGAGCGGGATCGTGGCTGCTGCCGCGGGCGATTGTACGCCTTTTAACCCACCGGTTCACCGGTAGGTTAGGGCTGCGGGATGGATTGCAACCCGCATGCAGGCATGATCGCTTCCAGTGCATCGCGTGCGTCCCACACTTGCGCTGGCGACAACACCCCCGACGCCGGTTGCCGCGTGCACATGTGCAGCGCAACGTGCGCTGCGATGGTGGCCGTGGTTTGGTACAAGTCTTGACCGACCAACGTAGAGCGATGCGTGACGCCACCTTGGGTAATGTCCGTAGCCACCGCGAACCGACCCTGCGAAAAATCGGCATCGTCGGGCGCGAACGGGCCCAACACACTCGCCATGCTGCGCATCGGCAGCAGCGACATCGCAAGGCCGGCACCACGCAGCAATGTCGCGACGTTATTCGATCGATTGGGCGATACGAACGCATCAATGTGCTGCGCTTGGAGCCGGCGCGATAACAAAATAATATCGGGCGACGGATGCCAAACTGCGGTGCGCGGTCCGCCGAACTCCAAGCCAACATTGCACAGCATCGAACGTTCGCCAAACCGCGCTGGCAACCAGCGATCGCGTTGCCAACGTGCAGCCGCCATACCTAACGAACCAAAGAGGGCGCGTTGGCTGCCCGCCGACATATGCCAGTTGTCGTAGACGTAGGTGGTCGAAATCTGGTCCACGCCGCCGCGCGCGTTGGCGCCGAGCACGTCGCACGCCCAGTCGGTGAGCGCAGCGGTGACCCCGACGCTGGGAACCACGGCGACGTGAGCGCGGCGGGCCAACGCATCCAGGCGCTCGACGATGCTGCGC
>JAKQOD010000579.1 GCA_029565465.1 Deltaproteobacteria bacterium
GGTTGGCCCGAAATTCGGCTCTTTTTGAACGTTCTTGCGTGATCCATCCGCGCCGCTGGCACGTACGCGAGGCCAGCGGGCGGCGCGGCCCTACTCAACTGGTGGGAAGTTCTCACACGCTGATTGAAATTTGTTGAGCGCGGTAGTCAGCGAAGCAGCCATGTTGCCTTCGCAGATCGAGCTAAACACCACGTTTTGCTGCGCTCCGCTGTTGGCTGCCGTCACAAATTGCTTCAGCCGCTTGGCTTCGCCAGCTTTGCCAAAACTCGACGAGCATTCGCCAGGACCTGGCCCTGCAACCACCGCGGCCGCCCAACGCCCACGGCCACCTTTGACGGTGTCGAGAAACGTTGCAAGTTCGCTTGGCACAACCGCGCAACCATCGTGATCGTTGCTAACGGTAAAGTTGTTATCACGGCGAGAGCAGTCATCTTCGTCAGTGATCAACACGACGGCGAGCAGCGCGTCGTCGCGCAAAAAGCCAGCGTTGGTGCCGTCAGCGATGCGCTCCTTAAGCGCCATCATCGTGGTGAGCATCGGCATTTCAAAGGTTGGCCCATCCACGCCAACATCGGCGCGGCAGGTCAAGGTGCTGGCCATGTTCGGATCGGTGCGCTCAAGCCAACGCCGCGTCATCCCACAAGTATTGCGAAACGCCCCATTGTCGCCGGTTTCATTCATCGGCAGCGTTTGGCCAAGCACACTGATCGTCCACTTCAACGTGCGCCCCGTGGTGGTCACCGCGACCCGGTAGTCGAGCGATTGCCCCGTGCTGATGCGATAGTCGTTGAGTACTTGGGCAAACTGCGGGAACGCATTGCCCAAACTGGTTTGCTCTTCGCCCATTGATCCGGAATCGTCAACGACGAACACAAAGTCCATGCGTCGACATGGGCCGGTGTCAGCATCCACCGTTGGCAATGCACCATCACCGGTTGGATCGGCAGCATCAACGCCACCGTTGTTGCGTGCGGAAGGGCCGCAGCCCGCTGCAGCCAGCAGCCATGTTGTAAGCATCAGACTCGTGCGCATACGTGGCGAGGAACGTACGCAAACACACGCCACGCGCCTACAACAAAATGGCGGACTGCCAAATTTTTTCGGCCCCTAGGTTCGCAGCAGCGCCAGCCCAAGGACATTTTGCGTCAGCGGATATCTCACCGAGCGATTGCGGGGCCATGCCGGCGCTGCTACACCCGCCGCTATGAACCTTTCATCATTCAAAATCATCATCACGGGCGCAGCCCAAGGCATGGGCGCGCACTTCGCCAAGCGACTCGCAGAAGCTGGCGCTTCGGTATGCGCCGCCGACGTTAAAGAAGACGGCCTCAACGAATTGGTCGAAGCCTGCAAAGGCCTGCCCGGCAAAGTGTTTGCACGCAAACTCGACGTTAGCAACGAAGCCGATGTTGGTGCCTACGTCGAATGGGCCAACACGCAGATGGGCGGCCTCAACGGCCTCATCAACAACGCTGGCATTTTGCGTGACGGCCTGTTGGTCAAAAAAGACCGCACCACTGGTGAAATCACCAAGCTGAGCAAAGACCAGTGGGATGCCGTCATCGGCGTGAACCTGACCGGCGCGACGTTTATGGTTCGCGATGTGGTCGCCAAGATGGTTGCAACCGAACAACGCCCAGGCTGTATCGTGAACATGTCGTCGATTGCACGCCATGGCAACCGCGGCCAGTCGAACTACAGTGCTGCCAAAGCTGCGCTGGCGGCCAACACGGTGACGTGGTCGCGCGAATTTGGCCAATACGGCATTCGCGTGGGCGCGGTTGCACCCGGCATGATCGAAACCCCGATGACCCAAGGCATGAATCAAAAAGCGCGCGATGCGCTGGTGGCCGCGATTCCGGTTGCGCGCATCGGCGTGCCGGAAGATATCTGGCTGGCTGTAAAGTTCGTGCTCGAATGCGACTATTTCAACGGCCGCACCATCGATGTCGACGGCGGCTTGAATATGTAGCTTACGGCGTTGCGGGTTGTGGCGCTGGTGGCGCCGGGTCCGCTGGCGCAGCTGGCGCAACGACTGGCATCATCGGCGCGGTTGCGCCGGGCGCGGTTGTAGTTTGATACTTCTTGGCCGCTTCCCAAATATCGAACGCGAGTTGGTCGGCTTTGCCATTGACCCAACCCGGCTTGCTTGGATCTTCGTCGTTGAAGGTTTCCAGTGCCGACATGCCAATTTTGTAACGCCCAGCGATCGCCTTTACGACGACGCGCGAATTCGTGCCGTCGGAGACGATGGACACCTTGAGTTGGCAATTGATGCTGCCGTCCTGGGCTTTTGCGAAGTCGCCAGCGCCACCAGTTACCGACGAACCGGTAGGCGTATACCACTTCGGTTTGGTCGAAAACCAATCCTTGGAATCGCCCACCAACTCAATTTTGAAATTGCGCTGGGTAACTTGCATGGCGATGTCGAACATCTCTTTACCCGAGATGTTGTAGGTCGCTTCTTTGGCTTGCTTCATTTCTTGACTCGAAGGGCCACAACTTGGCACAGCAAGCGCCAACAACCCCACCACCGCGATACGCGTAACAATCGATAACATTCGCATGGCTTGTTGTTCGCCTGTAATCGACCGCGCGTCAAGTCGCAGCGCTAACAGCCGCTCACTATCCACGGCGGCAGCTGTGCTACAAATGTCGCATGAAAAACATCGTGGTCATTGGTGCAACGGGGTTGGTTGGCGGTGGCATTGCCGGGGTCTTAAGCAGCGTTGGCAATCGAGTCCTGGCACTTGGCCGCAACCAAGCGTCGCTCGACGCGTTGCAGACGCGATTTCCCAACGTGCGCCCACTCGTCGCCGATATTGGCTCCGACGCTGGCGCACAAGCAGCGGCGGCCGCTGCGATTGCGGCGCTGGGCACGATCGATGTGGTGATCACCAGCGTCAATCCACCGCGGGGGCAAATGAAGCTGCGCAACACCACGGCTGCGCAATTCTCTGAGTTTTTCAATCAAACGATCATCTCGCACTTCGCTGCAGCGCGCGCATTTTTGCCAGTGATCGCCGAAGCTGGCGCGTACATCGCCGTTGGCGGTGGGTCAGCGGATTTCGTATGGCCAAACTACGGCCACATTTCGACCGCGCAGGCAGCGCAGCGCATGTTGCTCAATGTATTGGCAGCCGAATACACCGACCTCAAGATCGCCGTGCGCAACTACATGATCACCGCGATGGTCCACGATGGCAGCAGTAAAGAAGGTATCAGTGCGCACCAAGTCGGCGACAATATCCGCGCCTTGCTCAACGACAGCGAGTACGGTGGCAAAGTAGTGCTGCGCTTCCCGCAGTAGCGTGACGCGGCTACTTTTTGATGGTCGCTTGCGCGCTTGCAGCTGCTTCAACCGCTTCGGTCGACATGATGCGACGGCCGACCAACGCCGCGATGAGACCAAGCGCCGCGACCACCGCCGCCAAGATGCCCCATTCGGTCAGCAACAAATGGTTGATCAGCAAGCCGCCAGTCGGAGGCGCGAGGGTCATCGCGATCGAGCCAAGAGATTGCGCAACGCCAAGCGCTGCGCCTTGTTCGTGGCGCCCCACCGCTTGCGTGATTCGGCTCGTCACCACCGGGCGCAACACACCATTGCCAAAGGCTGAGAACAAGACGCTGACGCCAAGCACGGTCAGCGTGTGGGCAAGTCCCAAAACGGCGTACGCGATGGCCGCTGCCGCAAAGCCCGCAACCGCTAAGCTTGGTTCGCCAAATTTCTTCACGAGCCGACCGATCAAGCCGCCTTGCAAAATGATGCCAAGGAAGCCCGACACCGCGAACAGATAGCCTACTTGATCAGGGCCCCAGCCAAAGCGACGCTCGGCAAACAACGCGAAGTTGCCGGTGAAACAGGAAAACGCAAAGCTGAACAAAAAGAACTGCAGCATCAAATTGCCGACGCCAGGACGCTTCAAATACTCGGCATAGGTTTGCCAATCGAAGGCGCTTGGCCGGCGGCCAGCTGGCAGCGGTGCAGCGTCGTCACTCGCCACGGCGGCTTTCGCGCTTTCTTTGGGCAGCAAGAAATAGGTGCAGGCCATCGACAACATCGAGAGGCCCGCCGCCGCAAGAAACGGCGCATGCAAGCCAAGCTTTGAAAGCTGGCCGGAAATCAGCGGCCCAAACATGAAGCCAATGCCAAACGCAATACCGATCACCGCGAAGGCCTTCGAGCGATTTTTGGCTTCCGTGTTATCGGAAATATAGGCTTGGGCAATGGTGAGATTGCCGGCGGTTACACCGTCGAGAATGCGGCCCAAAAATACCAACCACAGCGCATCGGCAACGCCCAACACCAAAAAACCCACACAGGTGCCAGCTTGGCTTATCAACAACAACCGGCGCCGGCCAAAGCGATCGGACAAGCGCCCCAGAATCGGCGAGGAAATCAACGAACAAAACGCGTAGACCGACACCAGCAACGTCGCCACAAACGCGGATGCGCCAAAGCGCTCCGCGTAAAAGCCTAACAACGGCAACACGATGGTGTAGCCGAGAATATCGACGAGCACGATCAAAAAGATCGGTAGCAGTGGCGAGCGCGTTTTCATGCGGGGTGCCGCAGTTCACCACAACGGTACTTGCAGTAAAGCGTTCTGCACCGAAATCGCGTCGCCAGGCCGCTGCGTGGCCTCACCATGCCATTGTGCCGCCGCGATACGACAGATATGCACCGTTATTGTGCAGCGCAAGGCCATCGTATTGCGCTATCACGCCACGCACCGAGTCGGCCACTTCGGTCGGTGCATTGGGGCCGCCCATATCTGTTTTTGCCCAACCAGGCTCGATGACCGCGGACAAGATGCCGTCGCTAGCCAAATCGAGGGCCAGGCTTTTGCTCATCATATTGAGGGCTGCCTTGGACATCCGATAGCCATAGTTGCCGCCGCTGGTGTTGTCACTGATCGAAGCCAAGCCCGACGTAATGTGCAAAATTTTGCCTTTGCTGCGCGCTAGTGCTGGACGCAGCGCCAAGCTGAGCTGCAACGGAGCCAGCGCATTAATTTGGTACATGGCCGCAGCCTCGGCAAAATCGAGGTTATCAACCGATTGGGCGTCGCCCCAAACGCCGGCGTTGTTGATAAGGCCACCGAGCGGTTGCGCTACGATGGCTTGCGCAAACGCAGCGATCGTCTCGGGTTGGCTAACATCACACGCATGAACGCGCAAGCGGTCTTGTGCCAACGCTGCGAGCGGCGAATCAGGTGCGATGACACCGGTCCGTGTGGTTGCGATGACATGCTCGCCGCGCGCGAGTAGCTGCCGCACAATTTCAAGCCCCAAGCCACGATTGGCGCCAGTAACGACGATTTGCAGTGGTTTTGCCATGACAAAGGTATGGCATACCCTCGCAGTTTGCGTAGCATGGCCGCGTGGCAACAGACACGCGTGATGGCGAAACGCTCGACGGCGTGTTGGAGCGGTATATGTACCGCGACGAATCGTCATCGTTTGCGGTTGCCAAGCTTTCGGTGGATGGCCAGCCGATGCCCGTGACCATCGTCGGCGAACTGGTTGGCGTCAATGAAGGGTTGCCGCTGCGGCTGCGTGGCCAATGGGTTGAAGACAAAAAGTTTGGCAAACAGTTTCGCGTGGTGACGTATCAACTCAACGAACCCAATACGCTGGTCGGCATCGAGCGTTTTTTAGGTTCGGGCCTGATCAATGGGATTGGGCCTGAAATTGCGCGGCGCATGGTTGAGCACTTTGGCATGGACACGCTCGAAGTCATCGGCCGCACGCCCGCACGGCTGACCGAAGTCACCGGCATCGGCGCAAGCCGCGCGACCAAAATCGCGGAAGCGTTTGCCGCCCAGCGCCATGTGCAAGATGTGATGGTGTTTTTGCGTGGCCATGGCGTCTCAGCGGGCTTCGCGGCGCGCATCGTGAAGCGCTACGGCAACGAAGCGATCAACGTCGTCCGCGAAAATCCGTATCGGTTGGCGCGCGATGTCTGGGGCATCGGCTTTCGAACCGCTGATGGCATCGCCGAGAAACTCGGCATTGCGCGCGACGCACCGGCGCGGCTCGAAGCCGGCTTATTATTTGCGCTCGACACCGCCTCCGAAGATGGGCACGTGCATTTGCCCGACGACAAGCTGATGGAACTAGCAGCTGAATTGTTGCGCATTGATATGGGCAAACTTGCGCCCAGCGTAACAACCTTGGCGGCCAGCGGCCTCATCATCATCGAAAATCTGCCACCACGCGGACGCTGTGTTTCGTTGCCACGGCTACATTCCGCTGAAACCGAGGCCGCCGCGCGGTTGCGTGAAATTATCAACACACCCGCGCGCAGTTTGGCGCTCGATATCGATGCCGCGATTGTCGACTACGAAGTATCGAGCACGATCACGTTGGCGACGCAGCAAAAACGCGCGGTGGCAGCAGCGCTGCTCGACAAATGTGCGGTGATTACCGGCGGCCCTGGCGTTGGGAAAACCACGATTGTGCGCGGCATCGTGCATCTTGCACGGCTCACGCGCCGCCGCATCATGCTGGCTGCGCCGACCGGGCGTGCAGCCAAGCGCATGAGTGAAGCAACCGGCGCCGAAGCGGTGACGCTGCATCGTTTGTTGGAGTACCAACCGCACGAAGGCAAGTTCGCCAAGAATCTTGAAAACCTGTTGGAAGTGGACATCGTCGTCGTCGACGAAACGTCGATGGTCGACATTTTGCTATTTCGCGCGTTGCTTGACGCGATTCCGGTGTCCGCCCAGCTCGTATTGGTCGGCGACATTGATCAATTACCGTCGGTGGGCCCTGGCGCGGTGTTGACCGACGTCATCGATTCCGAGGCAGCGACGGTAATTCGCCTGACTGAAATTTTCCGCCAAGCCGCTGCCAGCAAGATCGTGACGTCGGCCCACCGCATCAACTCAGGCGAATTGCCCGTGCTCGATGCGCCGCGCAGCGACAGCGACGATTTTTTCTTTATCGAGCGCGATGATCCGATCAAAGCGCGCGAAACCATTGTCGAGCTGGTGGCCGAGCGAATTCCGACAAGGTTTGGGTTCGATCCGATCACGCAAGTGCAAGTGCTCACCCCCATGCATCGTGGCGAGCTCGGCACCGAAGCGCTCAATGCAGCGCTGCAAGCGCGCTTGGTGGCTGGCGCACCGCCGAACGCAGACGGTAGTGCGGCCGCGCCGGCCCCGGTGGCAACCGCGCTGCGCCGAGGGGATCGACAGTTTCGCACCGGCGACAAAGTGATGCAGCTGCGCAACGACTATGACCGCGCAGTCTTCAACGGCGACATCGGCGTGGTGACCCACGTCGATGGCACCCACAACACGATGCGCATCGATTTCGGCGACGCGAAAGACCCACGCTTCGTCGATTATGAACGCAACGATCTCGATCAACTCACCCATGCATTCGCTGTGAGCATTCACAAAAGCCAAGGCTCGGAGTACCCGGCAGTCGTGATGCCGATTTCGACTCAGCATTTTATGATGCTGCAGCGCAGCCTGCTTTACACCGCGGTAACCCGTGGCAAAAAGTTGGTCGTGATCGTCGGGTCGAAGCGGGCGCTGGGCATGGCCGTGCGCAACGCCGAAGCCAAAAAGCGCATGACCTGGTTGGCCGAGCGCCTGCGCGACTGAGCTGCTTGATGCGAAATTGTCGCAGCCGATGCGTGCGTACCTGAATCGGTGTACAACTCGTAGCGAAAGCGCGAGGCATGATATGGCACTGACTTACATTGATGGTTCGGATTTGCGGGCGGCTGAGTTGCGCCGCTACGCACCCGGCTTGGAATTTGTCGTTGCTGCATTGCAAACCGGTTTTTCCACCAGCGACCCAGCGCCAGCTCATCGTGCGAGCGACAAGCTAATGGCAGCGGGCGTGGCGGGCTTTGCGGAAGCGGCCGATCTTTTGACCGTAGCCAACAAAAGCATGCGGCTCGAACTCGATTCGGAAAACGAAAATCGTTTTTGTCGCCATTGGCGCGAGACCCAGTGCACCATGATGGTCAGCTTCGCGATGCGCCCCACCTTGGACGCTGCCATTCAAACAATTACCGTCACCTGCGCTGGCCAAATCGCTGACAAGCCCGCAGGCCCGTTCGCCTTGGGCTGGGACCGCTTGTTTCGCCCGGCGGGCAGCACCCGCACCCTAGCCGAACTCTGCGCAGCCAACGAACTGCCGCCCTTCCGTGAAGAAGCGTATCGCAAGGTTGTTCATTTATTGACCCATTGAGTTCCGGCCAGCTCAACTACGGTCTGAGCTGCCCTCAGATCATTGGTTCAAGGACTGCTGTGCCAACCAGATCGGATGACATGTCAGGCCGGTCCAACTTGAACCAAACAAGCCAACTGAACATTCATGCTTGTGCGTTTCCGTTAGCAACTGTTGCCCGGTGCGAGTGCGCAAGGCAAGGCGCTTCAGGACTGCGCCAGGATTGCTCTCCAACCAAGGTTCGGCGTCGGCGGCCTCACGCCAAATCGGCAGATATGTGGTTTCCGAGTCGGTTGAAAACGTTATGACAGGCCCGTTCCGTTCATGCGCGAGATAATAGAGGTGCGGTGGCATCCGAGTTTTGGAGAAATTCACAAAGGCTTCCTGTGCTTCGGTGATTTCCATGCCATCAACCCCAACGAGCTCTCGATTGATATTGTGCAGCACAACTACCGTGCCGTCAGTTTGAGCCTGGATGAAGTGGTCGCGCCCATCGGTTCCGACTGGATAACTCGATGCAGTTACGATTTTTGACAAATCAACGCACACCATTTTCCAAGCAATTGCTTGGAGACGCGACCGAATTTCATTGAGCGCGCTTTGCTCGTCAGCACAAGTCCGCTTCGATATCCAAAATGTCACGTACGCAGAACAAGTTGCTAAAAAAGACGAAGCGCCAACCGTGGGATACGCCTCAACCACAAAAAAGTAGATCTGCTCAGTAGAATTCATGGTGTCTTGGGCTTTGGAGGCTGATCTCAAAAAAATTCAGCATAATCTCCTCGGTACTATTGATTGGCCCAACCGATCGCTACGATAAATGCATTGAATTTTTCGCCAGGCCGACTCCGGCCTCCACGCATTTTCGGCACGCGCATCACCGCTGCCAGCGATCGCATTTTGGATCGGCGCATCGACCAAGTTTTTTCGGCTCCGCGGCCCCGCCGAAATGTCCCTCGGTCGGGCTCCGTTCGGATCCTCGGGGATCCTCGAACCAAGTTTTTTCGGCTCCGCGGCCCCGCCGAAATGTCCCTCGGTCGGGATCCGTTCGGATCCTTTCGGTCGGGATCCTTGCATCATTTACCTTTGGTTGCATTTCGATACATCTCAATCACTTGCGCACCGGCAGCTAACTTCCGTTGGCCGCCGACCGTCACAAACGCCTTACTGCCGTGCGGAAGGTTTAGGCTGTAGGCCCCACGCAACAAGGCACGTCGGACTTTGTTGTAAACGCGAGGCAGTTCAACGGGCGCTGGAAAAAAACTTTCCATTATGGGGTCCCAGTATCGCGACCAGTACAACAAACTGCTTAGAGGCAGACAAACACCGTCGTCTTTTTGAATTTCTGGACGTGGAGTCCACAATAGTTTTGGTCGGCTATCGCGCTGTGGAACCACAAAAAATGGCGCTGTACCGTTGCCGTTGACCTCGTCCATCTCAAGAGCTTGGGTGCCCCAGTTTGCGTGACATACCAAAAACGAAATACGATCGGTGTACTCCTGTTCAAACGACGCGAGGTCGTGAATTTCTGACCACGTTCGGGTTGGATAGCGCCGATTGGGAATCATAAAACATCCCAAGCCAAACAGCGCTGCCGACACCGTTGTGAAATCTTCGCAGTCTCCAAAAAATAAAGTCTCGGGCATACATCACTTTAGCGGATGAGTTTCGTACTCGATACCTTGAAAGCGGACGTGCAAGGCGAAACCAGGCGAAACCGGAACGGGGGTCATAAAAGCGGACGTGCAACCTGCACGTCCGCTTCGCCGTGGGGCTCGTCCGACCTTAATGTTCCTTAAGGATCGGTTAGCCCTTTTGCGACCGCCGCGCGCTGAGGTCTACGCCCCTGGCCAGGCAAGTTACCAGTGTCCGGTAGGCGGACAGTTTGGCGGCAGGCTGATGTGATTGCATGTAGTTACGGCTGGCATGCGGGGCGCAAGCTAAAGGCGCCGTGAGACTCGTGAGCAAGCAGGTGTTGGCGATCGCAGTTATGCGGCGGAGCCGGCAGTGAAACCGCGCTGCAATCTCGCGGGGTCGATTGTGTTCGCGACGCGGCGGTGCACGCAGCGGCAGTTTTTGCTGCGGCCCGATGTGACGCTCAATAATAATTTTCTGTATTGCGCGCTGTATGCAGCGGCAGTGTACAAGATTGGGCTGCTGGCGCTGACGGTGGAGTC
>JAKQOD010000584.1 GCA_029565465.1 Deltaproteobacteria bacterium
TAGCTGGGACCATGCTGATGCGGACTTGCCAAGCGATTGTGAGCGCGCGTTGCAAGCGCTCGGCGACGCTTCGACCAAGCTCGATAGCTTGGTCCGTACGATGAATGAATTGGTCCCTGGCTTTGATTTGTCGTCGGTCGCTGCGCTTGGTCGGGTGGCCCACTTGTGCAACATCGCGGCCACCTCACCTGGGTTGGGTGCCGAGGCTTTGGTTGCGGCCCGCACGCTTGAACTGGATACCCCCCGTAATCCGGCGATGCGCGCGCAACAGATTTTTGCAACGCCGACCACGGTCGCGGAATACGTCGAGCTCGCGCTGCTGCATCGCGAGCTAGCGGCGTTGGCGGACGCAGCTTTTTTGCCAGCGATCGAAAGTGTTGATCTGCAGACGACGCTCGACAACCTGCAGCGGGCCGCCGATGGTGCTGCCGCGATGCGGTACTTGCGAATGCGTGCGCCGCGCGCCCAACTTGCGCCATTGGCGCGCAACGAGTTGCCAAGCGATGACGTTGAGCTGATCCGCAGCGTCGAGGTTGCCTACGCCGCGCGGCGCAGTGGCCTTGCCCTCGGTAAAGCCGCAAACCTGGCGAGCCGTTGGTTCGGGGCCCTATTTGTCAATGGCTCACTCGACGTGCCAGGCACGGTTGCCGCGCTGCAATGGGCGGGCACATTGCGAAAAACGTTTGATACCTGTGGCATCGTCGAAGGCAATCGCGAGCGCATGTGGCGGGCGTTGGTGGCACAAGTGGCAACCTTGGACGCGCCGCCGCTGGCACCGCTGACTGAGCTGCAACCTGCTGTTGATGCCTGGTCGAATGCCGTCGCTGACGTGCGGCGCTTGTTTGGGTTCGATGCCGATGTGGTGAGCGCAGAGCGATTTGCGGCGTCACCGTTGCTAACCCAGCTGCAAACATGGCAAGCCGCGCTTCCAGCGTTGCCCGATTGGGTGGCGTACCGCAATGCCCGCGAAGGCGCGCACAGCGCGGGGCTTGGTGCGTTGGTGTTTCAATTTGAAAGCCAAACCCTCGCGGCCGATGCCTTGTTGCCAACCTGGGACCGGTCGCTCAACGAAGCGGTGTTGCGCCACGCTTTCGCCAACAACCAAGCGTTGCGCGATTTTGATGGCGCGACGATGGAACGCGCGATTGCGGACTACGCTCGCCTCGATCAAAGTGCGTTGGCCGTCGCCAAGGCGCGGGCGTTGAGCCGGTTGGCGGAGTTGCGTCCAACGGTGGCGCTGCGATCGGCGAATCGTGACGTCGAAGGCATCGACGCGGAAATTGCCGATTTGCTTGCCTTGGTGGCCAGCCGCAACCACGATCAGTTATCGGTAGCCGACGTGTTGACGCGTTTTGCCGGCTTATGGCCGCTGCTCACGCCGTGTTTGCTGCTGGCCGCGTCACACACGCCGACCGCGATTGCGCCGACGACGATTTTTGACGTTGCGGTTGTGCTGGATGCAGATCAACTGCCGTATGTGTGGGCGTATCCGGCGCTAGCGCGCACGAACGCAGTCGTCGCATTTGGAAGTGACTCGTTGGCGGCGGCCGATTCGGTTTGGCAAAACCTGCGCGGTCGCTCGGGGGCCTTGCCGGTTGTCCATTTAGCTATGCGCTACAGCACGCTGCAGCCTTCCTTGTTGCCTGCGAATGCGCGTGGTGGTGTGGTTCCGGTGGCGCGACCGCGTGATGCGCTGGCGTGGCGGGTTAGCGACGCTCCCGACGCGGCCGCAGAGGTCGCCCAAGTTGCTAGCCTTATTGCTGCGCATCAAGCGGATGACGCATCACGCACCTATTGTGTCGTCGTACCAACGGCCGCGCATCGCATCGCATTGGCACAGTTGGGGTTGCCGGTGACGGTAGTCGACCTCCGTGCAACGACCTTGCCATCCGCTGATGTCGTGGTGGTATGCAGCGGAAATTGGGGCCAAGAACGGGATTACCTAACAAGCTTTTCGGCTGAGCAATGGCGCGTGGTCATGGGCGCTGCAGCGCGCGAAGAACTCGTTGTCATCGGGCCTAACGGCGACAGCGACCGTGCCGCAGCGACGAACGCTTGGCAACAAGTAACATTGGACTTATGGCAAGAGGCGCAACAGCACGCTGTTGTCGTCGCCCACGGCGGCCATGCGCTGGCGCAACAGTTGGCGAGCCAGCTTGAAGCCCGCGGCTGGACGGTCAAGCTTGGCGTCGGTGACGGCAAGGCGTTGATCGACGTTGCGGTAGTGGATCCGAACGATGCGAGCAGTTTTGTCTTGGCAATCGAGTTCGATAGTGGACGCAACCAGCAATCCAGCGTGCGCAGCCGTGCCCGAATCTGGCCAACTCTGCTCGCGCAGCGCGGCTGGCGCCACATCCGGGTTTGGGCGCTCGACTGGCTGCACGATGCCAATCGCGAAGCCGCGCGTGTTCACGGTGCCGTGATCGCGGCCATTGCAGCCAAACGCAGCGTGCGCCGGCGCCCGTCGGTTTCACCTGCGCCGGCAGCGCGCGCGACCGCTGCGCAGTTGCTGGCGACCAGTCCGCAGACCTCGCCGGTCGTTGCCCCAACGCAACAAGCTGCCGCTGATACCACCCGGACCGAACTTGCAGTGGGCTCGGCGCCTTTGCGCATTCCATCGGAAATCACGCTTCGTACGCAAGCGGCGATGCGCATTGCGATCGCGCCATATGCCGTAGCTTATGTGCCTGCGGGCCGTCGTTCCCCGAATGATCTGTTTGCACCGAAGCATGTGGCGGAGCTGCAAAAACTCATTGAACAGGTGTTGGCTGCCGAAGCCCCAATGCATATTTCGCTGCTTACCCGTCGAGTCGCGATGTACTTTGGTGTCGCCAAGCCAACCTCCGAAATTGCAGCGCGGGTTGCAGAAGTTGGCCAAGAGTTGTTTGCTGCCTGCTGGGAACCCAATGTCGTATGGCGGCGCGATCAAAAACACCACGATTTGCCGTCGGTGCGTGTGGCTGCATCAAATCCGCAAACCCGTCGTGACGTCACCCAGGTACCGTTGATGGAGATCGCCGCAGCGATTCGCGTGGTGACCGAACGCGCACAAGGCATTGCCGCAGCCGACTTGGTGCGCGAGTCTGCAAAGCTCCTTGGCTTTGCACGCTTCACCGCAGACGTGAAGAGCCGGATCGAGCGTGGCCTTGAAGTTGCGACGTTTGCCAACGCGGTTGCGGTGGTTGACGGTCGCGTGCAGTTGCCGTAGGAACCGCGTTAGCCTCAGCGCGTCACACCGCGCGCAGGGTTGCACGCTTCGGCAGCAGTTCGACTTCGGCGTCATTGCGCGGCCAATCAGGCTGGCGCAGATAGCGCCACAGGCCAGCGGCAAAACCCGCGCCGTGCGAGGCGTGCAAGACCGGAAAGATGGCCCACACCGTCGGAATTTGGTCGATGCCAACACGCGCCCCAACGCGAATGGCTTCGGCTCCGGTTGCTAACAAGTAGGCGCCAATCGCGACTGGTGCTACCGGCCACAGCGGCGGCAGGACCAGCATCGCCGCGGCGCCGGAAACCATCATGAATGGCAGCAGCGGTCGCAGCGTCGGAAAACGGCCGAGCTTGAGCAAGGTGCGCGCGCGGCCGCGGCCATAGCGGAAGTACTGGGTGGCCAGCGTTTTGAGCGAGTCGCGTGGAAAGTAGTGAACGACAAGCTCACGCGACAAATACACCCGGCCGCCGGCCGACAAGATGCGTTGATTGAGCTCAGCATCTTCGTTGGTGATCGCGCCTGGGTCCCACATACCCACCGTTTCAAACACTTTGCGCCGAAACGCGCCTAAGAAAACCGTGTCGACAAAACCTTCGGCTTCAGGCGAGCGATACTTCGCACCCCCGACGCCTAGCGGGCTTTCAAGCGCCGCACACAAGGCGCGTTGGAATTTGGTTTTGGCTTTGGCGCGTTGCGCTCCGCCGACGTTGTCAGCCCCGGTCTTTTCCATCACTTCGACGGCGCGGCGGACATAATCGGGCGCGTATTCACAGTGCACATCCATGCGCACGATGATTTCGCCGGTGGCTTCGCGCACGATGCGATTGAGGCCAGGCGCTTGCAGCTTGTCGGGATTGTCGATGAGCTTGATGCGTGGATCTTCGGCGGTTAACCGAGCGATGATGGCGCGGGTCTGGTCGGTCGACCGACCGTCGGCGATGAGCACTTCGATGCGCTCGCGCGGATAGTCTTGTTCTTGCACGGTGCGGATGCAGCGCTCAATGTAATTTTCTTCATTGAACGCCGGCATGGCGATCGTAACTTTGGGCAACATGGACGCCCATTATAGCGACGCGCCACCGCGAAAATGAACTTTCTGCGCAGTTCGTTTGTGCAAAAATCGCTACGTTGCTTTGGCTCTTGCAATCACCGAGAAAAGTCCAGCACCGAGGATCAGAATGCCTCCGATGATGGCCCAGCCGGATGTTGCTTCGTGCCAGTACACCACACCGATTAACACGGCGACCAATGGTTCGGCGTAGGTCAACACGGCTGCCTGGGCCGCGCCGATGCGCTCAAGGCCTGCCACAAACACCACGCCGCTGATGGCGCCAATGGAAATCCCGGCAACCACGAGGACGGCCACATTGCTTGCAGTCAAGGCGCCCACATCGGGCATCGCAAGCGGCAGCAACAACACCCCGGCAATCAAAGCGTGATAGCCCATTGCTCGAATCGGGCCGATAACCATGGCAACGCGCCCGACGACAAAGACGTTGCCAGCGTAACAAACGGCCGATGCGGCGCCCAACCCGGCACCAAGCCAAACCGACCCGGTGCCGGTTGCCGCTTGCCATGGGGTTAGCACCAAGACGAGGCCGGCCAATGCAACGGCTGCAGCCGGCAGGGCGCCCGGCGTGCGCTGCCGGTCGATCCAGGGCGCCGCCAAGGCGATCAAGCACGGCGCCAAATAGTGGGTGAGCACCGCGACGGCCACGGTGGTATGGGCTAGCGCCGAGAAAAATGCCAATACGTTGAGCGCGTCGAATACGCCGTTGGCGACCAGCAGCCACTTGATCCGCGGTGTCCATGGCGCCGCTGGCAAACGCAAACACCACGGCAAACAAACCAAGCCCATGACCAGAAATACGAAGGGCCCGGTTAACGTCGGTGGCAAGTTCATCGGGCGTAAGAACAAGCTCCATGTCCCCCACGACGCCGCCGCGCCAAGCACCATTACCGTGCCAGCGAGTTGCGGCGCAGGTTTGGTGGAAGCAACCGACATGCGCGCTTGGTACCTGAGGTCGTGCGTGCCATACAATGGTGTTGAGCCGAAACGTGCAGGTGCCCAGCGCCAAAGAATTGTTTGTGCGAGGCTTTCATGCGCTGGCGCCCGGCGGCACGTCGCGCACGATGCTGCCGGGTAAACTGTCCGACGGCCGGACAAGTTACGCGTGGTTGGCCGATGGTGCGCCAGCTGGCGCATCGGTGCTCGATCTGGCTGCGGGTGATGGCGCTGCAAGTGCCGCACTGCTAGCGCGTGGCGCGCGCCCGATCGCCGTCGATATGAGCGTAGCCGAGCTGCAATGTGTGCCTGTCGGCATTGCGCGTATCTGCGCGCGAGCGCAAGCACTACCGTTCGCCGATGCTTCAATTGCGCATGCGGTGTGTCACATGGCGTGGATGTTGTTCGATGACATCGAACTCGCCGTCGCCGAGCTGGCGCGGGTGCTGCAACCCCGCGCGTGGTTTGTCGCCATGCTTGGGGGCGGGCCACCAGCCGACGGCGGCCCGGAAGCGTTTGGCTGCTACATCGACGCGCTCGCATCAGTATTAGCCGGTCAACCACGCGTGGCATTGGGCGACCGCCGCAGCAAATCCGAAGCCGGTTGGCTGCAGTTGTTCACGCCAGCGATGGGCTTTGCCAATATCAGCTTTGAACGAGGCGTGCTGGTACTCGACGGCCCCGTGGACGAAGTCTGGCAACGTCTTGCGGAGTCATATGATTTGGCGCCTGGGCCTTCGCCGACGCGCTGCGCCGTCGAAGCCGAGTTTCGCCAGCGCGTTGCGCCGCTGTGCGATGGTCGCGGCTGGGTGCCTATGCGGTGGGTGCTGTGGCGTGCGTCGGTGCAGCGGCGGTAATGGCTGCGCGCAGCTCGACTTGCACTTCTTCGTCGAGCTCGGTGGTCAATGCGGTGTGCAAGCTCGACACGATCGCGGTTTGTTCGTTGCCTGGGCGATGTAGTGCTAATTCGCCTAGCCCCCACGCCGCATGGCAACGTACCATCGAATGCCGGTGCGCCAACAGTTGCAATAGCGGCGCGATGGCCCGCTCATCGTGCGAGTTGCCGAGCGCGATCGCAATGTTGCGCATGATCTGTTCTCGAGGCGAGCGTCGCATCGCGGTGCGCTTGACGAACTGCCGCAATTGATTGGCGCCAAACGTTACCAAGCGAACTAGATCGGGCACCAAATGTTCGATGTCGCGCGGTGGCAACGGTGGTGGCGCCGCTTCGCCGCGGCCCGCGTTATACGGGCACACTTGTTGGCAAATATCGCAGCCGAAAATCCAGGTGCCGATGGCACGTCGAAACTCCACTGGCACGCTGCCACGGTGTTCGATGGTGAGATACGAAATGCAGCGCCGCGCATCGAGCGTGTAAGCGTCGATGAAAGCTTGCGTAGGGCACGCATCAAGGCACGCGGTGCAGCTGCCGCAATGCGCTTTGCTGACGGGCGCGGTGGTCGGGGTTAACGCGCAGTCGACCAGCAATTCGCCGAGCACGACATACGAGCCCAAGCCAGGCGCTATCAGCATGGTGTTTTTGGCGATGAAACCCAAGCCGCCAGCGGCGGCGGCATCGCGCTCAAGCAAGGGCGCCGAGTCCACGCATGGCCTCGCTGCGATAACCGTGCCGAGCGCTTCGGCCAGCTTGCGCGCCAACGCGTACAACCGGTCCCGCATCATCATGTGATAGTCCTCGCCGGCGGCGTAGCGCGCGATCTTGCCGCGCAGCAACGTGTCCGGTGCCCGGACGTCACGATGGTAGGCGAGGGCAACCACCACCATGCTCTGCGCATTGGGCAGCAGTTGCTGCGGCTCGGCGCGCGGGCCGGTGTGCTCGGGCGTGGCCAGGTAGTCCATCGAGCCAGCGTGGCCCGCTGCAAGCCATTGTTGATACGCATCGAAGCGTTGCGGCGCTTGCACTGGAATGATCCCAACCCGATGGAATCCCAGCTCGCGTGCGCTGGCGATCACGATCGCGGCGGCTTGTTCAGGCCCGATCGTCGTCATGCGCTTCGGCGCTGCCTTCGCGGTCGTCATCGTCGTCGGTGTCGGCGAAAAATACGTCATCGTAGGCGACGTTGCAGTCGCGTTGTTGTGGTTGCGGGTAGCTCACCAGTTGGCCGCGGTAGTTGCGCACCACCACGTTGTCGACGCCATGATCAACGATGTAGTTAGGAAAAATCGGCACCTTGCCGCCACCGCCCGGGGCATCCAACACCAGATGAGGCATCGCCATGCCGGTCATGTAGCCGCGCAGCCCTTGATACAAGCGTTGTGCATCTTCAATTGTGGTGCGCAGGTGGTCGGTACCCAACACCGTATCGCCTTGAAACAAATAATACGGCCGCACCCGCATGCGCAGCACCCCACGCATCAACGCGCGCAGGCTTTTGACCGACGAGTTGACGCCACGCAACAACACCGCTTGATTGCCCACCGGGATACCCGCGTCGACCAAACGTTCGCAACCTCGGCGCGCTTCGGGCGTTAGCTCCTTAGCGTGATTGAAGTGGGTGTTGACGAACAACGGATGATGTTTGCGCAGCATGGCGCACAATTCGTCGTCGATGCGCATCGGGCAAACCACCGGCAACCGAGTGCCGATGCGGATCGTCTCGACATGCTTGATCGCCCGCAGTCGGGTGAGGATCGAATCGAGCCGCGCCGTGGATAACAGCAGTGGATCACCGCCGGAAAGCAAAACATCGCGAATTCGTTTGGTTTTGGCGATATAGGCCAGGCCAGCGTCAATTTCGTCGTGGTTGGGCGGTTGTTCACCGCCGACGAGCCGGCGCCGATTGCAATGCCGACAGTAAATACCGCAGCGATCTACGACCAAAAACAGCGCGCGGTCGGGGTACTTGTGCACCACCGTTTTGACTGGATTATGGGTGTCTTCGCCCAGCGGATCGCGCAATTCTTCGTCGCGGATGTTGGCTTCGTGCGGGCTTGGAATCGCTTGTAACCGAATCGGGCAGGCCGGGTTGTCCCGGTCCATGAGCGACGCGTAATACGGCGTGACGCCAACGCGGAACAGCGACTGACTGGCGGCAAAACCAGCGCGCTCTTGCGGCGCCAGGTTGATCAGCCCGTCAAGTTCGGCTTCGGTCGTTAGCATGTTGCGAAGTTGCCAACGCCAGTCCATCCACGTCGCTTCGTCGACGTCGCTGCGGCGAAGGCTGGTCCGTGACGGTCCAGCTGCGCCAGGCGCAGGGCGGCGACCGATGGTTACAACGTCGGCCGTCATCGTGCTTTACGCTTATTGGCAGCGGCCTTGGGTTTGGCCTTAGCCGGCGCTTTGGCCGCCGTCGGCATTTCCACACTTGGGCAGTGCGGCGCAAGCGTGCATTCTCCACAGGCCGGTTTGTGGGCATGACACACTCGTCGGCCGTGCCAAATAATCCGGTTCGCAAATGAGATCCATTCACTCTTGGGAAGTTGCGCGCATAGGTCTTGCTCGATCTTCACAGCGTCAGTTTGTTTGGTTAGCCCCAGTCGGAACGCCAGCCGCGTGACATGCGTGTCGACCACTATACCGTCGGCGATGCCAAACGCCGTGCCCAATACAACGTTGCCCGTCTTGCGGGCAACGCCGGGCAGCTTAACGAGCTCGGCCATGGTGCGCGGAATCTCGCCATTGTGATTCGCAACCACAGCGCGCGCCATGCCCAACAAGCTTTTGGCTTTGGCTCGGAAAAAGCCTGACGAGTGAATTAGCACTTCGAGCTCGGCTTGATCGGCGTTGGCCAGCGCGCGCGGGTTGGGATACTTCGCAAACAAGGCTGGCGTGATCATATTGATGCGCTTGTCGGTCGACTGGGCGGCCAAAATGGTGCCGACCAAGAGTTGGTATGCGTTGATGTGATCGATCTCGCAGGTGGCCTCGGGCCAGGTGTCGGCTAGCGCACGAACGAGCTGCGCTACGTTCCGGGTAGCCGGGGCCGCCACCGCTGTGCTATTGCGTGCTTTAGTCATGGTTAACGACCAGCAACCTAGCATTCCCGTTTGGCGTTCGCGAGCTGTCGCGGCGCTTGCTGCGATCACTTTCCTGCTCAGCACTGGCTGCCTCGATCAAGCCGAAGTCCGGCGAGCCAAGAGTTCGCTGTATGACGCCGAATTCGCGATTGTTTACGGCGCTGTCATCAAAGGCGTCCAGAAGAGCTACGCCAATTATCAAGAAGACGCCGCAAAAGGTGCGATTCACACGGCGTGGCATCCGGTGCGGTTTCAAAACCAATCCGAAGATCCACGCGCTGCCCAACTTAGCGCCACCACTCAAGGCTTCGGCAATACCTCCGGTCAACCGAATAACGGTACCGGCATGGCCGCTGCACCACGCGGCGTTTACAAGCGGTATTTTGTACGTTTTGACGTTTCGGTGGTCGGCGGCCGGCCGTGGCGCGTTCGCGTCATTGGCCATGCGTCCGAATGGGACCCAGGCATGGCCGTGCCAAACGAATTGCACGGCGCTGCATTGCCGGCTTGGTTGCCGGGCCGTGTTGATGCTTTAACGGTTGAGATTTATCGCCGGCTAAAGTCGGTCGCGGTGAAGGACTTAAGTCCGCCAACGCAAGCCCCGGCTGGCGAAGAGCCAAAGAAAACCGACGCTAGCAAATTTGCCAACGTGCCGCCCCCGGCTGCAACGTTACTCGCGGCCATCGTCGATACGCTCAATGTTCGCGCCTACGACAGTTTGCGTGCCTTGATCGACAACGAAGCCGAGTGGAGCTTGGGCGCTAGCCCAAGCGGCGATACCGCGTTTGCGATGTGGCAAGCTGATGGCTCAGTGCTCGAAGCCATGCGCAAAGCTATCGATGCGGGGTGCGGCCCAGCGGCGAACAACGCAGTCATTTGTCCAGCTGCCGCGGCCGATGCGGGCTATCGCGATTGGCGCTTGACGTTGTCGGCACGCTCGGGCAGTTGGAAAATTACGTCGTTCGTGCAAGGGCGTTAAGCCAGCGTTTAGCTGCGTACGACGCCGGTTCGTGTATTGACGGCAAGCGAACAGTTCTTGCGACCCAATTCGATGGCTTGTGCATCGCCAACGCGGAGGGCTTCTTGGAGCAGCCACAACGAGACCGCGTGCGAAGCGACGTATTCATCGCGCTTGTTCCACCACATCGCCGCCACTGCATTGCCAGCGTGAAACACTTTGGGAAATGCTAACCGCTGCAAGCTCACGCCGCCGATGGCGGTGGCGTTTTGATATGCGTGTTTGAGCGCTACGAACGTACGCCACTGTGTGATCAGCGGCGCGGATTGTTCTTGTTGGCATTGTTCGGCCCAGCGGTCAAAGTCGTCTTCAAGGCTGTCGAGGGTGCCGTGGCGCAGCCGCAACGCGAGTTCCGTGGCCAGCAGCCCAGATGGCAGCGAGGGCACTTGCAACGCATGAGTCTTGGCGCAAATCGCAAGCGCATCGGCAATCGCAGCGGTGATGCGTGTGATATGGACCTGCGCGGGCCCATGGGCACCAGCGACGACGTGTCGATCTTGTAGCCACGCCAACGTTGCGGGAGCCGTAAGTGCAGTGTGGCAAATTTCGGCGACCCGTTGCAGCTCATTGGTTGACCGCACCGTTGCAACAACAGTGAGCTGTTGCACGGCTTGTTGCACGGGCGATTGCGCTGCAGGCGCTTCGGTTGCGGCGGTGACGGTGGCGGCTGCGGCGCTGGTGCCATCATTGCTGGTGCCACGGTCCGTGCGAGCGGCTAGCGCGCGCTGCACCAGCGGCCACGTTGCCCGACGATATGGTGCCATGATCCAACGCGCCCACAGCTCGCGCGGTGCCGGCGGAGTTGCCGAATCAAGCCCGGCTTGCCAACGGCAGCGTGCCGCGATGCCTTCGAGCAAAAATCGCAGCGGCGAAGCCGGCCACGCTTCGGGCGCAAAGTCGACCAACGCCAGCCAGTCTTCGCGCTGCGCAGCTGCCACGGCCAAATACTCACCGACAAGTTCGCGAATGGCAGGATGTACTTCGACCGAGAGTTCGATGCTGGTAAGCATTTGCCACGCGCGTTCACCGCTGCTTGTGCCGCCAAGGCTTGCTGCCAACAATCCGTGGGTGGCAATTTCGCAGTCGCCCAAGCGGCCGCGTGCATCGCAGCGGCGCAGCAGCCAATCGCGGCCGG
>JAKQOD010000592.1 GCA_029565465.1 Deltaproteobacteria bacterium
ACCTGGTATCGCGTCGAAGCTTTGCAGCGGGACAAGGTATTTCTTGCCGAGCACGCCGCCGCGCGCCTGCGCTGGCTCGCCGGCGCTGTCGCTCCCAATTTCCCCGTCGGCACCGTCTTTATGCGGCACCTCGTCGGCCCCGAGCCGCCCGCCGCAAGACCGCCACCGCGCGTGCGCGTGAACTAGCGCTCGCGCGACCACGTTTTGCCTCGAATCTGAACCTGAAAATTTCAGCGTTACGCCATCAGGCTGCCCTCCAAAGGGCGGCCTGGTCGTGTTGCGCATAGGCATGTGCCGCCAACAGGCACACATCGCCGTCGCCACGCCCAAAATGTGCTGGCGGCCATTTCTGCCCTGTGCCCGGCCCTCAGATTCGAGGTGCCCGTTCAGGCCCCCCGTTCCGGTCTGGTACGTTAACAGGTACGTTCAGGCGCCCGGTTCCGGTTTGTTCAAACACGCATTGAACGCCGCCAGCTGCGCAGATGCTGAACGTTCCAACTTTCGGCCCTGTTTAATATTGCGCGATGTGCCCTCACCGAAAATTTTTCGTCGGGCTACTTCAAGCTTTGCATGAATGCTGCCGTTTGCAGCGGCCTTAGAGAACCAAGCAAAAGCGGTACGTTGGTTCTTCTTTACGCCGTTACCCGCCGCATATGCAACACCCATGTCAAACATAGCCCGGCATTGAGTTCGTGCAGCTTTGCGAAAATAAGCGATTGCCATTTTCGTGTTGACTTTGATTCCCATCTCCTTGTTGCCATGGAGGTATAGGCTACCAAGCGCATATTGTGAAAGTGCATCCCCGGCTTCGGCACCTATCCGATAGAGAGATAGGATAGTTCGGGGAAAGCCCCCCTCATACACAAGTGGCAATGCGCGATCAAAGGGCTCATAGTAGTCGTTGACTTGGCTCATAGCGGTGTTACCTGTACCTCTACGGTATTGTCTGGCTTCGGAAAAGTCACCGGTGTCGATGCTTCAGTTTCAACGGCAGGCGGCTCAGGAGCCGGCGCCGCAGGTGGAACTTGCGGTTGTGGTTTTGGTGGTGGCCAAGGGCCCCGATGCCCTGGCGGACGTTGCCGTTTCGGACGTCGATTCGCATCAGCTTTTTCGCCGCCTTGATCCTTTCCTCTGCGGGTCTCCGCATCCTGGTGCTTCTGTTCCGTTGACTTCCGAGCCCCTTTGGTATGTTCCGCCGCTTTCGTCGGTGCGGGCTTTGGTGCAGGTTGTGCCGGTGGCTCCATCGGTGTCGCTGGAGGTTTTTCAAGCGTGGTGCTTGGTGGTGGCGGTGCGGTGTCCACTGGCGCCAATGGTTGGGGTTGGGGCCGATTGTTCTCGATAAGTTTTTCAATGTCGATCGGGCCGCCTGTCAAATCATCGAGGATCGCCGCCGCAGCAATTGGCAGAGCTACTCGTTTCGCCAAAGTTTTCGTCGACTCCCATGCAGCCGCCGCTGCAATATTCCTATATTCGTCCCACGTAAGCCGCCCATCCGGATCCACATACCTCACCGGATTCGCCAGCACATACTGGTACAAATTCCCCTTCCTTGGCTCCACCCACGCACGATCCGGCTGGAACCGATACAACGGATCACCTTGCGTCCACCCCAGCATCACGCCGTCGTAATACCGCGCGCCGAAATACGTCAGCCCACCAATCTCATCAACATACTTATCCGTAATCCGTCGACGGTGAGCGTTCTTCCCTGCCCCAACACCACCGCCACCATCCGTCGCCTCCACCACTTCGCCATACGGCGCATATACAAAGCTTGTATTCACGGTGCCATCGCTCGCGACCGCGGCCAACGTATTACTGGCCAAGCCGTGGAACTGATACTCAACCTTCGTTACGGCGTCACTCGTTCGTTCCACACGCGCCACCGGCGTGCCGAGCGATGGATGTGAATACACTTTGCTCAGCGTCGCGGTGTTCGCACCCGTGCCACCTGCGGTGTAATACGCCTCCGTCCCGCCGATGAACCAACGCAAGCCGGCCTTCACGCCGGCAGCATTGCGATACACAATCGCCATACGCCCGCCGCTTTCGTCGTACCAATATTCTTCCGAGCCACTCACCGCACCGGCAACCTTCCTGGTCACGCGGCGCAGGCTATCTTCGCCGTCATACACATAATCCCAACGCTCGTTGCCAGCGGTGTACGTGCGCGAGGTCTGATTTCCTGCCGAATCATATTCATAGCTCGCAAACGTGGCGCCACCGACGGCGTTGGTGAGCGTGGTGACAGCTTCTTTGTCGACCCCAGCTGCACCGCCGGTGCCGTACACATAGTTCACTTCGCGTGGCTTCACATCGCTGCCTGGCAGCGCCGTGTTCGCGGCGATCTTCACCTTGGTAAAGCGGCCGCTGTTGCCAGGCGTCACGGCCGCCAACGCTGGGTCGCCAAACGTGTACGTACTATCAAACGCCGTGCCGGCTTTGACCCGCGTAAGTTGATGCCGCGCATCGAACTCAAAGTTAAACGTCTTGGTATTCGATGCACCGAGGGTGTGAATCAACTGCTTCACATCGCCGGTGCCGTAGTAGGCCAACTGTTGCTTAGCCACTTGCACCGTGCTGGCGCCCGCGCCGTTTTGCACCGTTTGCGAAAGCGGCCGACCGAGCGAGTCGTAGACCCAGTTGCTTTCGACCCACGGCATCGTGCCGGTTGCAGCCAACTGATCCGTCCGGCGCTTGGTGACCAAGCCGGCAACGTTGCGGGTTTGCACTGCCATCTGTTGCGCAGCCGCGCCCACGGTACGGTTCAAATCAATCCGCTTCGGCATCCCGCGGCCGTCATAGTAGGTTTGCGTCGAGGTCGCGTTAACGCCAAACACATCGTTAAACTTGGTGATGCGTGGACCAAAGTGCGGCGTATAGGTTTGCCCAAACTGCCGTTGCAGTGATTGAAACCCCGCGATGTTCAACGTTTGGATCGTGTTGGTGCGGTTACCTAACGCGTCATAATTGGATTGAATCACAATACTCGGGCTCGCCGGATTGGTCGCCGCAATCGCCACATCCTTCAACCGCCCGGTGCGATTACCACCGACATCCCACGTGAATTTATAGACCTGCGAAGCGAACAGCGTTTGGTCCGATGGCGCCAGGTTACGCTTCCCAATCGTTTTCGTCGCTGCGCGATCCAGCGCGTCATACGTTTGCAAGTTCGTGTAGTCCGCCGCCAACGCGCCCGACGGATACGGCACTTGCTCTGCCAGCATGTTGCCGTTTTTGTCGTACGTGTAATTCCACACCTTGCCGTCGCGATTGATCGACGTGCGGCGGCCCGCAAAATCGTGCACTAGCGTGGTCACGATGCCTTGCGGCTCGGTGATCGTCGCCATTTCGTTGCGTGGGCTGTATGTGTATTGCGTCGTCGCCCACTGCCCTGGTCCAGTTTCGGCGCGGCGCTCGGTCACAGTGATCAACCGGCCGAAATCGTCGACGGTGCTCACGGTTGAAGCCACTGGCGTTGGCAGGTCCGGCGAGACCGGTGCAGGTTTGCCCGCAGCGCCAACAACTTCGGTCGTGGTGCTGGTGCGGCCGTCGTACGCCATGTCAACACCGCTGCGATTCGCGGCCACCGCATTGTCCGGCAAGCGCATCCCGGTTGGCCGGCCGATGCTGTCAAACGAATACGTGGTGGTAACTTGCGCGCTGGTATTGAGCGTTGGGTCAGGGGTGCTAACCGAAATCAACTTGCCGTCGTTGCCGTACAAATAACTCGTCACGGCATTGGCGGCAGCCGCGCCATTGGCGAGTTGCACCGTGCGGGTGAGCCGGCCACTGCCGTCGTAGTCGGAGCGCACTGTTGCAACGGTGCCGGTCGCTGCGGTAGCACCGGTCCACGCCGTAAACGTGGCTTCGATGATCTTGTACGTCGTCATCGACGCTGGCACCGGTGTGCCGCCGAACGTTGGCACGTCGAAGTATTTGTACTCAGTGATCTTGGCCGTCGAGTATTGATAGCCGTCGTCGGAC
>JAKQOD010000493.1 GCA_029565465.1 Deltaproteobacteria bacterium
CCAAGAATTTCCCCAAGAGCGCGATCGTCGACTACATCGAAAAGATCGGCATGAAGTTCGGCGCTGACCTCAACGCCTACACCAGTTTCGATCAAACCGTATATCAACTTGAAGTCCCGACCGACGGTCAACAATTTGTCGCCAAAGGCCTCGACATCTTGCGCGATTGGGCTGGCAATGTCACGTTTGACCCAGCCGAAGTTGAAAAAGAGCGCGGCGTTGTCCTCGAAGAATGGCGCTTGGGCCGTGGCGCGCAAGCGCGGTTGTTCGACAAGTCATCGGCGGTGATGTTTGCCGGCTCGCGATATGCCACCCGCAATACCATCGGCTTGCCTGAGATTATCCAAAAAGCGCCGCGCGATGTTTTGTATCGCTACTACAAAGACTGGTACCGGCCTGACTTGATGGCGGTGATTGTCGTTGGTGAAGTGAAAGTCGATGAAATTGAAAAGATGATCAATGACCGCTTTGCGTCGTTGACCAATCCAGCGAGCGCACGGCCGCGTACCCCCGCTGGCGTGCCAACCGCCAACGGCATGCGCATCGGCATTGCCACCGATAAAGAAATGCCCGCAACGTCAGTGAGCGTGTACAACATGCAAGCGCACCGCGAAGAAGCGACGGGCAATGCCTATCGCCGCACCGTCGCTGAACAGCTGTATAACGCGATGCTCAGCGAACGCTTGCGCGAAGTATCCAAGCGCGCAGACTCGCCATTTTTGTTTGCCGCGTCGAGCAATGGCAGCTTCGTGCGTGAGGTTGACGGCATGGTTCGCATCGCTGCGGCTAAGCCGGGTAAAGCCGAAGACGCGTTGCGTGTTTTGTTCACCGAAGTGCGGCGCGCCGAGCAGTTTGGCTTCACGGCAAGCGAATTTGATCGCGCCAAGAAAACGTTCCAACGCGCAATCGAGCAATCGGCGACCAACGCTGATACCAATGACGGTTCGGAATTTGCCGATGAAATTACTCGCAATTTCTTCGAAGGCGAGATGATGTCGGGTCGTGATGCGGAAGCCGCGCTGGCGAAGAAATATCTGCCTAAGATCACTGTCGCTGAGATCAACGATTTGGTCAAAACGTGGGGCGGCGATGCGTCGCGGGCCGTGATCGTTAACGGTCCCGACGGCAAACCGCTGCCAACCGAAGCGCAGATCAAGAGCATTTTGGCGTCGGTGCAGCAACTTAAGCTCGAACCATGGGGCGAAGAAGCGGTGACGGGCGAATTGTTTCCAGGTGCTGCACAGCTCAAAGCGGGCACGATTGCCAACACCAAGACCTACGATGCAGCGCTTGGCATCACGGAATGGCAGTTGAGCAACGGTGCACGCGTGGTGATCAAGCCAACTACGTTTGAAAAAGACAGCATCACGATTGCTGGCTTTGCGGCAGGGGGGGTGTCGATGGCAACCGATGCTGAATATCCAGCGGTGCGCTTTGCTAACCAAGTGGTTGGCCTTGGCGGCCTGGGCCAATATGACTCGATCACGCTGGGTAAAATCCTCGCTGGCAAGCAGCTCAATGTTGATACGTATCTCAGCGATACGCAATCGGCGGTTAGCGCTTCGTCGTCGGTGCAAGACCTCGAAACCGCGATGCAGTTGCTGTACCTCAACATGACGGCGCTGCGCTCCGATGCGTCGGAATATGCAATTTGGAAAACCAACACCAAGGCCGGGTTGGCCGAGCAGTTGCGTGACCCAAACACGGTGTTCGGTCGCGAATCAACCGCGCTGTGGTTCAAGAACAACCTGCGCGCTCGTCCCGTCGTTGAAGCCGATCTGGAAAAATCAGACTATGCCAAGTCCATGGCTTTTTATGCCAAGCGCTTTAGCAACGCTGCCGATTTTACATTTGTGATCGTTGGCAATGTGACGCCGGAAAGCATCCGGCCACTGGTTGAGAAATACATCGCAAGCTTGCCGAGCGCAGGCAAACGTCTCGACAAAGAAGTCGATCGTAAGGTGCGCTACGCGCCAGGCATCGTCGACAAGACCTGGCAGCTTGGCACCGAGCCTAAAGCTCGCGTGCGTTTGCGCTTCGTCGGTGATCAGAAATGGACGCGCACGGATAAATACGACATGCAGATCTTGAGCGAAGTGCTCGGCATTCGTTTGCGCGAAATCCTGCGCGAAGACATGGGTGGCGTTTATGGCGTTGGCGCACGTGGTTCGATTTCGCGTGGCGCCTATGAAGCACGGCAGTTCTCCGTCGATTTTGGTTGCGCGCCCGACAAGCTCGATGCGCTGCTGAAAGCGACGTTCGATGCGATCGCTGCCATGCAAAAAGATGGCACCACCGCTGAGAACCTCGACAAGGTGAAGCAGATCTATATCCGTGGCCACGAAGCGCAGCTAGTGCAAAACGGCGCGTGGGTGGCGGGCCTGACCCAAGCGTTTATGTACGGCGATGACCCAGCGTTGATGCTCAATGTGCAGCCACTGCTCGACCGCATCACAAATGACAACGTCAAAGCCGCAGCGAAGCGCTTTTTAGACAAGAAGCGCTATGTGATGGCGAAGATGGTGCCAGTTGCCGCACCGGCTGCAGCAGCACCGACTGCTGCACCGGCCAAGTAACTACGGTTTGTCGTCGCGCGCCTTTGCTGACGGTGTGTCATCAGCCTCGGTGGCATGAACTGGCTCGATGCCAAAGCGGCGTTCGAGCAGTTCGTGCAGCCCGTAGATGATTGGCGTGACAACGATCGCAGCGAATAGCTTGATGACATACGACGTCACCACCACGGTCACGTAGTCGGATAGCGTGATTTTAGTGCCCCACACCAAGGCGCTGATCACTGCGGTGTCGACCAGCTGCGAAATTGCGGTTGAGCCAGTGGCGCGTAGCCATAACAAGCGCTCGCCGGTGTATTTCTTGATGACGTGAAACGCTTTGATGTCGATCAGGTTGCCAACGAGAAATGCAACCATCGACGCAAGCTGGATGCGGGTGGCCTGGGTGAAGACTACGTCAAAGTCGTGCGGTTTAACGCCTTGCCAATCGGGGCTCAGCGATAGCGACGACCAACGCATCGCAGCCGACGCATAGATGGTGGCAAAGGTGAGGCCGACCATGGCAAACGCGATGTACGTCACTTGGCGCGTGACCTTTTGGCCGTAAAACTCGTTGAGAATATCGGTCAGAATGAATGTGACTGGGAACGCCAGTAGGCCCACCGAGAACAGCCACTCGCGGCCGAACATGTGCACCGAGGTTAGCTTGCCGCCAGTTATATCACCGACGATGAGGCACGTGATGAAGACGGCGACGAGTGTTACGAACAGGCCAAGCCGCGCGTCGAGTTTCATGCGCGCAACCGTAGCGCTGCAGCTAGCCGGCGACAAGCGCGTTGCTACGATTCGCGAGGTTACAGGCCCATCTGTTTGGCGACGATTACTTTCATAATCTCGTTGGTGCCTGCATAGATTCGTTGCACCCGTGCATCCATGAATGCGCGCGCCACCGGGTATTCCAACATGTAGCCATAGCCACCAAAGAACTGCAGACAAATATCGACGACTTCTTGCGCCATATCGGTCACCCAGAACTTAGCGATGGAGCTTTCTTTGATCAGCTGTTTGCCTTTGAGGTGGTTAGCAATCACTTGATCAACATAGGCGCGGCCGACTTCAACGTTGGCTTGGCAATCGACGAGTTTGAACTGAGTGTTTTGGAATTTGCTGATCGGCTTGCCAAACGCTTTGCGCTCTTTGGTGTAGACGATGGTGTCGCGCAACACTTGTTCGGCGCACGCTAAGGCGCCAGCGGCGACCACGAGCCGTTCTTGCGCAAGTTTTTGCATTAACATCATGAAGCCAGCGCCTTCGGGGCCAATGCGATTGCTTGCTGGAATGCGGCAGTTGTCGAAGAATAATTCCGAGGTGTCTTGCGACGCCATGCCCATTTTTTCGAGCTTTTTGCCTTTGCTAAAGCCTGGCGTGCCAGCTTCGACCACGAACAGCGAAATGCCGCGGTGGGCATTGTTCGGGTCAGGGTCGGTTTTGGCAGCGACAATGCAGATGTCGCAGAGTTGGCCGTTGGAGATAAACGTTTTGGCCCCGTTGATGATGTAGTCGTCGCCGGCTTTGACAGCGGTGGTGGCGAGCGCAGCAAGGTCAGAGCCGGTGCCAGGTTCGGTCATCGCGATGGCGGAAATGAACTCGCCCGAAGCGAGTTTGGGCAACCAGCGGCTGCGTTGCTCGTCGGTGCCGTAGCTGTGGATGTAGGGCACCACGATGTCGGAGTGTAGCGACGCTGCGAATCCACTTTCGTACGCGTTAGCGAGTTCTTCGATGATGATGACCGAATGCAAAAAGTCGCCGCCGGGGCCGCCCCATTTTTCTTCGAGCCACGGTGCGAGGAACCCTTGCGCACCGGCTTTGCGCCACAGCTCGCGCGAGACTTGCCCGGCTTCGCGCCAGGCGGCTTGATGTGGGCGAATTTCACGGTCGACGAACTGGCGAAAGCTGCTGCGAAAGGTGTCGTGGTCGGGTGAAAAC